>JAGRAE010000100.1 GCA_020435005.1 Bdellovibrionales bacterium
TTTCCTTATTTACAGGCAAAAGAAAGCCATGAGTACCAAAGAAATTGAAGTTTTTTATGAAGCTACGCCAAATCCTCAGTCAATGAAGTTTAACTTCACTCAACAAATGGCAGAAGAGTCCCTTAGCTTCAATTCTATAGAAGAAGCTCAGCGCTCTCCTTTAGCACAAAAGATTTTTGGCTTCCCCTGGACCGCAGCCGTTCATGTCGGCCCCAGTTTTATTACTGTGACTAAACAAGAATGGGTCGAATGGAAAATCTTAGCTGATCCCTTAAGCGACCTTATTAGAGAACATTTACAAAGTGGATTAAGCTTACTGCTTCCTCCCGTCTCAGAAGAAGCCACTTGTGAAATAGAAGAAGATGAAGACCCAATTGTATTCAAAATAAAATCTCTACTTAACGAACAAGTACGTCCAGCGGTGGCTCAAGATGGTGGTGATATTCAATACGTTTCTTACAACGAAGGTGTTTTGTATGTAAGAATGATGGGTGCTTGTTCAGGCTGTCCAAGTTCTATGATTACACTTAAAGAAGGTATTGAAGCTCACTTAAAAGAGCTAATACCCGAATTAAAAAGTGTTGAAGCGGTTTAACTGAGTACAGCTCCTCTTGCCAAAGATGGACGATATGTTGTACATCCTTTTAAGCCTAAATCATAGGCTTTTTCATAAACTTGTAAAACATCTTCAAGTTGAGAATTTTCATTTAAATTAATTGTTTTTGAAATGGATTGATCCACATATTTTTGAAAATGAGCTACCATTTGCAAATGTTGATCCGCCGTCAAGTCTGATGATTCAACAAAATGTTCACTCAATACACTCCCCGGCTTTAACATTTCAAATTTATTAACGGCAAAGTCTTTCACTTTGTAATCTTCTTTTTGCCCATCATTAAATATTACCTTTCGTAAATATTCATATTTGAAAATAGGCTCAATTCCACTAGAAACATTATTTGCCAACACACTAATAGTTCCTGTTGGAGCTATAGATAACAAATGAGAATTTCTCAAACCGTATTTTTTTATTTTGTCCAACAAAGCCTCAGGTAAATGAGACGCAAATCCTTTCTGGCCATACTGCTTTGAAAATAGAGGAAATACACCTTTTTCCCTGCCAACTTCAATACTTGCTTCGTAAGCCACTTGACAATAATTACTCATCAATTGATCTACAAAACGAAAGGACTCTTCTGTTCCATACTTTATATTTAACATAGCAAAGGAACTTGCTAGACCTGTCACTCCTAAACCAATTCGTCGAGAATTTAATGCAGATATTTTTTGTTGTTCTAAAGGAAAATCTGTCACATCCAAAACATTATCTAAAAATCTTTGTGCTACTTTTAGAGTTTCAAAACACTTTTCAAAATTAAATTTAGGTTGGTCAGAGAAGGGGGCTTCTATAAATTGTGTTAAGTTAATTGAACCTAAATTACAGGCGCCAAATGGGGGAAGTGGGACTTCTCCACATGGATTCGTAGCATAAATTTTTTCACAATAATTTAGATTATTGTCATCGTTTATTTTGTCTATAAACAATACTCCTGGCTCGGAAAATTCATAGCTTGAAGTTATTATTTTTTGCCAAAGTTCACGTGCTCGTAATTCATCAAATACTTTATTATCAAATACCAATTGCCAAGTTTGATTATTCTTTACAGCCTGCAAAAATTTATCTGTAACTAAAACTGATAAATTAAAATTAGTTAGCTCTCCCGATTTGTGTTTTGCCTCTATAAACTTAACAACATCAGGATGATCACACCGTAAATTGGCCATCATCGCCCCACGACGATAGCTTGTAGAAAGCATAACTTCACACATCTTATCCCAAATCTTCATAAATGAAACTGGACCGGAAGCAAAGGTTCCAGCCATTTCCGCTACAGAGCCTTGAGGTCTTAATGTTGAAAAGTCATAACCTATACCTCCACCATACTGCATTGTATGTGCGCCTTCTTTTAAACCCTGAAAAATACCTTCAATAGAATCTTCAATACGATTCATCACAAAACAATTCATGAGTGTTATGTGTTTTTTCAGACCGGCACCCGCTTGAATTCGACCACCAGGTAAAAACTTAAAATCCTCTAAAATAGAATAAAATTGTTTTTCCCAAAATGTAGAATCTTTTTCTGGTTGAGAGATGGCCTTAGCTATTCTATGCCAACTTTCTTCAATGTTTTGATCGCAAATAACTTCTTCATGGCAACAATATTTTTGTTGCCAAATTTTTTTTGAAAGTGGATTTGAAAAGCTCATATTACCTGACCCAGTGAACTTTTTTTGTTGCCTCTTCCATTGTAGTTATTTCTTTTATAAATTCACGACTAAATGTTTCTAAAAAAGTTTCTGGTGGAACTTTTAGGTCCTCAAAAGATAAAGTCTTAACTGGTGTGCCTTCATTGTTCAAATTTAAGGCAAAGTGGATCATCGCTGAAACTGGTGAAACAGTGGCAATGCTTATGCTTAATTTTTGATCTTTATAATATAAATCATCACCAGATCGATACATATTCATGGTCATTTCGATACTAGGAGATAAATTTCTAATGGATTCAAGAGCTATTGATGACATCAACCTTTGAATGGCAACAGCAGTTAGTAAAGCACAGTCAAATTTTTCAAGAATAAAATGAAGCATTTTCTGCCCACGAATCTCCTCACCGGCATTGAGATCCTCACCATCCACCATATATTCTTTTTTTACATTGCATGAACCCACCCACGCAACTAAGGAATCTCCCAGCAATTCATAGTTTCTGTAAGCAAATAAAGATCTTAGCTGGCTTCCATCGTATTCAAATGACTCATTTAAAAACTTAAAGTGCAACTTGAACTCCTGAATCTTTTATAGCTCGCAAAAATCTTTTACAAGATTCACATTGCTTGCAAATTTTTTCTCCAGAAAAATAACAAGGCCATATTTCAGATAAGTTTACCTCTAATTTTTCTGCTAACTGAACAATCTCAGTTTTATTTAATTGGGTGGTAAAGCATTGAAGTTTTACTTGATTGGCTGTTGAATAGTTAAAGCATTGGTTTAAACTATCCAAGTAGGCTTCAGAATTGTCAGGAAAAGTTTGGGCTTCTTCTTTATTAAAACCCACGACAACATTATCCGCACCCAATGACTCGGCATAAGCCGCTGCTATATTCAAAAACACACCATTCCGATTGGGCACCCAAACAGCTTTAGCCGTTTCACAACTCTTCTCAAAATTATCAATTTCAACATCTTGTCCTGTTGGTATGGATACGGCCTCAGATACTAAACTAGTTGGAGTAATTTCTTCCAACCATTTTAAATCTATAATTTTTTGAGGGACATTTAAATTCTGACATATTTTTTTACTAATCTCAGCCTCTCTTTGAAAGGCTTTCTGGCCATAGTTAAATGTTAATACCAACAACACTTCTGCTTCTTTGTGCGAAGCATAAAGGTTGACGGTTGAATCTAACCCACCAGACAGTAATACAACAGATTTCTTTTTCATTTTTTTGCAGTTGTTTTTTTCTTACTAGTTGTTTTTTTCTTAGATGTATTTGTTGTAGTTTTTTTGACAAAAGAACTCTTCGCTTTATCAACTACTTTTTGACCAGTTACTTTAGAAGCTTTTATGAGCTCTTCAGTAGTCAGATTCTTACGAATGTGTTGAGCTTTTTCTAGTACTTTGAACGCAACGTCTTGAGCCAATTGCTTATTAAAATCGACCTGGTCTAAATCGACGGCTGTATGCTTCTTTAATTGTGTTTTTAAATTTTTCAATGATTCATTAGCTACATTCAAGATTTTTCGGTCAATATCTTGTTTGGTGTCTTTTACTTTTTGCTTTAAGCGATTACTTAGTCCAAGGGTCATATTTTTTGAGTACCACTATTTTACAAAAGGGTCCAATCTTTTTATGTGCGTCGCATTATTTTTTAACTTATTTTTAAATCTTTAACCAGAAGTTGAAGACTTCTGGCCCCCCTAAAGTAATTCCATTGCAGTTCTGCAAGCAAATCGACACAGGCTCCTTCATATAGACCTTTTGCAACCTCTTCATTGGGCGAAAACCACAACCCCTCCCATTTGTTTGATTGGTTGTAACTTCCCAAAGTAAGTTTTAAATGGCGGCCACTGAGTCTTTTCAAATTCACTAAAGGCACATTTGAGATTTTAAATATAGGGGGACTAAAATCTTTACCAAATGGTTCAAATTCTTCCAGCCACTTCATATATAAAGGATTAAGCTCTTCAATGTTAACTTCTACATCATAGGTAATTTCTTGAATCTTTTCTTTACGATTGATTTGTTTAGATAAAACATTTTCTAATCGCTCTCTGAATTGATTTAAATGATTTAAATTTAACTCAAAGCCTGCAGCTTTTTTATGACCTCCAAACTTGGTTAAAAATTCACTGCATTGCTCTAATATTTTAGTTAAGTCTAATTCTTCATCTGATTCTGGAGCCCTTGCACTGCCAATGATAATTTCATTTTTAATTGTGCCGACAAAGGCAGGCAAGCCATGGTCTTGCATCAGCCTTGTTGCGACCAAACCAATGACTCCTTTATGAAATTGTTCTGAAGTGACTAATATTAGGTTTTCAGGTGGATTTAATAAAATATTTTCCAAAGCCATGGCTGTAGCTTTTTGCTGTAACTCCTTACGCAATTGATTTACTTCTTTTGTTTGTTTTGCCAGATGAGTAGCCAACTCAGGTTTATCACACACTAAGAGTTCTATCGGGCGAGTTTGCAATTCTAAACGACTTAATGCATTTAAGCTGGGGGCAATTTTCATAGCGACATCCACACTTTGCAGTGGTCTTCCCCAAAGATCTAAACTTTTTAAAAGTTCCTTTAAACCAAGATGTTTTGTTTTAGCCAATTGGACCAAGCCATGTTTGACTAAGCGATGATTATCCCCTTTGATTGGCACCATATCGGCTATTGTGCCTAGAGCAAATAAATCTACATATTCTTTTGCGTTAAAATTATTGATGTTCACTCCGGCTTGTGACAGGCTTTGTTTCACGGCGAGTAATAAATAAAATGCCACGCCCGTTCCCGCAAGATAACCCATTTGTGAGGGACAATCCCCTTGGTTGGGGTTAATAATTGTATATGCTTCTGGCAATTCACCGCCTGGCAAATGATGATCTGTTATTATTAGATCAATGCCTAATTCTTTAGCTAATTGGGCTTCAGCTATTGCTGTAATCCCCAGATCTACAGTAATAACTAGATCCACATTTTCTTCTTTAAATTGTCTTAAACTATGTGCGTGCAACCCATAACCTTCTGATAAGCGACTGGGTTGATAATAGAACAGATTTTGAAAGCCAAGGTCTTCAAAACCTTTATAGAGAATAGCCACTGCTGGAGTGCCATCCATATCAAAATCACCATAAATACAAATTTTCTGATTTTTTTTGTAAGCTTCTAAAATTCTTAGAGCTGATTTTTCCACTCCCTTTATTAAAAAGGGAGACTTTAAGTAGCGTAATGAGGCCTCTCTTAATTCATTAACTTGCTGGTGCGTTGTTATTCCCCGCGTTTGAAGCCAATCCCACAAAGAAGGGGGAAGCTCAGGGTATGGTGGTAAGTTTTCATTACTTTTGCCGATAAATCGCCATTGTGGTGGCATGCCCCCTCCTCAGGTTACTGGGGGATCATACTCGAATTCAGCATATATGGGCAAGTGATCGGACATTTTTCGCCACTTTGCTGTTTTCAAGACTTCGGCTTTTATACAATTCAAACCTGAAAAATAAATTCGATCCAAAGGAAAAACGGGTTTAACACTCGGGAAAGTCGCAAATAATTTTTGTTGTGTCATGGCCGCAGCTTCTTGTAAATTTGCATGTAAAAGCTTTGTATGGGATTTTAAACGCCAATCGTTAAAATCCCCCATTACTAATAAAGGCTGTTTTTTTTCAATGTAAGGATTTACCAGTTGAATCAAACGCTTTATTTGCTTAGCTCTTCCCCACTCTGTTAAATCTAAATGCAAAGTAAAGACATTTAATGGATGAATATTGTCTATTAATATTTCAGCTCTTAGTATTCCTCTTTGTTCATAAGAATGATTAGATATGTTAAAATTATAAAAATCGTTAATTGGAAAATAACTAAGTATCGCATTGCCATGATGACCTTTGGGGTATACAGCATTTTTTCCATAGGCATAATGTTGCCAAATTTCATCTGCTAAATGCTCTAAAGGGTCATTGTTATAATCATTTGAGTATTTTTTAGGATGAATACCTATTAGTTCTTGTAAACAAACCACATGAAGTTCGTGAGATTTCAAATTTTTTTTCAACTTCTCAAGTAAATAGGTTCGACGCAGAGGGTGGCGAAACTTATGCACATTGAATGTAAGAACTTTTAAAACCATTAAAACCAACCACCAAAAAGTAAAAATATCATTACTAAAATTTTAATTAATAAAGCTGGCCCTCTATATTGGGTGCTGATTAAATGACTAGAACTTTCAAGATCATAAAAATATTTTGCTTTCAATTCAGCAATATTTTCAATTTTTTCTAGTACAATATCAACCTCTAGATCTCTTTCAAAACTTCTTCGATTAAAATTAGAGGAACCCACCAAAATCCAATTATCCACAATAAGGGTTTTAGCGTGTAAAACTTCAGGTTTATATTCATATATTTTCACCCCATTTTTTAGCATTATTTTATAATGTGCCCGAGCTATCCACTGAGAAACTTTTATGTCAGTTTTTTGCGGCAACAAAAGTCGAACATCTTTTCCCTCTTTAGCTTTTTCAT
The DNA here is from genome assembly GCA_020435005.1 of Bdellovibrionales bacterium. Lineage (GTDB taxonomy): Bacteria > Bdellovibrionota > Bdellovibrionia > Bdellovibrionales > UBA1609 > JACKAN01. The sequence goes on from JAGRAE010000100.1 coordinate 6,791, forward strand.
TTAAAAGATTAAAAATTCTAATCGGGGGTAAAAAGTAGGGTGTAGTAATAAAAATATGTTCTTTGCAGTCCTTAAATTGATCATGTAATTCACGATAACGTCTGATACGTTCAAAAACATTTGTGTTTGTATATACACTTTTATTTTGAAGTTTGAATTTTTTAAACGAAGGCAATTTTTTGAAACTAATCCCCATACAATGCAACCAAGTCCACTCGAAAACCTTAATCAATTCAATCACGCGAAGGCCATCAATTAATACTGAAATTTCACGCCATTTAAGTGAGTCTTCACAAATATTTCGACTACCTACAATTGCTTGCTTTCTATCAACTATGATTATTTTATGGTGATTTCTTCTGTTAATTAAAAATAAACTATGAAAGTCTGGCCAAGAATGACCTAAGGGCCAAGGTAAGGGGTGAAAAACAGCTAATTTAAAATTATCAGGTAAGTTTTGTGGACGGTTATTCAGCCATTTTCTTGAGCCAATGCCATCTACTAAGAGATCAACTTTAATGCCGTTGTTGGCTTTTTCAATTAATAATTTTAAGATTTCATCGCTGAGAGAACTATTATCTATAATGTAAGTAGAAACTTGTATTGTTTCTGAAGCTTTGGAAATTAATGAAAGGAGCTCTTGCTTGAACTCCTCTCCATTTTCTAGTATTTTTTCCATATCTCCTATAAAGCTTGGCGTATAAGTTCTCGCAGGCGTTTTTCATCCTTTACACCAGAAAAAGTAATTTCTACCCGACGATTTTTAAAAGATTCCTCTTTATTTAAAGCCAAAGGTTGACTGTCTGAAAGTCCTTGTACTTCTAGTTTTTCATTAGACAAGCCCGCAGCAGCAAATGCGCGCGCAACAAGTTGAGCACGTGAATATGACAAAATTTCATTAGTTAAATTTTTTCCTAACTTGTCTGAATGCCCAGAAATTCTAACAGACTTAAACAGTTCTTTTTCTTGCGAAAGTAAATCAGCCAAACGATTTAAAAATTCTTGTGTTTGTTGTTCTGGCTCAACTCTTCCCATTGAAAATGTAATATCTTTTTCAGAAAGAATTATGTCTTTTAATTCACTTTTATTGATATCATCAATATCATCAATTACTTCTTCTTCAATTGCTGCTTCCAAAACCTTTTCTTTTATTTGAGGCTCTGGATTTTTAATTACAGATTCCCTTTTAATCACTTTAACAGTAGGACGGCTGGTAAACGGCATACCAATTTGCAAATCCAACATAGCCATGGTGACTTGTCTATTGTCTACATTAATATCAACATATACCCGACCACCAATACGTACTGGATACTCTTGCATCCATGGAGTCTCATAATTTAAAGCCGCGCCAACAAAGCCAACAGGAGATTCACTATCTTCAAAAAAATCGTTATCACCTAAAAGAAATATTTGTGTTGTTGGACCCACTTGCCAATTTCTTGCAAAACGATAACGTGGACTAAATTCTAAATAGGCAGCAGTTACACTTTTGTCCATTTGACCTCGACCTAAACTACTATTTTGTAGTCCTAGACCCAAATCGGCCAACCACATATTATTTGTGAAGTAGTGTGAACCTAAAGCCTTAAGGTTAAATTGTGATCCACCTGTATCTCTTTCGTGTCTTAAACGTGTTTCTGAATCGACAACGCCTAAGTTTAAGCCTAAAAATCCCCACCAACCATTAGGGTTGTAAGCGTCGCCATAGTAATTATCCACTACTTGAGCACTAGTTGAAGCATTATCTTTGGCCAATGCCGGAAGACTAATAAAAGTTAAAAAAATGATTGCTGATATAAATTGCTGTTTCATGCTGCCTCCAGCTTAATTTTTTGTCTTATGCTGTAACCGTTTTTGTTACTGCTTTTCGCGAATTTCTTTGCCACTTGTCGACTAGGACTACTAAAGGTGAAGCGACATAAATAGAAGAGTAAGTTCCAACTATAATACCAATACCCATTGTAAAAGCAAAATCTTGGATTACTCCCCCTGCTAGTACATACATAGCTATAACGGCCAACAAAGTTGTAAAAGAAGTTAAAAGTGATCGCGATAATACATCATTTAGAGACCTATTTACAATTATAGCAAAATCATAATCTCTATAAGTCACAACATTCTCACGAATTCTATCAAAAGTAACTATAGTATCATTTAAAGAGTAGCCAATAATTGTTAAGATCGCAGCCAAGGTTTGGATATTTACTTCATGATTGATAAGTGAAAAAATTCCTAATGTAATAATGGCGTCGTGAAATAGACAAAACACAGCTGAAGGCGCGTATTTATAATCAAATCTCAAGCCCACATATATAAGTATCATCAGTAAACTGTAAAAAACGGCTAACAGACCATTCCTTTTCAACTCGGCGCCCACTTGAGGTCCCACTGAATCTATTCTTCTCACCGTTGCTTTTTCAGCTGAGAATTCATCAGTTAAACCTTTTGTTACTTTAGCCAAAAGGGCATTTAACATTTCATTGGTTTCTTTATCTGTTTTCCCCTCAATACTATCCATGCGAATCAAATACTCATTTGAATCACCAAACGACTGCACAGATGCCGATTTCAAATCCATTTTATCAGTAAAGGATCTGACTGCTGAAGTTTCTACTGGCTTTTCAAACTGAACTTGAATCTCCGTACCACCCGCAAAATCAATTCCGTAATTAAATCCTTTAGCCATAACCACTAAAAGTGAAGCTACAGTCAATACAATAGATATTGTTGCAAAAAGCTTTGATGCTCCTAAAAAATCAAATTTAATTTCTAACATTTTCATTTTGGCTACCCACTTATACTTTCATTAAGTTCTTAACTTGAAATTTTTGAATTAAAAGGTCAATGATGGCTCTTGAAACAAAAATTGCAGTAAACATTGACGTCACAATTCCACAAATTAAAGTGACGGCAAACCCCCTTACAGGTCCTGTTCCAAAATACATTAAGACTACACAAACTGCTGCTGTCGTAATATTGGCATCAAAGATGGCTGAAAAAGCGTTACCAAAACCATCCTTGATGGCCATTTGCAAGCCCGTTCCTTTGCGCAATTCTTCTTTAATCCGTTCAAAAATAATAACGTTAGCATCAACAGCCATACCCACTGTCAACACAATGCCAGCTACACCAGGTAAAGTTAATGTAGCTCCCAATGAAGTTAAAATAGCTAAAATTAAAAATATATTAAATATCAAAGCTAAATCCGCAATTATACCTAACTGACGGTAATAAAAAGCCATAAAAATTAGAACTAACACAGCTCCAATGAGACCGGCCATTTTTCCCTTTTCAATAGAGTCATGCCCTAAGGTTGGACCTACCGTTCTTTCTTCCAATTGTTCTAATGCTGCTGGAAGCGCACCGGCTCTTAATACAGTAGCAATATCTTGAGCTTCTTTTTGTGTTTCTTGAACGTTACCACGGTTACCTAAAGTAATTCTAGCTGTCGCACTATCAATTTTCTCTTGAATATTTGGTGCCGACTTAATTACTCCATCTAAGATAATGGCCACTTGTTTCCCAACATTGTCCCCAGACATTTGCGCAAACTGACGTCGGCCTTCAACTCCAAAACGAAAAATAACCTCAGGACGACCAAATTCATCGGGGCGAACATTGGCGTCTTCCAACAAGTCTCCAGTTAAATTATTATTTGTTTTAACAAGGTAAGGAATCTTTCCCGCTTCTAAATTAATAGCGGCTCCGGCTTTTTCAAAAACGATTGTCGTATCTTTTGGTAATTTATCTTTTAAATCTTCGCGAAGTCTTTTTAAATAAGCCGTATAAGCTAGTTTCGTAATATCCCCTTGCTCTTTACTTTCAACTGTATTGTCATTAGCATTTTCTTTGCCCAGGGTATACTTACCTGCCGCCTCAGCATCATCCACCCATTTTTGCAGTTCACTAGCATCTACTTCTGTAGATACTGGATGAAAAGTTAATCGAGCCGTTTTGTTGATAAGGTTCTTTGCACGAGCCGCATCATCAATACCTGGCAACTGAACGATAATTCTATTATCTCCTTGTGCAGCTATACTTGGCTCGCTAACACCATATTCATCAATACGGTTGCGGATAACTTCAATCGCTTGATCGATAACTTGTTTTTTATATTCTTGAATTTTTGAATCATAAAATCTTACAATGACTTTATTCTCTTCACTTTCTACTACTTGTAGAGTGAGCCCATAATAATCGCTTATAAATTTACTAATGGCTTCTTCCTCTTCGGGCGAAGAATAAGAAATGGTTAATTCTTTTTTGTTTTCAGGGTTTAAGACAATCTCACCGTGTTTTACATTTTGATCTTTGAACTCAGCGGGTAAATTATCGACTAACCTTTTTGCTTTTTCAGCTATAACACCTTCTACATCCACACCTAATACTAAGTGTAAGCCACCTTGAATATCCAAGCCATAAACTATCTTATCTTTTGAACCCCACCAATCTTCGCCAACTTCTGCAAAGTTTGGAATCAAAGTGAAAATGGCTAGTAATAATGTAGCAACAACAATAAACCAACGAATTTTTAAACTTTCTATCATTTTTGTTCCTCTTCAACTGGTGATGAAATTTGTGTCTTGAGAATTCTAATTCTCACCCCATCTGCTACTTCTAGTGTAACAAATTTTTCAGTCAATCCAGCTATAGTCCCCAAAACCCCACCTGAGGTCAAAACATTATCACCCTTTTTTAACTTGGTAAGAAAGTTTTGATGTTCTTTATTTCTTCTTTGTTGTGGTCTTATAAGAAGAAAATAAAAAATGATGAACACAAACAAAAATGGCATCATCTGTTCTAGAAAACTGGGGTTAGCTTTTGCGCCAGCGCCCTCAGCTTGAGCTAATGCTACATGAGCAAATAAAAGTAGATGGTAAATCATCCGACTCCTCCAAATTATAGATAAATGAAACCTTTAAATTAATAACGCAAAAAGACAATAAGTCCACTATTGGGGCTAAGCGTTGGCTGTAAATCGACGAATACAGTCATCTCTAAAGTGGCTCCATGTTCCATTCAGAATATGTTCACGTGCTTTATTCATCAGTTGTAAATAAAAATGCAAATTGTGAATTGTATTCAAGCGCGCCGAAATGATTTCTCCCGACATAAAAACATGTCTTAAATAAGATTTAGTGTAGTTCTTACAAGTATAACAATCACATTCTGGATCTAATGGACTAGGATCTTCTTTGTATTCTGCTCGTTTAATACTCACTTTACCTTGCCATGTATAAATGGTGCCATTGCGCGCTGTTCTCGTTGGCATTACACAGTCAAACATATCAATACCGCTATCCACAGATAAAATTAAATCTAAGGGTGTTCCCACACCCATCAAATATCTCGGTTTGTGGCTTGGCATTTCACTGCCAATTTTAGCCACAAGTTCGTGCATAAGCTGAATGGGTTCACCAACACTTAGACCGCCAAGGGCATAGCCGGGCAAATCCAAACTACAAATCTGATCCATATGTTTTCGACGCAAATCCTCATACAAACCACCTTGTACAATTCCAAACAACAAACTTTCTGGTCGTGTCATACTTTGCTGACATCTTTTTAACCAACGCGATGTTAAATCCATAGATGTTTCAATTTGTGATTTATCAGCGGGGTATGGCGGACATTCATCGAAGGCCATTATAATATCTGCGCCTAAATCCATTTGAATTTGCATACTACTTTCTGGAGTTAAAAAACATTCAGCACCATCAAGGTGAGATTTAAAAACGACTCCCTCTTCTGTAACTTTGTTGACTTGGGATAAGGAAAAAACTTGGAATCCACCACTATCTGTCAAAATGGGACGATCCCAA
>JAGRAE010000101.1 GCA_020435005.1 Bdellovibrionales bacterium
CAATGATAATCATTGCTGTGCGTCCGGAAAGAGGGCCTGTCACCTTATGGACATTGATAAGCTATTCCAGTTACAGAGGTGCCATTGTCTGAATATTGTTTAACGACAACGTAATTAGCTCCTTTATTGGCGGCTTCTTGTTTCATATCCTCAAGAACTTCTTCGCGAGAGCCTTTTGCCGAGATAGAATTTCCCCTGACCGTTCCTAACTCTTTACAGTCTTTGTCAGGAGCCTCACGACTTACTTTAACTCCTTCTTTATCAGGAAGAACTGATTGAGAAGTACAACCCGCCAAAAACATACTGACGATTGTGAACAAAATAATTAGTTTCATATATCCTCCAAGTAAATCGGTGAAAAATAGTATAAATTGTAAATGTGAAGGAATCGATAATATATTCTTTATGACACGACTGCGAATTGTACTTCAAGTTAAAAATAGTTAATAATTAAAGTCAAACTGAAGGGGATAAAAATGACAGTCACACAAAATATAATGGAAAATATCTTAAGTGCCGCACTTGAATCGGGTGCAGATTTTGCTGAACTGTATTTAGAAAACACCTATGAAAGTGATATCTCACTAAAAAGCCAAAAAATCAGCGAGGCCATTTCGGGAAGAAATTTAGGTGCAGGATTACGCTTATTTTATGGCAACGAATCGATTTATACTTACACTAATGATTTGACAGAGAAGGGATTATTAGAAGCCGCGCAATTAGCCGCTGCTGCCAAAAAGGGAACATCATCAACTTCTATAAAAAACCTATCTCCATATAAATATGATTCAATCCACAAATACAATGCTCTACCATGGGATGTTCCTAAAGAAAAAAAGGTTAGCTATTTACAACAAGTTGATAAAGCCGCTAGAGATTTTTCAAATGAAATAACTCAAGTCACAGCAAGAATTAATGAAGTTCACAAACAAGTAAGAATAGCAAATACAGAAGGTTTGCTTGCTGAAGAAACTCGTCAGTACTGTTACGTTGTTTGTTCAACAGTTGCAGAGGGTAATGGACTCAGAGAATATGGTATGGCTAGAGAAGGTTCCTTAGCCTCAAGCGATTACTTTGAAACTCTAAATTATAAGAAGTTAGGTGAAGATGCTGCAAGAACATCCGTAGTGAATTTAAAAGCAAATTTTGCTCCAGCTACAGAAATGCCTGTAGTGATAGCCAATGGTTTCGGAGGTGTAATTTTTCATGAAGCCTGTGGGCATGGTCTCGAAACTACGACTGTAGCTTCAGGTTCTTCAGTTTTTTCCGATAAATTGGGACAAAAAATTTCAAATGATTGTGTGACAGCTATTGATGACGGCACCATCCCAAACATATACGGTTCACTAAGCATAGATGATGAAGGTTATCCTACCCAAAAAACAACGCTCATTGAAAAAGGAATATTAAAAAGTTTTATTGTAGACCATATGGGCGCGAGAAAAACCGGTTATAAAAGAACTGGAAGCGGTCGCCGACAAAATTATAAATTCGCACCGGCTTCTCGTATGAGAAACACATACATAGATAAAGGTGATTCCAGTTTAGAAGAAATGATAAGTGACATAGATTATGGCTTGTTTGCTAAAAATATGGGTGGAGGATCAGTAAACCCATCAACAGGTGGATTTAATTTTTCCCTTATGGAAGCCAATATTATTCGCAATGGTCGCATAGAAGAACCAGTTAAGGGAGCGAGTTTAATTGGAACAGGAATAGATACATTATCTAAAATTGTTAAAGTGGGTAGAGATTTACATTTAGTATATGGGCACTGTGGATCTATCAGTGGCTTGGTACCAACAACAGTGGGTCAGCCAGCAATTTTAGTTTCTCGTATGACGGTTGGGGGAAGAGCATGAGTTTAAGTACAGAACAAAGTATAGAAAAAGTATTAGATTTAGCATCACAAAAAAAAGTAAGCGCAGAAGCGTTAGTTATAGAAACCAAAAAATTTAATGCTTCTTTTCAAGATCAAGCTTTAAATGATTATGAAGTTACAAGCTCTCGCAGTTTAGGAATACGTGTTGTTGATGGTAGTCATGAAGGCATCTCGTATACTGAAAGTTTTTCTACAGAGGATATTGAATCTACTTTTTTAGAAGCTCAAGCTAATAAGAATTTTGTAACATCTGATTGTGATCCTAGTTTTCCAGAGGCCAAGTCTATTGTAAATAACATGGACTTCTTTAATCCCCAATTAAGTGAAGTTCCTGTTGACTTAAAATTGGAGTTTGCAAAGAATCTCGAAACTTATGCAAAAGCATCTAGTGATAAGTTTCATTCACTACCATGGAGTGCTTATGCAGATATAGAGGCGAAGGTTTTACTCTGCAACACGAGTGGGACGCAATCGTCATATCAGACCAATTCTTGTCATGCTTATGCCTATCCTCTTTGTGTAAATGGTGATAAGAGGGGTATGGCTTTTGCGGCCGAATCTTCAAGAAATTTTTATGATCTAAGTGCAGAAAGAATTGCAAAAAAATCTATTGCCGATAGCGTGCTAAAACTTGAAGACACTAAGCCAAAATCGGGAAAATACTCAATAGTTCTTCAGTCAAAATCGGCTCAGACATTGTTATCACTTTTAGTCAGCCATTTATCTTTAAAAAGTATAGATCAAAATCTCTCGGCACTAAAAAATAAATTAAATGAACAATTATTTTCTGAAAAGTTTCATTTAATAGATGACGCCACATATGCCGAGGGTATGGCTGCGCGTCCTTTTGATGCAGAAGGTACAAAATCATCAAAAAACACTCTTATAGAAGATGGAATTCTAAAAAGTTACTTAACTAGTTTTGGTTATGCGAATAAGTATAATCTTAAAAATACGGGTAATGCCACTAGATCCACAAAGAGTGGAATTAATATTAGTTCTACAAATTTGCTGGTACGACCAGGCAAACTAACATTTAATGAGTTAGTTGATTTAGACTCAGAAGTTTTAGTCGTAGATAACTTAAAAGGACTGTCCGGTGTAAATCCTATATCTGGGGATTTTTCAATTGAGTCAGAGGGCTTACTTTATCGACAAGGACAATTTCATTGTGCTGTATCTAATTTTACATTGTCGGGAAACATATTTGAAACTTTGAAAAACATAGAAGAACTCGGGAATGACGTAGAGCCTACAATTAAAAATATATATTCGCCTTCTATGTTTGTTGGAAAAATGAGTGTGGCAGGAGCTTAGAAGTTTTTTTAATATTCAAGCCGTATCAAATTGAGATTTAAATACTTTGCCAAGTTAGTTTACAGTTGTGGTTAAGCTAATCATTTGCATCTCAAAACAGTCCATTAAACCCAATTATTTCTTGCAGATACACGACCTGTGTATGGCCCTTAGCTTGCATAAAATAAATAAGAGGGAAGTCATGAAAACACTCTTATTAAATATTAAAAAATTTATTTCTCAGGAACTATTAGAGTTATTTTTGGGTGGAGTTGTGATTTCAAGCGCTCTTTTACTGATGTCTCTTTCGATGTCATCTAAAAGTACATCTGATAAACAAAGTAAAATAAGCACAAAAGAAAAACTTTCTTATGATCAAGCTTTAAATCGAGCTGATTATTATTTAAAAACTGGTGAAATGAACATGAAAATTAATCAACTACGTCAGGAGTTAGAAAACAAGCGTTCGACTTACGCTGTTGGCTATGTTGATCCTAAAACAATGCAGCCAGAAGAAGTTGGTCGGTATGGTATTCAATTGGAACAGGAGTATGGCGCTGACGATGTGGCAAAATATTTTCAACAAAAGTTGGAAGATTCTTCGAAGGAATACGATATAAAGGATCGCATCGAAACACATATTGCTAATGAGAGATTCATGAAAGAATACAACGAAAAATATGAAAAAGAATTTGTAAAGCAGTTTGTGGAAAATATGAATAATGCAGGATATGAAGTTTTAATTAATGATAATTTACAGGTTGTTCGTGTTAGAAAACTACCTCAAATCAAAGATCTTCAATTTCAGTAAAAATTTAGTAAAAAAGTCCATAACGCCATGCCGCGTCCTATAACATTTACAGTTATTCTCTCTTGATTGTCCCCAATTAACCCCTTTAATATAAAGGACTGAATTAAAGATTGAGGAGACATATATGAAATCTTTATTTGTTATTGCAACTTCATTAGTTTTAATGAGTTTAACAACCGGATGTGGACCTAGACAATTTTCTGAAGGTTCTTATGATGAAGATGTTAACGAGGCTAATTTATTAGATGACCGCTGGTCGGAAAGTGATATGCAAGCCGCAGTTAGAGATTTGGTAAAAAGTGCTACCAATCACTATGCGATTTCTAGTTCAAAACGTCCCCCAGTAGTTATGGTTACAAAGCTACAAAATAAAACTAGCGAACATATTGATACTCAAAGTGTTATGGATATGGTTCGTGTAGAGTTAATGAGAGGCGGCAGAGTTTCTTTTGTGGATAAGGCGGCTCGTGATGATATTGCCGAAGAGTATGAATATCAAAACTCTGGTATGGTAAATAGAGAAACCAAAAAGGGTAAAGGCAACCAAGTAGGTGCAGATTTTATTATCAATGGTCGTCTTGATGCTATTAATAAGGAAGTAGGAAGAAAGAAAACTGTTTATTATAAGATAACACTAAATATGACTAACTTGAGCACAGGCGTGATCGTGTGGTCTGATTACAAACAAATCAGAAAACGCTTCAAGAAAAGAGCAGTAGGGTTATAAACTTGAGTGATTCAAATTTGATTTTAAAAAGAGCGAGAAAATTTAACCTTCTCGCTCTTTGTTTATGGAGTGTACTAGTAAGTGCTTGTGCGACTTATCAAGCAGAGGTGCATAAATCTCGTCAATTTCTTAGAGAAAACCCCGCCAAGGCAGCAGAACTATTAAAAGAAAAAGCATTAGCAGAGGGTAAAGATCAGTTAGTGTATTTGCTCGATTATGCTACAGCCCTTCAAACTGCCAAATTGTACGAAGAATCAAATAAGTACTATTTAATTGCTGATAGAATGGCTGAGGTAAAAGATTATCATAGTATTAGCAAGCAATTGACCTCGATAGTTGTAAATGAAGAGATGGTTCAATACAAGGGTGATGACTATGAGAAAGTTCTTATAAATGCAATGCTGGCGATAAACTTTTTGTGTCTTGGTGACTTAGATGGCGCACTTGTTGAGACAAGAAGACTAATTGAAAAATTAGAACACTATAGAGTTGACGGAAAAAAACCATATGAACAAAACCACTTTGCAACTTACCTGGGTGCCTTAATTTGGGAAAGTGATCGCAAGTGGGACGATGCATACATTTCGTTCGAGAAAACTTACAAACTCAATCCGGATATTCCCTATTTAAAGGAAGACCTTATTCGTGCAGCACTAAGAGCACAAAGAGGAGATACTGCTAAAAAATGGGAGAAGGAATTTGGTATAAAACGAAAAAAACAATGGTTTAATAAGAACCAAGGTGAATTAGTATTAATTCATTTACAAGGTTGGGGACCTAGAAAACGTCCCAATCCAAAATGGCATCGCATTCCTACGTTAAGAGGTGTTCCATCATATACTAAAGCGGCTCAGTTAGAAGTCGTAGGCGTCGGCAAAGAAGATACTCAAAAGATTTATAATTTAGAAAAAGTAGCCATTAAAACTTTAGATGATCAGTATGCACCTCTCATTGCAAAGAGAATTGCTGCCGTCGCGGCTAAAGAGGTGCTGGCTGATCAAGTAAGACAAAAGAATGAAGCCTTAGGCGCACTATTAGGTTTTGCTATGCATGCTGTTGATAGAGCGGATTTAAGGCAGTGGTCTACACTTCCAGAGAGCTTTGGCATAGCAAAAATGAGATTAAAACCTGGAAAATATAAAATTCGCGCAAGAGGGCTGAATGCGGCCGGTGAACCCAATGATGAAGTTTCTCCAGAAATGGAAGTTGTCGTCCGCAAAGGGAAAAAGACGTTTGTGTCTTTTAGAACTTTTCAGTAGATGGCTTGTAAACTTGTATTCCTTATAAAACATCACTGTAAATATTAATCAGATACCAGCAAAGCTTTGCTCTGAATAAGTTTCGTACCTATATTTCACCTTTAAAGGGAAGGTGGATGTTTATGACTATAAAGGTTATTGTCTATTTATTGTTTTTTGCTGCTTTTAACTCAACAGAATTAAGAGCTTCTATTTTAGAGCCCCCCATAAAGTTAAAGCTAAGAGCTAAAGTTATTAGAACCATCAATGTACCCTTGATTAGGGATAGTATTGGTCAAGCCGTAGAGGGCTCTCCTAGTATTGAGCTATCCTATAAAGTCTTAAATCCTGATTCAGACAAACCATACATGTTTTTTTCTGGTGGCGGCCCTGGAATGCCAAGTATAGATGGGTACCGTCTAGAGGAATATGCAAAATATTATAGAGTGGTAATTATTGATCAGCGGGGAGTGGGGATGAGTACCCAAGTGGACCATGAAAGCAATTTAACCTCGTCAAAATTTTTATTTGAACACTTTTCGACAAAAAGTCATACCGAAGATATGGCCTATTTAGTTGATCAACTCACTAGAGCAGATGAAGAATTCTATATTGCAGGACACAGTTATGGTGGGGAGATTGTCGCAAATTATATATCCAGACTCGATGAGTTTCGACGCCCAAGCGGCGCTTTATTTTTAGCTCCAGGGTTTCCTGGAATGACTGATGGTATGCAGGGATTTGTAAATCAAAGAACGTTAGTGCAAATCGATTTAAATAAACATTTCTTTGGCAATGACAAAGCTTTTCAACAAAAAATAATTAAAGCAAAAAGAAAGATAAAAAAGTACGCAACTAGAGGTAATAGAGCAGGACTATTAGCAAATGAATTAGACACTATGTTTTACTGGCTCTCAGTAAACAATGTCCAAAAAATTAAAACGGCTGTAGATAAGATACTAAATCCAAAAGTAAGATCAGCTAGTAAAATTAAAAATATAATAGGTAATTTTATAAATTTTGCGGATCCACTCGGTGTAATTTTAGATTGGAGTTTTGGTGAACGAGTTTCACAGGTTGATTTGGTAAAAAATATTCCTCCAGAAATTCAAGGTAAACGTCGTGAATGGATGCTTTTAGAGGCAAATGTATTGTTGGGAGAAAATGTATTATCTCAAATACCTGAGGAAGATCGTGAACGAGTACGGTATTTAGAACAAGAACTTGAGGGAGTTTATTCAAAGACTGATTTAGAAAAACTGGATTATTATTTAAAAAGGTTGCCAATAATTATTTGGGCTGGAGAGTGGGATCATTTTATACCTTATAATAATTTAAGAAAGCGTTTTCAGGAGTTTGCGAACCCTGAGTTTCATTATTTCCATACGGACCCTCAAGGAGACCATTGGAATTTATTGTATACCGATCCCAAGGTGGTAGTAGAACGATTTCGATATTTGGTTAAAAAGAAAAAGCAAATTGCCTGTAAGCAAGCCCTCTAATTGTAGTTTTGGAAACAGAGCAGTTAAAAAAAAAGCGACCTCTTGAGGGGTCGCTTTTTTAAAGCTCAATTTAATAATGAAGCTTAGTTGTTTAGGCTTTTATTTGAGTTAGGAAGGTCTGGAGTGTGATCAATGCCATAACCAGATGTTGTTTCAACAGGCTCATTATTAGCATTTGTTACGGCGTTAGCCACACGCTCTTCAAGAGTTTGCTTCATGTCATCAAAAGAAGGTTTAGAAACCTCTTTTTGTGATTCAAGTAAGGACTCTCTAGACGCAGCTGCTTGCGCTTGCTTCTCTGCGTAGTCCGCAGGAAAAGCACCTAACTTAGCCAGGTAGTTTGAAATACTACCGTTACCATTTTGGATGATCTCTCTTAATGTGAATAAAGGGGCATATTGAGATGCCTTCTTCTCTGCCTCAAAGATGATTTGTGTTAAAGTCGCTGCCGTGATGTCATTCTTAGTCTTGTTGTCTATAACCATGACTTCTTCATTGGCGCGGATCATTTTCGCAATGTCATCAAGAGTCACATAACAACTTTGCTGGGTGTCGTAGAGTTTGCGGTTTTGGTAACGCTTGATGATTTTAACACGTGAACTCGGTTTGTTTGTCATAATTTCCTGATTCACCAGATTGCCTCCTCTGGAAGTTTCTCCCCATTAATTACACTTCTAAGGCCTGTCCGTGGGTTTTAAGACAGGCTGTATCATTGGCCGGACCATAACGAGGGCCGCCACAGCTTGTCAAGCCTTGTGTATAGCCTTTCCCAATAATTTCAACAACAAAGACGCTTCGCAGCTATAACCATGTAATTTTGATCATGCATAGCATCATAAAGGTTAATCGAAAAGCTTTTAAAAAGACTTAAGTGATTTGCCTTTTTGGCCGAGGAATCACTACCAAGGTCGAGTCTTGGTGACAAAGAGTTGGACAAAAAACATGAAAAATCAAACACTTAAAACCTTAGATCTTGGTCTGTTGCTAGTACTAATGCTAGGTTCACTCATGGTTTTTTTGTTATTAATGAGCTCGAATAGACAGGATCCAAGCCGAGCTAAAGCCCTATTAGATGCAAAAAATTTAACCTTACAATTAGCTTCTGGGGGGCTTGGTGCTTTAAAAAATGAAGCCGTAAATATAGAGAGAGACCCGGCTAGTTTTGAAAATAATTCTGACTTTAAACGTAGTTTAGAATTGTTTGGTCATCAGGGTAAAATCAGCAAAGACCCCTGGGGAAATGCTTTTAGGTATAATTTCATAGAAACAGAGCATATGGATCATAGAGTTGTTCATGTAATTGTATGGTCTGATGGGCCCAATGCTATTAAAGAAACCAATGTAGAAGATTTAAAAGAAATAAAAGGGTTTCAAAACCAAGAATCTGAAATAAAGCTATCTGGTGATGATGTTGGTTATCTAAGGACAGCTAATTTTTAAAGAATTTTTGAATTGCTCCCGTTAATTGCGGATTGGAAATTCTCACGCCTCGTTAAAACTGGCATATTAAAGAGTACTTGCAATTTTTGGTGTCTAGATTGCATAACATATTTGTTATGACTAAAACATCAATGTGGATTGGATTTTTAACAATACTAGTTTTTATTGCTATGGCTCTTATGGGTTATTTGGGGCGGGATATTAGTCAAATTACAAAACCACCTGACCTACTTTTTTCTTATTCCCCTGATTATGTTGACAGTTTTTTAACAATAATTGGCACTAATGGCCGTTTAGCTTACCAAGCTTCAGCTATGGTCGACTTAGTTTATATGTTCATTTATACGGCTCTGCTAATTATTGTTTCATTTAAAATATTTAAGCCCATTTTTAAAAATAAAAAATATGTAATCATACTTTCTGCTTTTCCTGTCGTTATTCTACTTTTTGATTTAGTAGAAACGGGTGGCATGTTAATTAGTACTTTTTCGTACCCGTCCATCCCCAAAGGTCTTGATGTAATCATTGCAACGGCTACAACCTTTAAATGGTCTTTAGTCATAATGCTCTTAACATTTTGGCTAGTTGCAATCATTGTTAAACGTGTCTTTATAAGAAATAAAAATACCATCTAAAAAATACAGTTTGGGTGAGCCCACCAAAGGTCCAGTTTGTTTCCATAAAATAACATAATCAGTTTAAAAAAAATCAAGCTAGTTAACGCTCTTGCCGAAATATTTATTAATGATAATAAATAAAAAAGTTTACCTAGTTTTAATTATGAGCCTTTCGTTTATTGGTTGCGCAAGCATGAAACGCCTAGAAAAAGCCATTTTTAAAAACTCAGCTTTGAGCAATATAAATCCTGCTCCAGCAAAGATGTCTCCCCCAGAATTAGTTTCTGACGCCCAACTTATAGATCCCGTCTATAATAGAACTCAAGCAGACTACCATTATACACTTGGTGAGGCATTAAGTTTGGATGGTCAATCTAACAAGGCTATCGAAGAGTTTAAGCTGACATTGATTTATGACCCTCAATCAGCATCTGTTCGACTACGTTTGGCTGCGGAATATATAAAGCAAGGTTTAATGAGTGAGGCTATTGAACAAGCGGAGTTGGCTATTGAATCAGATCCAACTTCTTTAGATGGACGCTTACTTTTAGGTGGACTGTATTCAACCCTGCGTATGTATGATATTGCGATGAAACAATATAATTACTTGTCTATTCAATATCCTGACAACACAGATATACCTATTTATATAGGAGCGCTTTATGCGGAACAAAAACGTTACGACGAGTCTGAAGAAACATTTTTAAACTTAACAAAGCATCCTAAAAACGAGGCTCCTGCCAAAGCCTACTATTACTTGGGACGAGTACGAAGCCAACGTGAAGGAAAAAAACATTTAAAAAATGCAGAAAAAGCTTATTTAACTGCAATGACCTTAGAGCCTGAAAATGAAGATTTTGTGTCAGCCCTTTCACAGCTTTATCAAAAAATGGATCAAGAAGATAAAGCTTTTAAACTATTAGTTTCTTATCAAGATAAATTTGGTCCTAAAAAATCAATAGCCCGTACATTAAGTGTAATGTATCTAGAAAAAGAAGAGTATGCAAAAGCCTTGAAGCAACTCGAATTAGTAGAAGGATTTGAACCTGATAATTTAAATATAAAGGTTAAGATTGCTTTAATATTAATTGAACAAAAAGACTACAACAATGCCATTACTAAATTAGAAGAAATTATAAGAGTCGCTCCAGAATCAGATAAAATAAGATTTTACTTAGGTGCTGTGTATGAAGAGGTTAAAAAACCAGAATTAGCTATCCAACATTTCTCAGTAATTACAGAGGCAAGTGTGTACTTTTCAGAAGCAGCCATTCATACATCATATTTATATAAAACAATTGGTGATATAAGTTCTTCTGTAAAAACAATTGAAGAAGCAATTAAAAAGAAAAACGATGTTCCTCAGTTTTACACTTTTTATGCATCACTTTTAGATGATCTTAAGGAGTATAACAAAGCCATTAACATGTTAGATAAAGCAGTAACAATCTTTCCTGAAAATGCACAGATCCGATTCTTTTTGGGTTCTATGTGGGATCGTAAAGGTGATAAAGATAAAACCATTGAGCATATGAACAAGGTTTTGGAAATTGATGAGCAGCATGTACAAGCTCTAAACTACTTAGCTTACACTTATGCTGAAAAAGGTGACCAATTATCTTTAGCCGAAGAGTTAGCCTTTAAAGCACTTGGTGCAAGTCCTGATGATGGCTATATATTAGATACGGTGGGTTGGGTCTTGTTTAAACAAGGCCGATATGAAGAAGCAATAAAATATTTAGAAGCTGCATATAAAAATGTGTCTACAGAAAGCATAATCGCTGAGCATTTAGGAGACGCTTACTTTAGATTTGAACTTATGGATAAGGCAATGAAGATGTACTTAAAAGCAGTTTCTGTAGCTGAAGATGAGGGGCGCATTCGCGCGATTCAAACTAAAATCACAACTATTGAAAGACAAAAAGACTTGCGTCGCCCTGCCAGTACTCCCAAGAAATAAATTAATAAAAAGTTAGTTAAAGTGTTGCGATATATTAGCCATATATTGGGGGAGTGGTTAAATTCAATTAACTACTTTAACAAATTACAAAATAACTCCAAAATACCGAGTGCATGTGTTTATGGTGGAGATGAAAATATGACTTTTAAAAACTCACAGATTTTATCTTGGCGCAACCCCATCATTAATATGAAACTATAAAATTTTATCTGCACTTCCCAATTCAAAAAAATCAATAATATTACACATCAGGACTTCTTCTTTAGAGGGGGCAACAATTTTCATATTTTCTTGAATCACATCCAGTAACTTATTTTTTATTTTTTGCACATCTGATTTTGCTACGCTGTAAGTCACTGCATAGTTGACGATTTGTGAGCGACCGCGGTCCAACCCTTGTAAAGCTTTTAGGCGCCAATTGCTGTGGTGTTTTAAGATATTGTCTTCATCGTTACCTAAATGAACATGGCTTGGGCCGATCTTATAAATGCCTTCTTCTTGAATAGCCAGTCCAGACTCTTTTAAAAAATTTAAAATTTCATAGGTTCGGTTCAATTCAATTTCTAAGTACTGCGAAATTTTTTGCGGGTTTTGTAATTCTGGAATCGATAAAGCAATGTGAACAGCGGCATAGACCCACGAGCTGTAATATTTATTTTTTTGTAGTTCGGACATTTCACGGTTCACATCGACTCGCGATTTAATTTTTTGTCTCTGGTCTAAAATTTCATCCAGTTGATTTTTAAAATAAACTTCTAACTCTTTGGTGCCCGCTCTTTGAAATTGTACTAAAAGCAATAGGAAGTGAGTCTCCTCGGGGGCGTGGCTTAAAAACTCACTCATTTTTTGCGCCTGCTCTAAACTTAATTGAGCATGACCATTTAAAACTTGTGAGAGGTAAGCGGTTTGACAACCAATAAACTGAGCGGCCTTGGATTTAGCTCCCGTTCTTTGTTTTTCACGTCCTAAACGAAATTTGAGATATTTTTTATAGTCTAAAAAATCATATAAATTCATATAGTTATAATTTTAAATTAAGTGATACTAAATTTAAATACATATTTTTA
>JAGRAE010000102.1:0-9114 GCA_020435005.1 Bdellovibrionales bacterium
GTGGGCTTGATGTGTCTAAGTGAATATCTCTTTGAGGAAAGGCAATCACTATATTATTTTCATTAAAAAGTTCATCAATTTGAAATCTCACATAGCTTTCTAACATTCTTAACTGCATAACATTTATTACTTTGGTCCAAAAATAAATTTCAAAATTTAAACTATTGTCACCAAAATCTGCAAATAACACCAGTGGCTCAGGATACTTGAGAATTCTTTCATTATTAGAAACAGATTTTTTTAATAATTCCTCAACCTTTCTCACTGGCGAGCCATAAGCTACTCCAACATTAACTTTTGTTCTAACCACATCATCGGAAAGCGTCCAGTTCAAAACGTTTTTTTCCAAGAATGAACTATTTGGTACTACATAATGCGTATTATCCATTGACTTAATAATTGTTGAACGTGCACCAATGTTTTCTACAGAGCCTTTTAATCCATCGGTCTCTATAATATCTCCTACTCGTACAGGCCGCTCAATCATTAAAATTAAACCCGAAATAAAATTATTAACGATATTTTGTGATCCAAAACCCACCCCAATCGCTAAAGCACTACCAAGAACTGCAAAAATAGTAATGGGTATATTTAAAAGCCTTAAAACAAAAAGAGTCAGGATAACTAATAACGAGTAAAACATCATTGTTTTTAAAGTGTGTTTTAATGAGGCATCAATATCCAAACGTGAAAGTACTCTTTGCTCAAACTCTTTACTTAAACTTCTACAAATAAAGTAGCCCATTATAAACAGTAAAATTCCTGTTATGACTTCCCCTAGAGTGATTTTTTCTCCATCTACAGAAATAAGACTGACATTCCAAAAATCAGGAACTGATTCCCAAGCTATGTTATTAAATAGTTCTAAAATTGCATCCATGTTTACTGTACCTCAAATAATCCTTTAATTCTTTTCTTGGTTTTATCATCTAATTGTTTATTATTCTTCTTTGCTTGCTCTTCGAGAGCTTTCAAAGATTGCTGTTGGGTCCGACGAGCTTCAAAACGAATAGCATTTGATAATAGTTGATCTAAACTCTCCCTTGAGATTATAAAATCAGACTTTAATAAATTGCCACTAACCATTACAGGCGTAAAAAACCTTCCCTTTTTGTCTCTATTTGCCAAAATTATTGAGTTTCTAACTGGAGGCTTAGATAAATGTACCGTGCCGGACAAATTTGTATTTAAGTCGAAATTTGCAAAACCATTACCGGCAAATTCATTATCTTCTGGAGTTTTTATAACTAATTCATTTATTAAAATACGTTTTTTGGCAATTGAAAACTTAGATTTTGCAATCACGCCCTTACCTATCACACTCATTATTTCATTGTTTCCAATGCCTTGTGTTTGCGATAGAATATCTCCTGATTTTTTATCAAACAAAAATGTCTTAAGATCTCCATTTTTTAATTCGACAGAACCTTTTGCCATTATCTTAGATTGCCACTCTTCTCCATAAGGATAGGGGATCTTGCCTCTAAACAACATGTTTAGACTTCCACTAACCTCATCATTAAAAGAAGTGATTAAATCTTTCAATGCGGACTCAATATTTAATTGGCTAATATTAAGTTCAACAAATGATTCCGGTTGAGGTTCGAGAGCATTAAACTTAAAAGAGTCTATTTTTACTTGACCACCATAAGCCTCCTCTACAACGCCTCTTAAAGCAACAACTCCCCCTTTAAATAAGCTATTTAATTTTAAATTTTTTAAATGAAAATTGTTAAAATAAAAATGATCAATGTATGATTTAACTTGTAGATTAGCATTTTTAAACATCGGCCAATTTGGCAACAATGGCTGAGGAGGTGGAGACTCAACACTTATAGGCTTTTCACCTTGTGTGGCCGGCAGTCTTGTAATTTTATAAATAGGAAGTTTTACAAAAATCCCGCCGGATATAAAAAAAGGCAGCTGAGTTAAAGACACCGTTGGATCTAAACTGCCCTCAATGCGCAAATTACCTCTAGCCACGGGTTGCAATTCTGAAAAAGTTAAAAAAGGTAGGACTTTTTCTAATTTAGCTTTATCTAAAATATTAAGTTTTGCAGCCATAGAAAAGCTAGTTATTTGATCATCTTTAATATTGCCATCCAAAACGACATCCAATCCAGGTGCTTTGACCTGAGTTTGTTTGAAAGTCATTATATTTTTCTGCTGCATAATTTTTGCATTAATTCTAAGTGGACCCCCTGGTTTTTTAGACGCACTCTCTGCAAATTTAATATCTAATTGGTCACCAATAACATCAAAAATTAAATTGGCTTTTTTTAATTTTAATTTTTCAAAACTTAAAGCGCCTTCACTATTCACTTTTATTGGACCTTTAACTGTAAACATTTTTTCAGGCCACTGGTAATCTATAAATGCATTCATATTTTTCAAATGAAAATCATTTACATTCAATACAATTCCCTTCAATTCACCAGTGTGACCTTCTAGTCGAGCATCAAGTCCTATTTGCCCTCTCATAGGAGAATGATTCAATGCCGGAATAAACTTCTCATATCCCGCTAAAGATGTACTTGGAATTTCTATTTTTAAATTTGAATTCTGTGTTGAATCTTGACTGATATTGCCAACTATAAATCCTTTAAGCGTATAAAATAGAGATTTAAACTTTTTTACTTGAAGCAATCCCTTTGTAAATTGAATATCTATATCGGTCTTCAATGGAACGCCTTTTTCTTTAGCAAAAAATTGACCAGCTTTAAGCTGAGCATTAGAAAGGTCCAGGTAACCAATTAAATTTTCCAATTTTATTTGTTGATCGTATTTAAAACTTGTTTGAAATTGAGTTTTTACAATTCCACTCAGCTTAGTCTCTGGCTCATCAATCTGTAATTCACCAACAATAGGGCTGGTATTTAAACTTGCATTTATGTTCAAATATTCTTTTCCTTTTTTTTCAATTTGAACTCGTCCCTTCATACTTCCCTGCCATTTTCCAGGTGGTAAGAAGTCCGGCAAATTAGGAAGACGACTCAAATCAGAAATGTCAAAGGCCGTTGTCCAATTATGATCTCCATTAGAAAAATCGGAGAAACCTTCTTTAAATATCATCTCTAAGCCACTAATAGAGACGTTTAAATTTTTTGCAGAAAATTTATTGGCATCAAAAAACGAGTCCGTAGTTGCTGCTTGAATAGGCAATTGGTAACTGCCACTGCCAAAATGAGTAGCCACTTTCATTTTTAAATTAAAATTAATAGGTGCTTGTGGAGAGAGCAGAGGAAATTGCTGGGCATTAATCTGAATATTTTGAATATCTACGAGTTCTTTATTTTCAAGATCCTTCATTGTAAATCGTCCCTGACCCAAAAATAATTTAAAATCTATTGGCCATGGAATATTTATCTTTGGGAGTTCTCTTTTTATAGGGGTTGGGGTAGGGTTCTCAGGCACAGGGGTTGGGGTAGGGTTCTCAGGCACAGGGGTTGGGGTAGGGTTCTCAGGCACAGGGGTTTGTTTAGTGCTACTATCAGGAACCTGTTTAGTACTACTGTCTAAACTTTCAATTTGTAATTTGACATCCAATGAATTTTTAAGCTTCCAAATAGGCTTTTTAAAACCAATTTGGAAATGAAGTGAAGGTATCTGTTTAAAAAATACTCCTCCCCAACTAAATTGTACCTGTTGAAACTCAAAACTAATAGGAAATAGGGAGTGAAGCTTCAAGTTTTGCATATCAAAATCAGTGATATGAGTCTGGACAGTGGCGGTTAATTCTGTTTTTAAAGAATCTTCAATAATGCCTCTTGCTAAGTACCATATTGCAACCAGACCAACGATAACTAACAAAATTAGAATTCCAAAATATTTTAGAGCTTTACCCATAGAAGTAGTTTATGCGGAGTCTAATATTTTTGCATATAAGGAGCGTTGCGCTATCAAGCTCTCGACTAAAGTTAGGGGCTGCCTTCTAGTAATTTTCTCTGATATAAATAAATCACTGAAATTTATGTAGATATAGGAGCTCCTTGGTGGAAAAATTCAGCTATCTGAACCGAAATAATCTTGAATATATTGAACAACAATACCAAAGTTTTTTAAATGACCCCAATTCTATTGAAAGTGAATGGCGTTTATTTTTCGAAGGTGTTGAATTTGCACAAAGCTTATCTAAAGATAGTGCTTTATCTACAAAAGAAATCGATGTTTATAATCTAATTCAGTACTATCGAGACTACGGTCACTTAAAAGCCAATCTTGACCCATTAAGAATTGCCAAGCCGGTTTCTGATAATTTTGATTTAAAGAATTTTAATTTATCTGATAAAGACTTAAATGAAAAGTTCCAAGTAGGATCGATCGTCGGTCTTCCCAACGCTCCCTTAAAAGATATAATCACAAAACTTGAAAAAATCTATTGCAACACCCTAACTCCACATGTTTCTGGCTGCGAACCCAATATCCGGCGCTGGTTTCACAATGAGTTTGAACAAGACAAGCCCACCCTCCAATTAACACCTGAATTAAAAATTGATATTTACAAGTCGTTAGCAAAAACCGAATCGCTCGAAAAATTTATCCACACTCGATATGTTGGCACTAAACGCTTTTCTGTTGAAGGAGGTGACGCTCTCTTACCTATGCTTGAGCGAGCTGTACAATCGGGAACACCACTTGGGGTGAAGGAATTAGTTCTAGGCATGGCCCATCGTGGTCGAGTTAATGTACTTGCCAATTTTATGGACAAAGCCATTGAAGTTATTTTCTCTGAATTCGAAGGTAACACTATTGATTCTTCAGAATATGACGGTGATGTTAAATACCACATGGGCTATTCTGCAGATAAACAAACTGCACATGGCCCCTGTCATATTTCTCTAGCTTTTAACCCCAGTCATCTGGAAGCCGTAAACCCTGTTGTTTGCGGTATGACTCGCGCTAAACAACGCCGCAACAAAGATACAGAAGATAGAAAAACAGTCATTCCTATCCAAATTCATGGCGATGCCGCAGTCATTGGTCAAGGCGTAGTTAGTGAAACTCTACAACTATCACAATTAAAAGGTTACACTGTTGGTGGTAGCGTTCATATTATTATCAATAACCAAGTCGGTTTTACGACAAATCCCAGCGACTCACGCTCCACTCGTTACAGTTCTGATATCAGTAGTTCCATTTCCTCACCCGTCCTTCTTGTAAATGGTGATGATGTAGAAGCTTGTGTTCGCGCTATGGATATGGCTATCCGCTTCCGTCAAGAGTTCAAAAAGGATATTTTTATCGATATGATTTGTTACCGTCGTTTTGGCCACAATGAAGGTGACGAGCCTGCATTTACCCAACCACTCATGTATAATGTTATA
Organism: Bdellovibrionales bacterium; assembly: GCA_020435005.1. Classification (GTDB taxonomy): domain Bacteria; phylum Bdellovibrionota; class Bdellovibrionia; order Bdellovibrionales; family UBA1609; genus JACKAN01. The sequence continues at coordinate 5,325 of JAGRAE010000102.1, forward strand.
AAGAAACACCCTACACTTTTAAAAAAATATACTGACAAACTCGTCTCGGAAAAAGTTTTTGATGAAAAGTTTGCCAATGATTTTTTTAAGGAAAAAATTGATAACTTACAAATTATTTTAGATGAAGTTAGAAAGAATCCTCCAGATGTAAAGCCCATAGCTTTTGAAGGTATGTGGAAAGGCTTGCGCCGAGGCAAAGCCGAAGATTTTCAAAAACCATTTGATACCTCTATGAGTAAATCAACTCTACTGGAACTCTCAAAATTTTTAACAACAGAACCTGAAAACTTTGAGCTCCATCCCAAAATAAAAAAACTCATTGCCGCAAGAAAAAGTATGGTTGACGAAAATCGTCTGGATTGGGCCATGGGAGAGCTCCTTTCTTATGCCAGTTTATTATATGAAGGACATTCCGTAAGGCTCTCTGGACAAGATTGTAAAAGAGGGACGTTTACACATAGACAAGCCGTTTATTTTGATGCAAAAACTGGAGAGGAGTACTGCCCACTTAAACATATCAATGAACAGAAAGAATTTTGTATTTACAACTCCAGCTTATCAGAGATGGCCGTTTTAGGTTATGAGTATGGCAACAGTTCAACCGACCCTACTTTTCTAACAATTTGGGAAGCTCAATTTGGTGACTTTGCCAATGGAGCTCAAGTTATAATAGATCAGTTTCTGTGCAGTGGTGAACAAAAATGGGCTAGAATGAATGGATTGAGCTTGCTATTGCCTCACGGTTACGAAGGCCAAGGACCTGAACACTCTTCCGCAAGACTAGAAAGATTTTTACAGCTTTGCGCGCAAGAAAATATGCAAGTTTGTAATTTAACAACTCCTGCTAATTTATTTCACGTGTTTCGACGACAAATAAAAAGAGACTTTCGCAAGCCATTAATAATAATGTCACCAAAAAGCCTACTAAGACATCCCGATGTCACTTCGACCATCGAAGATTTAGCCGAGGGAAGATTTAAAGAAGTTATTGAAGATCCTTACATAAAAGATTTATCTAACTTGGAAACACTGTTTTTGTGCTCAGGTAAAGTTTATTACGATATAGATAAAGAAAGAGCGGACAAAAAATCCAAAAAAGCGGCTCTTGTTAGAGTGGAACAATTATATCCATGGCCAAAAGCACAAATAGCTAGTTTTATAAATGCTGCCCCAAAATTGAAAAATTTAGTTTGGGTACAAGAAGAGCCTCAAAATATGGGGGCTTGGCATTACACATTGCCACAGCTAATGACTTTAGTAAATGAATTAGGCATTAAGAAAGTTCAACCTAAATATATAGGAAGAACATTTAGAGCTAGCCCTGCGGTGGGCTCACCCAAAATTCATCAGAAAGAACAATCAGAGATTGTAAACAAAGTTTTGCAATACTTTTAATAGGAGTACAGCGTGAAAGTAGAAATTAAAGTCCCCGCCGTCGGTGAGTCTATAACTGAAGCTACCATAGCCGAATGGGTTAAAAACAGCGGTGATTTTGTTGAACGAGATGATATCTTATTAGTACTAGAAACAGATAAAGCCAGTGTTGAAGTTGTAGCTGAAAACTCAGGTGTACTTACAACAAAAGCTGGAGAAGGCGACACTGTTGATATAGGTGCGATTATCGGTGAAATTGACACAGAAGCCAGCGGGTCACCCAACAAAGCCAAAGAGACGCCTAGTGAATCACCTGCACCAGAATCAAGCACCAAAACAGCTCCAGCAACACAGACTCATCCCGACTTACAAAAACATCTTTCACCTGCCACTCGTAAAATTGTAGAAGAAAAAAATTTAAACCCGAATGAAATTGAGGGAACTGGACGCGGCGGAAGGATTACAAAAGGTGATGCCTTGCAGGCCGCACAACAGACTTCCAAATCTGCTTCCACAAAACCTACAGAAACAAGAAACAGTGAAATACCCCCATTACCTACGGCGAAAGGTGTGGCACAAGATGTTGTTCGCGAACCAATGACAAGATTAAGACAAACCATTGCCAAACGCTTGGTTGAAGCACAACACACCGCCGCCATTTTAACCACTTTCAATGAAATTGACATGTCAAATGTTATGAGCCTTCGCCAACAATACAAAGACAGTTTTGAAAATAAATATGGCGTGCGTTTAGGATTTATGGGTTTCTTTGTTAAAGCAACTATTGAAGCCTTGAAAGCTTTCCCAAAAGTAAATGCAACCTTAGATGGCAACGATATTGTTTATAAAAACTTTTACAATATAGGTATTGCTGTTGGCACTGATAAGGGTTTAATTGTTCCTGTTATTAGAAACGCCGAACAGCTTTCTATTTCTGACATTGAGCTTTCTATTAAACATTATGCCTTGAAAGCTAGAGATGGAAAAATCACCATCGACGACTTAAGTGAAGGCACATTCACAATCAGCAATGGTGGGGTGTATGGTTCTTTAATGTCCACGCCGATTCTCAATCCTCCACAAACTGGAATCTTAGGTTTGCATAAAATTGAAGAACGCCCTATCGCTCATAAAGGTGAAGTTGTAATACGTCCTATGATGTACATAGCTTTGTCATATGATCACCGTTTAATTGATGGCAGTGAATCTGTTCAGTTTTTAGTAAAAATCAAAGAGTGCATGGAAGATCCTGCACGTATGCTACTTGAAGTTTAGGAGTTAAAATGTCCAGTGAAGAATTTGATGTTATTGTGATTGGCAGTGGTCCTGGAGGCTATGTTGGAGCTATTCGCATGGCTCAATTGGGTCTCAAAACAGCCGTCGTTGAAAAAGACCCCACTTTTGGTGGCACATGTTTAAATGTAGGATGCATTCCCTCAAAAGCTTTATTAGAATCCAGCGAACATTTTTCTGCAGCCCAACATGAGCTTGAAAAACATGGGGTTGAAACCAGTGGCGTTAAGTTGAATCTTGATACCATGATGACAAGAAAAAATAAAATCGTGAGTGAGTTAACGGGTGGAATAAAATTTTTATTCGAAAAAAATAAAATTACAAGTTTTGAAGGGACAGGTAAAATACTTTCACCCAATGAAGTTTTAGTATCAAAAAATGATGGCTCCACTGAAACTCTAAAAACAAAAAATATCGTACTTGCTACCGGAAGCGTTCCTAATTCACTTCCCGGCATCAGTTATGATAAAGAAAAAATAATTACTTCTACTGAAGCTTTATCTTTACCAAAAGTTCCCAAAAAAATGATTGTAATCGGAGCTGGAGCTATTGGTTTAGAAATGGGTTCGGTATGGGCACGCCTTGGTTCCGAAGTTACCATTATAGAGTATTCCAAACAAATTGGAGGACCTACAGATAGTTCGCTGGCTAAGCGTTATTTGCAGATATTAAAAAAGCAAGGACTGGAATTTATATTAGAAGCTAAAGTGACTTCTGCGACTCTTGAAAATTCAATGGTAAAAGTCTCTTATGAAAATCTAAAAGATGGAAGCACTTCTGAATTACATGCTGATGTATTACTAATAGCCGCAGGAAGAATACCCTACTGTGAAAATTTAGGATTAGAAGAATTGGGTATAGAAAAAGACCAAAGGGGTTTTGTACATGTGGATTCCCATTTTCGCACCAAGTATCCAAATGTATATGCCATAGGAGATTTAATCCCCGGCCCCATGTTGGCTCATAAAGCAGAAGAAGAGGGCGTGGCCGTTGCCGAAATCATCGCTGGTCAATCTGGCCATGTAAACTATGAAACTGTTCCTTCAGTCATCTATACCTGGCCAGAATTAGCGAGCGTCGGAGCTACAGAGGAACAATTAAAACAGCAAGGCATAGCTTATAA
>JAGRAE010000102.1:9124-12410 GCA_020435005.1 Bdellovibrionales bacterium
GGAAGTTTTCCTTTTACTGCTAATGGGCGAGCCAAGGCTTTAGGTAACACTGATGGTCTGGTCAAAGTTCTGGCAGATAAAACAACAGATAGAATTTTAGGCGTACATATCATTGGACCACGAGCCTCAGATTTAATCAGTGAAGCTGTAGTTGCTATGGAGTTTGGTGGGAGTGCTGAAGACTTGGCCCGTTCTTTTCATGCTCACCCCACTCTTTCTGAGGTGATTAGAGAGGCAGCCTTGAATGTAGACAAGCGTGCCCGTCAAATGTAAAGGTGACTTAAAGCTCACTCGTAATTAGATTATCACCGATATTAATAATTCCTTGATTTAGGTGAACAAGATTCTGACCAAACTCAATACCTTGTTCACCTTTCCTGTAACTGGCAAGAGTTTTTAGTACTTCATTCTGGTGAGTAGAATCTTCTTGGTTCACATTTACAATTACGCATCGAGGACAATTTTTAACAGCTTTAAATTTTACCTCTCCAATTTTAAACTCATCTAAATTATCTTCCTCATGTTGTTCTAAACCTGTTACTACAATATTAGGACGAAAACGACTCATCTTAACTTGAAGTTTTTTTTCTTCCAATTTATTATTTAATAGATCCAAAGAAGCTTGCGAAACTAATAAAAATGGATAACCATCAGCATACACTAAACTAGAACTATGAGTCCTTTTTTGTGAACTCTTTCTTGAAAATAAATTAGCTGATGACAAAAAATAACATTTTGATTTTAAAAAATTGCTAAACCAAGCTGAAGCATCTGGACTTATTTCTTCTCCCCAACATTCGTTACCCCAAACTTTAAAACTTTTTTTAGAGCCTCTGGCATTAACATCTACTGAAACATATGATGACTCTGCATTTCCAAACTTCAAAATATCAGTATCAAGTTGAACCTCTACACGAGACAGAACAGGAAACTGTCTTTGACTTAAAAAATCTCCCTCATCATTTACAATAACCCAATTGCGATCCCATCGAGGACCTCTCTCGGTAACTTCAATACTTGGCACTGAAATTCCTCGGCAACTTTTTATTGGGTAAATATGTAGTGAAGTAATCTTGGCTAACATTTTTTAAGAAGCACCCAATCCCATTGCTTGGCGCAATTTAGATACAAGTTGAGAGGCTTCTTCACGCGCTTTATCACTCCCCTCTTTTAACAATTTATTTAAATAATTTTTATCAGCCATTAACTCATAAAATTTATCACGCATAGGGGATAGTTTTTCGTCGACAACTTCAAATAGTGCTTGCTTTGCCTCGCCCCAACCGATGCCATTTTCATATCTCTTTCTCAAATCTTGAATTTGTTCGTCTGTTGCAAACTCTTTATAAAAATCAAAAATCAAGGAGACATTGGGATCTTTGGGTGTTTCCGGTGGACTAGAATCCGTTTTTATTTTCATAATCATTTTACGCAACTTTTTAGAGTCTAAAAAAAGTGGTATATGATTACCGTAACTTTTACTCATTTTCCGACCATCAAGTCCTGGAATTAACTTTCCTTTTTGAGTAACAAACTCAGGTAACTTTAAAAGCTCACCATAAGTATTGTTTATCTTTTGTGCGATGTCTCTAGCAATTTCGACATGTTGAATTTGATCTTCACCAACAGGAACTTCATCGGCTGAAAATAACAATATATCTGCAGACATTAAAATGGGGTAAGTATAAAGCCCCATACTCACACCAAAATCTAAATCCTTTTTACCTTGTTCTTGATTTTCCTGAACCTTGGCTTTGTAAGCATGAGCTCGATTCATAAGTCCTTTTGGAGTAAAACAAGAAAGTATCCATGCCAACTCAAAAGTTTCAGGCACATCTGACTGTCTATAAATTAATGCACGTTCAGGATCTAATCCACAAGCTAACCAAGTTGCGGCCACGCCATAAGTCATTTCTTTCATTATTTCTGGGTCATGAATTGTAGTTAATGCGTGGTAATCAGCAATAAATAGTGCTGACTTCACATCTTTTCCTTGTGATAAGGACAATGCAGGAAGGATAGCTCCTAAATAGTTCCCCCAATGAGGGAGTTGGGTGGGCTTAACTCCTGTTAAGATTGTTTTCATTTTAACTCCTGGTGAAGATTACTTATATTTTTTGGCACTAAGTAAGTCAATCTTCCCCATTGTTTCATAACCCCAGCACTTTGTTTAGCACCACTCCCTTTACCCCAGTATAAGTCAACTCTTGCTGGTCCGCGAATAGCACCACCTGTGTCATGATCAAAGACGAATCGACTTGTATCTTGCCATACCTCTGGTTCTTGTGAATTTTCAGTATTAAATATAGGTCTTTTAAATTCTAAATATGCCAATGCGCCCTTGGGAAATAACCCATAGTCAGTTGCAATTGTTCTTCCAGCTATTACATTAGTGGAAAAGTAAGTTTGTGAAGATCCTTCTAATTCCCTAAAAAATACATAACTTGGATTCAAGTTGAGAATCTCCTGCAACTCTTCCGCACTCAAAGTTTTTAAGTAATCTTCAATTTTTTGCAATGTCATTTCTTCAAGAGGTATTATATCTAATAAGTGTTTGCCAATGGGCACGTAGGAGTGACCGTTTTGGCTGTCATAACCTAATCTTAAGTTTTTATTATTAGGAAGCTCAATTATTCCTGAACCTTGAATTTGCATAAAAAAGCTATCGATAGGACTTACATAAACAATTTCAAGATTTTTTCCTTTTAATACCTTTTCTTCATCTATCTCTTTACGACTATAAAATGGTACAACTTCGGGAACATTATTTTTGTTTTTACTGCTAATTAATCGTCCGCGAACAATGGCTTTTCGAGATTTTTGTTCTAAAACTTGTTCAGCAAAAAGGCTCCATTTTGGAAAAACTTCCGCATACTTATCAATGTTTATTGTGACCATTTCTTGGGGAGTTTTATATAGGGCTTGAGTAAATTCTTTGGTAGGCTTAATGGACCCTTTTATTGATGGATCAAAATAAGAGGTAATAAAGACTTCACCCCATTTTTTCTGACCATAGACTTCGTAAAAATCAAAGTTTTCCTTTAAATATTTATACAGCTGATTTTTTGACGATATATTTTTAATATATTCAAGTAACTCCATGAGGGCCGCTGCATATTTACCTTTTTTTATTTGTACAGGCCCAAACATCATGCGACTCTCTGGGTCTTCATTTAACCTCTTAATTGATTCCCTTATACCGATTACAAAAGTCTTTAGTTCTAAATCGTCGTTTAAAATAAACTTGTTCTCACTCAGCCTAAGTGCGTCATTCCTATCTTTAAGT
>JAGRAE010000103.1 GCA_020435005.1 Bdellovibrionales bacterium
CAAGAGCGGCATACAGTTTACCTAAAACTCTCACTTTGTTGTCATATTTGGGATGATTGAATCCCAGAGTGCGAATCGATGAACTAAAGCCATGACTTAAATGCATTCCTAAAACTACTAGACAAACTGAGTAACCTAAAACATAAGCTGGGCTTGAAAACACTTCAATTATAAGCCTATAAAGATCACGCATTACTTCGCCGTTTACTTGACTAGTATACTCATAAATATTTCCGTACTTAAAAGTTTTTAGATGCCAAACAACAAAGACGAGAAGAACTACACCCTGATAAATCATAGATTTTTGAACAAAGTCTGTAGCTTTATCTCCCGATGCCGACATGGCATAGGCCTGGGGGCGGGCTTTTTTATTTTCGCGAGTTAACATGATTGCTATGAAAACATGCACAATAAAAGCGCCTAATAAACCAGCTTCGGCAACATAAATGAAAGGGTTTGTTACGAGTTTATGACTATATACGTTGTAAGCTTCTGGGCCCAAAAAAATAAGTAAATTGCCCAGCATGTGTGTGAGCACAAAAAAACTTAATAGTAAGCCCGTAATACCTACAAATTGTTTTCTACCAATTGTACTACAAAAGTATGAAGATTTTTTGTTCATTAGATTCCGATCCTGCAAGATGTTTTTGCGTTCAAATAAATTACACATAAAATCTTAAGCTGTCTAGAAGCTGCGCCGCAGCTTTATGCTGGGTTTGTCATTTTCATTTGGTTAAGAGTCATCTATATATTTAATGATCTTTTTATGGAGTAATAATTATGAGAGTTTATGTATGCATTAAGCAAGTACCCGATACTGAAACTAAAATAAAATTAAATGCAGATAAGTCATATATAGATACCACTGGAATCAAATGGGTAATGAACCCTTATGATGAGTATGCTGTAGAAGAAGCGCTAAAGTATAAGCAAAGCCATCCCAGTGCAAATGTTACAGTTGTAAGCTTGGGACCTAAAAAGAGAGTCACTGAAGCCTTGCGTACGGCTTTAGCCATGGGCGCTGATGATGCACTCTTAATTGACGCTCCAGAAACGCTTGATTCTTTTGCAACGGCTAAATCACTAGCACAGGCCATAAAAAATGAAGAAGCACCCCATTTGATATTTACCGGAAAGCTCGCCATTGATGATAACGCCTCAAGTGTTAGCCAGCAGTTGGCCGAATTTTTAGGTTTGCAACATACAACTGTAGTTTCAAAGCTCGAAGTGGGTACAAATGAGGTCACTCTTGAAAGAGAAATAGAAGGTGGTAGTAGAGAGGTCGTACAGCTTCTCGGACCTGCCGTGATCGGAGCTAATAAGGGTCTCAATCAACCACGTTATGCAAGCTTGCCAGGTATAATGAAAGCAAAGAAAAAACCTCTTAAAGAAATTGAACTAAGTAGCCTCGGCGTCACAGAAAGTGATAGCAAACTAAATTATACAAATTTTGCTCTACCTCCAGAAAAGCCACCGGTAAAAATTCTTGAAGGGGATGCTGGAGCACAAGCTGAATCATTAGCAAAACTTTTGCGTGAAGAAGCAAAAGTTATTTGAGAGAAGGGATTTAACATGTCAAATGTAGTTGTATTTTGTGAAAGTCAAAACGGAAAAGTAAAAAAGGGTTCTTTGGAGTTGTTATCAGCGGCAAGGGGAGCAGGAAAAAATATCGTAGCAATTGGATTGGGACCAGCGGCCAAGGAAACAACAGATGAGCTAGCTCATTATGGAGCAAAAAACGTAATGTTATGCTCAGATGAAAAACTATCTAATTACAATCCTCAGTTGTATTTAGCTGCAATGTTGGAAGCCCTTAAAGACCTTGATTTTGAAGTCTTACTTGCTTCATCATCGGTTTTAGCTAGGGATTTGTTCCCACGATTGGCGGCAAAACTTGAGGCCGCAGTAACTAGTGATTGCACAGAGCTTGATTTAAATTCAGGACTTCAAGTGCGTCGTCCCATGTATGCCGGAAAATGTACTGCGCAAGTAGATTTTAAAGATAGTGCAAAAAAAATTATTCTTATGCGACCCAATCAGCTACCCGTTGGTAGCGTGGACAATTCCGCTACAGCAGAAGTCAGCGAGTTTGCTTTGCCTGCTGTGGATTTAAAAACTATTGTTAAGGAAGTCGTTAAGGGTGCTAGTGAAAAAATAGATTTAACAGAAGCAAATATTATTGTATCGGGTGGTCGCGGCTTAAAAGAGGCTGCAAATTTCAAAATGTTAGAAGACCTAGCTGATACACTAGGCGCAACAGTGGGTGCATCTAGAGCTGTTTGTGATGCCGGCTGGGTACCACACAGTATGCAAGTGGGTCAAACAGGTAAAACCGTAGCGCCTACACTGTATATTGCTGTAGGTATTTCGGGTGCTATTCAACATCTAGCTGGGATGAATGGTAGCAAAGTTATAGTTGCCATAAATAACGATCCAGAGGCGCCAATATTTCAAAAGGCTACATACGGAATTGTTGGCGATGCTTTTGAGGTGGTTCCAAAACTTACTGAAGAATTTAAAAAGCTTTTAAACTAGTGTTTCGCCATTTTATACTTCCCTATTTTGTTTGGGCCTTCTATAGTTTGCTAAAATTAAGTTGGCGCAAACAATTAACCATAGATCCTGAAGTTCAGGCGGCATTAGATTCAAAGAAACCCATCATTTTGGCTCACTGGCATGGCGATGAGTTGGCTGTTTTACACCTAGTTAAAGTTTTTAAGTTAGCTACAATGACTTCTACAAGCAAGGATGGTCATCTTATTGATTTTGTTATACGCAAGATGGGAGGTGCCACCTCTAGGGGGTCATCAACCAGAGGGGCCGTTGGTGCATTAAAAGGCCTTGTCAGGTTGGTGAGGTCTGGTCGAATCGCTTCAATGGCAGTAGATGGCCCTCGCGGTCCCATTTATCAAGTAAAACCTGGTGTGTTTGAATTATCTCGACTCACAAATGCCATTATTGTTCCCGTAGGTGTGGATGTTAGCTTTCCTTTTATTTTTAAAAAGTCGTGGAACAAAGCCGTTTTGCCACTTCCTTTTAGTCACATCTCTATGACTTTTGACCAGCCCTTATCTCCCTTGGAAAAAGGAGCCTTGACCAAAGACCCTAAGTTGGCGGAAAAATTAAGAGAAATGCTGTTCTTAGCTCGTAAAAAAGCCTCTAAACTCATTGCAGGTAATGACCACCAATGATAGCCTAAAAAGAGAAAATTATATGGGGTGTCGTTATGCTTCTTAAAGCCTTTTTTTGTTCGTGCTTAGTTGGATTTTCATTTGTATCTGTAGCTATGGCAGATTCCGTTGCTACTGTTGGAAAAAACAATATCACTGTTGATGATTTTCAAAAAAAATATAATGAAGTTAAGCAACAAGCTATAAATCCACCTGATCCAAAAATTTTTCTTGAAGATTTAATTCGTTATGAAGTCGGTGTGCAGGAAGCAGAAAAACAAAAATTAATGGATGATCCTCTTGTAAAAGAAGAAATTAAAAAGGTTATATATAAAGCTCTTGTCGAAAAAGCTATTGGCAAAGCTGTCGAGAACATTAAGGTTAACGAAAAAGAAATGCGTCAATACTATCGCAACAACCCCGAAGTAAGAACAAGCCATATTCTTGTAGAAATTAAACCTGGTGCAAATAAAAGCCAGATGGCTGAGGCAGAAAAAAGAGCAAAAGAAATTTACGAAGAAGTTCGAAGTAGCAAAAGACCTTTTGAAGAGCTAGTTAAGTTATACTCTGATGATACTCTTAGTAAAACAACTGGTGGGGATATTGGTTATCAATCTCGAGTAACACTGGTTCCAACTTATTACGATGCTGCAATTAAAATGAAGGTGGGACAAATACAAGGGCTTGTTAGAACTCGTTATGGATATCACATTATAAAACTCACTGGTAGAAGAGCTTACCAACAAGCAAATAAAAGACAAATTCGTGCAGCAGTTTTTGATCAAAAACGAAAAGAGCTTTTTGATAAGTATTTTGAAGGTCTCAAAAGAAAGTACACGATCAAAAAGAACATGAATGCCTTAAATAAAATAAAGTAATTTAACTTATGAGCCATCTTAAATTTATAGCTACTCTTGCGTTTACAACTAGCCTTTTGTCTTGTACAGGTGCACATAATAAGTGGTCGAGTGCACCTGTTGTAAAAGTAGATTCTGTTGAATTACTAGCCACCGACTTTTCCCAGCGCTTGGCTCTAAAATTGAAAAGTTTTGATGCCCTAACAGTGAAAGATACTAATGTTATTTCTCGTGCCAGGTCTGAAGTCGTAGATGAGTTTATAATCGAAGCCTTGAGTTTAAAGTGGGCTCAGGAACAAGGCCTACAACTTAAAAGTTCATTAATAAAAGAAGAGGTTATGAAAGTTAAAAAAGCTTATCCCGATGAACTTTCATTTAAAATGGCCTTGGCTGAAGAAGGCTTGACCCTAAGTTTATGGCTAAAAAATTTTAGAAATACACTGTTGCAAAAATATGTATTCGAAAAAGTCACAGAAAATCTAGAGACGCCCAGCGAAGAAGAGCTAAAAGAATACTACAAAAATAACCCTGGGGAGTTTCGAACTGTAGATAAAGTTAAAATAAGACAAATCGTCCTTGAATCTGAGAATAATGCGCAAAGATTAGTAAATGAATTAAAAAAGGGACGTAAGTTAAGTGAACTGGCCAAAAAATACTCAATTACTCCTGAGGCCGATAATGAGGGTCTTTTGGGTTGGGTGGAAGCTGGCACAAACAAGGTCTTTGACGAGGCGCTTAAACAAGGTCGGGGCTTGAGTTACAAATTACACCAGAGCAATTTTGGCTTTCATATTATTGAAATTTTAGATATTAAAAAAGGCAAGCAATTAAACTTTAAAGATGTTAAAGATAGTGTTGCCAATAAGGTGTTGGCACAAAAAAAACAAAAGGCTTTTTCACAATGGTTAGAATCGCAACTTAGAAGCTCTCACATCTATAAAAATGAAGACTTGATTCAAGCCATTTATGCCGAAACTAAGGGTTAGTAATTTGAAATTTATATTAGCTATTGTTTTATTTTTTAGTTCAAATGTTTATGCTGAGATTGTTGACCGCATCGTTGCCATTATCAATTCAGAAATTATTACTCTTTCTGACCTCAATGAATATAGAGAAAAATTGAAAAGTGGTGGCTTGGTTGACGATGCTTTACTTAAAATTACCGATCCTAAAAAGATAATAACTGATCAAAAACTCCTAATCCAACACCTCATCAATGAGCGGATTATTGATTCAGAAATTAAAAAACAAAACCTTCAAGTTACTATAGAGCGTGTAGAAAAAGAAATTCAAAACATCGCAAGTAAAAATGGAATTACTCGTGAACAGTTAGTAATGGCCTTAAAAAACCAAGGCGTTGCTGTGTCCGACTATCAAGATTTTTTAAAAACAACTCTTGAGAGACAAGGCGTGATTGAAAAAGAAGTATCTTCAAAAATTAAAATTACTGATGATGAAATTACAGAGTTTTATTTAAAAAATTCTGACGAAAAGGAAAACAGACAGTTTTTCGAGTATGAATTAGCGCATATTTTATTTCTTAAAAAAAATGGTGGATCTGAGGCTGCAGAGTCACGTGCTATTGAAGTTTATAAAAAGCTGTCCTCCGGTATGAGTTTTTCAGATGTAGCATCTAAGTTCAGTGAAGATCCAAATTTTAGTCAAGGTGGCACACTGGGCACCTTTAAGCTTTCAGATATGAATAAATCATTGGCTTCTGAAGTAAATAAATTAAACCCAGGTGAGTTTACAAAGGTCATGCTTGCTCCAGGTGGAAATTATCAAATCGTCTTTCTCAAAAAAAAGAAGCTGATTCCCAACCCAAAACTAGATGCACAAGCACCAAGAATTCAGGCGGTTTTATTTGAAAAAGCTTTTAAAATTCAATTGCAAAACTGGCTAGAAAGAAAGCGCCAAGAAGCTTTTATTAAAATCAATATTTAAATGAAAAGAATATACATTACCACTGGTGATCCTGACGGCATTGGACTGGAAGTCACTGCAAAAGCTTTGTTTAAAATAGGCCCACAAAAAGAAGTTCAGTTTGTGATTTTTAGAAGCTCTTATAAAGCAAAAAAATGGATTGAATTGATCGAGAAAAAATTTAAGCGAAAAGAAGTAAATAAATTTAATTCTAATTTAACCACATGTAGCTCTACATTAATAGACGTTAACTCAAGTGAGCCAGCACCTTTGTGGTTTAAGCAAAGTATAAAACTTTGTTTAAAAAACCCTCATCACAAAATTGTAACTGGCCCTTTGTCAAAAGCTTCTTTTTATGAAGCTAATCTCAAGGTAATGGGACACACGGGGTTACTAAAAAGTGTTACAAAGAAAAAGAACCTCTTTATGGCATTTAAAGGTCAATACTTTAATGTTTTGTTGGCAACAGATCATGTGCCTCTATCCATTGTTTCAAAAAAATTAAGTTTAGAGCATTTAAAGAAGGCAGTCGACGCCGCTAAAGTGTTTAAGGCTTCATTATCACAAAAACTCGCTCACAAGCCTATTGCTTTCGTGGGTTTAAATCCACATGCTGGTGATCGGGGACTAATTGGAAAAGAAGAATTGCTAAAGTTGACACCTTTTTTAGAGAAGTTTGATAAAAAAGAAATTATTGGTCCATTAGTTCCAGATGCAGCTTTTTTAAAAGAAAATTGGAACAAATATAGTCTATATATTTGCCTTTATCACGATCAAGGCTTAATTCCTTTTAAGGCAATACATGGACAAGACTCTGGTGCACATATTACAATCGGATTGCCATTTACACGCGTAAGTGTTGACCATGGTACAGCAAAAGATATTTTTAATAAAAACAAGGCAAATCCAAGCTCAATGATTGAAGCTATAGAATATGCCTTAACAAGTAATTAAAGGAAGTTTAAACATGAAAATGAATTCTGTTATTTTTAGAGAATACGACATCCGTGGTGTATTTAATGAAGACTTTGATTTAGATTTTGCTGAAGTACTTGGTCAAGCTTATATCACTATGATTAAAGAAAAACTAAATCAACAACATCCTTTGGTGACCATTGGGCACGATGCGCGTTTATCAAGCCCAGATATAGTAAAACGATTAACCATGGGAATAACTAAAAAAGGCGGAAAAGTATTACAATTAGGACTTGTAACTACGCCTATTAGTTATTTTTCTACCTTTGCAATTAGGGATGTTGTTGGATCTATTATGGTAACAGGCAGCCACAACCCACCAAATTATAATGGGTTTAAAATATCAATTGGTAACACAACTATTCATGGTTCTGAAATAAAAACCCTAGAAGAAATTATTAACAATCAAAATTTCTGCGAAGATGCTTCAGGATCTTCAGAAAGCTTTGATATTTTTCCAACCTATATTAATCGCTACAAAGAAGAGTTTGGAAATTTAAAGAATATCCCTGTAGTCGTAGATTGTGGCAATGGAGCTGCTGGCAGCATAGCAAGGAAGTTATATGAGGCTGTTGGCTTAACGCCAATTTTTCTTTTTGAAGAGCCTGATGGGCGTTTTCCAAATCATCACCCCGACCCAACTGTAGAAGAAAATTTAAAAGTTCTGGCTGAAAAGGTAAAAGAGGTCGGCGCTGTAATCGGCATTGGTTTTGATGGCGATGCTGATCGCATAGGCTTGGTTGATGATCAGGGTAAAATGATTTTGGGTGATGAAATTTTGGCGTTTTGTGCGCGCTCTGTTTTAGAGAAAAACCCCGGCCAAAAAATTGTAGGTGATGTTAAGTGCTCTGATAGAATATTCAAAGACATTGAAAAACATGGTGGACAAGCCATTATGTGGAAAACAGGACATTCTTTAATTAAAGACAAAGTTCGCAAAGAAAATGCACCCTTCGGCGGCGAATTAAGTGGACATATCTTTTTTAACGATCGCAACTATGGATACGACGACGCGCCTTATGCCGGGCTAAGGGTCATTGAAGTTTTAGCCAAAGAAGGAAAAAAGTTTAGAGAACTACTGGACCTCCCTCCAGCCTTTAATACACCTGAAATACGAATTGATACGACAGAGGAAAAAAAGGTAAAGATCGTAGAAGAAGTAAAAAATTATTTTTCCAAGAAAGACTTAAAGGTAAACTTAATTGATGGTATTCGCATAAGCTTTAGTGATGGCTGGGCTTTAGTAAGAGCTTCTAACACTCAACCAGTTTTGGTTTTGAGGTTTGAATCTGCAACCCCAGAAGGTTTAGAAAAAATGCGCAATGAAATTGAATCTATTGTGAATCCCTTACTTTAGTCTAAATTTTTTAGAGTTAACTGCATCATGTTATGACGTTTGCCGATGTAGTATATAGAGACAGTGGTCATGTGCTGTGGGCGCACCCACTGGCTTTAGGGGCTTATGGGCATAAGCCCCTTTATTTTTCAGCCCACTTTTTCATTCTCATTTTCATTTTTTAAATAAAAATCTATTAGGTCATTAATTACATTGGTAGCAAAATATTTCTTAAACAGGTTTATATCTTCTTTTTTAATAAACAGATTTTTTTTGTTTAAATTTAAATTCTTTAATTGTTTCTCAGACAATGACCTGCCATCTTTACCTATTGTTAAAAATTTTTTATTTTTATCCATGTAAATATAAGCATTAAATTGTAATTCTGTACCTGGAACAATTAAATCAATAGGAACTTTAAGTTTGTGATGTTGTTTATCCTCTTCCAGCTCTGGCACATTGTAGTCTGTGACAATCAATGAAACAATCATATGTCCGAGGCCAAACTCTCTTATAAATGTATATTCACCCATTTCCTCGGTCCATTTAATCAGGTCAATGGGGATTGTATCTATGAGCATTTCTGAATGAATTGTTATAGATTTTCCCTGCTCTACACACGTCTTGATAAATGAATTTTTAAAAAGTGACAAATGTGCATCATCAAAATCTTCTTCAACAGTAGAGGCAATCATTAAATAACCGCTCAAATCACCCATTTTTATGGGTATAACACCTAGCTTTGACAAATTTCTAAGATCTAAATTTTCAGGCTTATCGGATGGTCCCAGTTCATCTATTGCCTTTTTAACAGCATCTTTTAGATAAGAGTTTGACTCAGATAATCTAGAAACTTCAACTGGTTTCTTTTTTCGTCTATGAAAGTCTTCTTCCTCTGAACTAATTTTGTTTTGTTGACTGAGTTTTTCTGATTCTTCAAAAATCATTGGAGATTTTTTATATTCTCCCTCCGAAATTTGCATATCGCTTTTTGTTTTTTTATTTTCACCTTTTTGAATTTCAAGCGAACGTTTGTAACCTTCTGCATCTGCAACTTCAGGTTGTATTTGTTCAACGCCTGTGCCCTTATTTATAATTATACTCGAAGTGGATTTATCTTTAGCGCTTTCTTGGTTAAGGTCTAAGGGATCATTGCTGTCCCTTTTTACGATTTCATCTTGATCATTGTTGTATTCTTGTTGTTTTTCATGTTCCTCATATTCCTCTATGAGGCTTTCATGTTGGTCCTCATCCAAAGAGTCCCCATCTCCACCAGCTAAAGCTTGTTGTAACTTAGCAAAAATATCATTTTGATTGGTTTTTAATGATGTCTGATTATGATTTGGTTTATAAGCTAACTGGCTACGTGTTTGTGTATTTGCATTTGATGTAGGCACATAAGCATTGCTTCCACCTTTTACATAATTAACTTCACTAGTTCTCTTGCCGCCTGAAATAGTTATGGCATCACTTTGACCATGACCTAAGTTAACATCTGATTCAATACTTCGCTCTCTGCTTTCACCTTGTCCGTAAAATTCACCAAGTATCTGTTTAACTCTCCGGTGTATACTAGGCCCAGAGGCTGCACCAACAAGTTTGTAAGGAATTATAGCAGCAGTTAATCGACTTTCCGTTCTTAAATCTGGTGTTTCACAAAAGCCAACGCAAATTGTATTAAAGGTTGCGGCTAATACAGTTGGTAACTTTTGAAGTTTTGGGTTGGGATGATTAAAGCTTATGAATACAAAGTCTGGTTGATCTCTCGATAAACTCAAAATCGCCTCATTCATTTGAGACACAACTTTGCACTCCCAATTGCGACGCTGTAAGAAGTTTATTACAGATCCAAATTGTGATTTGTTTTTAACAATCATTAATATAGAAACTCTCATGCTTTCTATATCAACTTGTTCGGACTGATTTTGATCTATGCTATCTTCTGCCATACTCGAATAATTATCGGCAGAATCATCAATGAATTTAAGTGGTTAAAACAAATATTTTACTCACGGCGAAAGTCCTAACGCAAGACTTTCGCCGAGTGCAAATGAGTTTAGTACTACATTAAAATTGCAATAACGAATGCAAAAAGAACAAGTGTCTCAACGAATGCAAGACCTAAAATCATCGGTACAAACATTTCTTTTTGAGCTTGTGGGTTGCGAGCTATACCTTCCATTGCCGAAGATCCTACTTTACCTTGGCCTAATGCTCCACCAAAAGCAGCAAGTCCAATAGCTAATGCAGCGGCAATTGCAGTCATGCCATTTCCAGCAGACGCTTCTTGAGCAGCCTCTTCTGCCAAAGCTGGTACTGTAGCAAATAAGGTCAACAAAATATAAAAAGCCTTCTTCATCTTTTTCTCCTTAGTGATCGTGTGATATAGCCATTGAGACATAAATCATACTTAATAATGTAAAAATAAAGGCCTGCAAAGTGCAGACAAATAATCCTAATAAATAAAAAACTACCGGAACCGGTAATATTGCCAAAAAGTTTTCATTAACAAATGGAAAGGGAACTAAATCTAAAAATATAGAAAGCACCGTATGATCACCAATCATATTTCCTTGTAGACGTAAGCTTAAACTAAAAGGTCTTACAGCATGACTGATGGACTCGATAACAAACATCAAACTCATCATGATAAAGGCAGGAATAAATGTTGCTAACTTACTAAAAGAAGGAAGTATTGGCCCAGTAAATTGTTTTACGTATGAACCTTTATGCTCTTTCAAGCCATAAGCGTGGTAAGCTACAAACGCAAACAAACCTACTGCAATGTTTGTATTGATGTTGTCTGTAGCGGGAGTCATGCCAGGAATTAAACCCATTAAATTATTAAACCAAATGTATAAAAAAATTGTTGCAAACATCGGTACAAATTTACGACCCTCGTGTCCGATAATTTGATCTGTGAAACCATAAATGGCTTCAACGAAAACTTCAAAAAAACCTTTTACCGAAAGGCGACTCGCTGGAGTAATTGCTGCTTCATTGGAGCCTAAAGCCACCCTTGCAACTAAACTAATTAATATAAGGAACATACCTGTAATAAGAGCCGTAGCTACGTGAATGTATTCGTGTCCAACTCCAGGAATTAATTGTGTCCAGTTAAAATGTACCAACCTATTACTCTCTTCTAAGACTTGTCCAATTGCTCTTTATAGTACTTGGTTGTAACTAAAACCAATATTGTAAAGAGCAAGCCAAAACCAATCAAAAAACCAAAAACACTTATCTTTTTTCGTGTTATCAGCCAATGTAGTGTAAATATCAAAATCGGGTACTTTAATACAATGACACTTACAGCTAATGCAAGTCCTTTTCTATTAAAGATGCGCTGCCAAGCCCAGATTAGAGTCCACAAATTAAAGCCTATAGTCATAACCCCAACTACACAACCTGCTGCGTCATGCAATCCTCTAAAGACATACATAAGCCCGATCAAAATTAGACCCAGAATAAGCCAGATCAAAAAAATTTTAGATACCAAATTAATCTTCATCTTTTTGATACATTTTGATGAGTTGAATCAACCGATAAAACCACACGCCCATAAACATAAAGACTAGAGTCACTGTTGCCAACCCTTTTATACCAATGGCTTTATCTAAATATCTGCCGAGGAAAACAGCGGCAAGAACCATGCTTAAAAGCTCAAAACCCATGCCAACAAAAACGTATCCTTTTTTTCTTTTTTTACTCATTATTTCTTTTTTTTGCCGGGCTGATTAGCAATCCTTTCTTTTAATCTTTTAATCTTTATTTCTATAAAATTTGGATCGTCTGCATTTGATTTTATTTTTTCCAAAGTGGTAATAGCCTTGTCAAATTCATTCATGTCTTCATAGGCTACTGCAACAACTAATCCCAAATTTTCCTTTTGCGCTCTCTCAGGAAACTCTACTAATAGTTTTTCAAACTCCTCCATGGCTTCAGCAAAATCCTTTTTTATTAATAAAACATTGGCCCTGAACAGGCGAACTGAAAAGTTTTGCTCTTGGGATAATGTTTTTTTTAAAATTTCTTCAACCTCTAAAATGGACTGTTTAAATTTATTTAGATAGTAAAAGGCTTTAGCAATTCTAAACTTATAATCAAATTCCTTTTCTGCGCTTGGTCTTA
>JAGRAE010000104.1 GCA_020435005.1 Bdellovibrionales bacterium
AACCTACGACCTTCGGGTTATGAGCCCGACGAGCTACCAGACTGCTCCACCCCGCGGCAAACAGATTTCTAAATTGGGCTCACTATTCATCATCTCGGTGGAGCTGTCAATGCATAACTTTAAGAAATTTCTAATCATTTTCTGAATAAGGTACACGGTAGTACTGAAAATCTTCGATTTTCAGCTCTTTTTTAATGCCTTCATCTTGACCAAATAATAATGGCTTAATGGTCCAATAGAGTGCTCCCTTGCCGTGGCGTTGATCTTCGGGAGTGGCAATAAAATAAACCATCATTAGGTTTTCTCGGTCAGCATGTTTTAGTTCTCGTATGCCCGATACCTCTTTTGTGCTCACTTCTTTTGTGTCATAGATTGGAATGGGGTTTAAATCAAATGTATAACATTGCTCGCCGGTTTCATCATTGATACCTAATGGCTGTGTTGTTATTTCATAGGTGGGATTAATATTTGTATTAGCGGTCATAAAATGGCGATGTTCTAAAATTAATTGCTCAGCCGTTAACCCACCTGGGTAAACAGTTTCCCGACTTTGATAGTCTACTGAAGGACTTATGCCGGATTCCAGGCGGAATTGAAAGAATTCTATAAAATCTAAAAACAAATCTCCATCGGAATCAAAATTCAAGGGGTCAGCCGCGCCGCCTTGCTGTGAAATTAAATAGTCTGTCCATTGTGAGGTGGGTCCATTGGCGTTGTTTTGGTCTTTTAACATTAACTCTTCACAGTTATTTAAAAAGTCCATATCTTCGTCATCTTTTAAATCGGGACACTCACCGAGACCTGAAGCATTGGCGGTTAAATTAAACTTCCACACGAAAGAATCACTATACTTTTCATCAAAAGAATTTCTATTGTATGGGTCAAATTGTTTGCCATCGTATTGGTTTTCTAAGGCCTTTTTGTAAATTTCATTGTATTTGATTTCGTCTTTATCACAAATGCCATCCGCATCGGAATCCGCATCGATAGTGCCATCGGTGCAAAAGCCAGAATTTAAATTATAAGCAATCAATTTACTGCTTTTAATTACCCATGGTTCAGGTCGTTCACCAACGCGCACTTCATTAAATTCGATTTTTTCATTTTCGCCGGCGTTAGAGTAAGAACCGCCGCCCCATTCGGCCATTTTCTCTAAACCTCTAGCTGCGGGGGTGTCGACAATAGAAGTGTAATAATAAACAGTACTCAAGAATACATTAGATGGGTCAATAGACTTAACATCCTTTGTGGCCGTTTCAATTTGAATACATTCTGCCGTTTCACAGCCATCATTCGATTGGGGAGTTGGGCGACCATCAGATAAAAAGAATATATTAAAAGTTGATAGTTCATCGGGATGTTCTTCAATATCGTTTTCAATTAAGGATTCTACAGTTGTTAAAGCCGCCAAGTAAGGCGTTCCATCGATATCTTGATAGCCTTTAAAGGTTTCTATAGCTTGATCTAGAGCAGTCACATCTGAAAATATAGGACTATCTCCATCTGTTACTAGAGGAATAGCGGCATCGCCATGAAACATGATCATCGACCATTTGTAATACTCATTGTTTCTGTATTTATTCACAAAAGTTTCTATAGCTTGTGAACGACGGGATTTATCAGGGTCAGTAGGTGGACCGCCAATTGAACTATTACCTGTGGCATTACTTCCAGAGACATCCACTACGAAAACAATTTTACTCCACTTAGTTTTCTTTTCAGGAGGCTCTAAGCAAAACTTAGAATCAATCTCTAATGGTAACTCAACAGTTTCTTCTGGCAATAATTTATATTCCCCGCAATTTTGGAAGGCATAAATGCTGACTAAAAGTAGAGTCACTATAAAATAAATGTTTAAGAACTTAAATTTCCCCATGTTACATACACCCTTGTTACTTTTATTATATCACTAATGTGCGAAGTTTATGCCATTTATTATTGTCTCAGTTTAAGAATTGGCTAATTATTTCAGTGGTATCTGTGTGTTAATTTGTATTTGAGCATGAAAAAATCTATTGTCTCAGTTTAGGCTCAGTAACAAAACTAACTCTGTCTAAGAGATCGCCAGTCTCAATATGAAACATAATACATCCATTCCTTAGTCTTGAATCGTTGATTCTAAGTGTTTCTCTTTCCATATATTGATAAATTACTTTTATTGAGGATTATTGTTTGGAGCGTGCATCTATGAGAAATTCCTTGTTACTCATTTTCTTACTCACAAATTTGGGTTTAAGTTTTAAAGTTTTTGCAGAAGATAATTATGATTTACCAAGAGTTGTGTCCGTTAGTGAAAAAGACTTTTCAATTAAAAAAGATTTTACTCTTCACGCTGGTTTTTTGCCTTCGGATGCTTTCAATAAAGGCTATACTATTGGACTTTCATACACCCATTTTTTTAACAGTTATATGGCTTGGGAAGTACTGAATGCTACATACAGTTTTAATAGTGGCACCCAGTTAAAAGATGACGTGAACTCCATACCCAAAATTACCTTAGTTAATTCCGGTGTAGAAGATTTCCTGGATTATATAACTTACTTTGCCACGACTAATTTTGTTTATACACCTATATATAGCAAAAATTTACTTTTTAACGATAGCATCGTTCATGGCGAAACCAGTTTTGTGATTGGTGGAGGAGCGGTTGCTTTTGAAAATGCCAAAACTCGTTTCTTAATGAATGCTGGCCTCTACTTAAGATTTTTTACTGGAAAATCTACTTCATTAAAGTTTGATTTTCGCAATAACTTATACATGAGAGAGGATGCCGGTATTATTAATGCATGGTCCTTCACTATTGGATTTTCTTTTTTGTCTAATCGTCCCAACCAGGATGATTCTTTACCCATAGATGATGGTGTTTAATGATAAAATTCTTTCTTCTTTCTTTAATCATTTTAACTTCAAGTTCTTGGGCGAAAAAAACGGGAGAACTTTTGCCTGAAGGTAAAAGCGAGAAACTGAAAGATGAATTTATTAAACACACCGAAAAGCCTTTTGCCTACCAGCCCACAGATGGAATTTTTTGGGACGAGTTAACTCAATTTGAAAAGAAATCAGAATATGTAAAAATGGCTGAGTTTGCCTTGGATCAGGTGAGACGATTTGGTGAAGCTAGTGATGAAGGTAAAGAAGCTTTGTTGGCCTTTGCTTTAGCATTACATCACATGCGTTTATTTAGCGCTTCATATCATATAAATGAAAAGTTAGCCGTAGAAAAGAATGGAACTTTTATTGGCGCTTTTGCCCTTAAGCTCATAAGCGAAGCAGATATGGCAGACAGAGTAGATCGTGTAAGGCTTGAGAGTCTTATAAATAATAACGAGTTTTCTGGTCTACATCCAGAAATACAAAGTTTCGTCAGCTTTTACAAATACTTTTATAATTTAAAGTTTAATTATAAAAAATGGGCACAAATTAATTTAGATAAAGTCAAAGAAGCAACATTTTGGCGATATAAAATTATCTATTTAGAAGCTCTTGGGCAAATTGCGAGAAACCATTTGGCCAAGGGTAAACAAATTCTTTTGTCATTAATTAAATTGGAAGAAGTTCCAGCTGAAATTAAAACAAGAGCCAATATACAATTAGCCAGACTGTCTTTTGAAGAGGGTAAACTCGAAGATGCATTCAATATTTACAGTACTATTGGTAGAATAACTAATAGAGAAAAAGGACGAATAGAGTTAGAGCGTGCTTGGACTCAGTATTATCTTAAGAATTATTCAAAGGCTTTAGGTATTTTAACAGCTCTTAAAACACCATTTTATTCTAGATCGATCACTCCAGAAAGATATGTTTTAGAAATGGTAATCTATAAAGAGCTATGCCATTACGGTGCCGTGGAAAAAGCCGCACAAAAATTTAAAAAAGTTTTTGGGCCTTCGCTGAGTAGAATTAAAAAAAGAAAACCTCTACGCGATGATCCCATATTATTCTCAATGGCAATAGTGGATAGGCCATTAGAAGTCCAGGCCAATGTTGTTCATTTTATTAGGTTGGAGCAGGAGAGATTAATAGATCTTGGTTTTGATTACGAAGGTATGGAACAGATATATGCAAGTCTAAAAAATCATGAAAAAGGTATTCGTGAGAGAATTGATTTTCAGCTCGAAGAAAAAGCGAGAGAAGCTGCAAATGAGTTGTTAGATATTGAAGAACAAATTTCTTTTATTGAATACATATCGCGTTTAGATGCATTAAAAATCTTAGAAGAAAAACAAGAAGACTTCTACCGGCCAGAACGCATTTCTCATGTCAAATTTAATAAAATTTATTGGCCGTGGACGGGTGAGTTCTGGATTGATGAGGTTGATAAATATCAAACTTTAATTTCCAGTCGGTGTGAAAATGAAAGTAATGGCAAAGAAGGAGAAGTGAATTTTGAATAATAAGTTTATTTGTGCTCTCTTCTTTCTAGCAGCCATTTACTTTACACAAAATGCAACAGCTCAGAATGCGATGAGCCTAGAGAAAATGCGCCAGGGCATTATCAAAATAGATAAAAGCATTGAGGAGACAAAATTTAGAATAAGAAACATAAAAGATGCTCGTTTCTTGCCAGATTTATACTTTACCTTGGCTGAGTTTTATGTACAAAAAGCCCGTTTTATGTATTCTATAAAAGTCACGGAAAATGAGAATGCTCCCTTAGAGGAGTTAGACTTTACCGCTGAAAAGCGACCAAAGTTAGAAGCCATTGCTGTTTATGATACTATCCTTGAGAAGTTTCCCAATTTGCCGGAGAGAGACAAAGCCATATTTTTTAAAGCCCACGAATTGCGAGAGTTGGGACGTGTAGAAGAAATGATACAAGAGTATCGCAAAATTACCTCTCAGTTTCCCAAGAGTGAATATTGGTATGAGAGCCAATTAGTTATCGGTGACTATTTTTTTGAGCAAAAAAAAGATATAGACATGGCTTTGCGAATGTTTAAACAAATTACTACAAAGCCATTAAGTTCTTACACACCACTGGCTCACTATAAAATGGGTTGGTGTTATATAAACAAAGAAAAGTTTAAAGAGGCATTGTTTGCTTTTGAAAATTCAATGAAACTGGGCGACAAAGTCAATTTAACAGAGTTGCCAGAACAGTACAAGAAAACAGATATAAGAACAGAGGCTTTGTTGGCCATCGTTTGGCCTTATTCTGAATTGAGTAAAAAATATCTCAGAACAGTGGGAGGCAAAAGACATCGGCCCAATATTTATTTCTATAATTTGTCCCCTGACAAAACGAGCTATGAAAAAGTTTTGGGAAAATTGGGACGTCGTCTCGGACTCAAAAAAAGATTTCGTGAAGCAACAAAAGTTTACTTTGAACTTTTACGAATTACTGAGCCTGTAGAAAAAAGATTGGATATCATCGAACGTTTGTATGTCAGTATGAAAAACACTCTTCGTTCTTGGCCCGTTCGTGGGTTTGTTGAGGAAATTGCCAGAACAATTATACTAGTAAACGAAGATGATGTTTTAAGTAATGCTAAAAAGAAAAAAGCTCATTTTGATTTAGAAATATTTGCTAGAGATGTGGCGACCCGCCAGCACAAAAGAGCTAAAAAAGAAAAGTCTAAAAAAGAATGGGATTTTGCAATTAATGACTACAAAGCTTATTTGTGGACCTTTTCTGCAAGTAAACACGCTGACGCGTTAAGATTAAACTTAGCTGAAGGTCTTTTTAACGCGAAAAACTATTTAGAAGCAGCTAAGGAGTATGAAATATTAGCCGTTAGTGAAAAAAATAATAAAAAGCAAAAAAGTTTGTATGATTCTGCTGTTCAATCCTATGTTAAGACTTTGCAGAACCCTAAAGCTTTAAATCGATTGGAGCTTGTAGAAGCGCGTAATGGCTTGAGAACTGTTGGCAATAACTACATTAAACTTTACCCCAAAGAAAAAGCCATCCCAAGCATTCGTTATGTAATTGGACAATCTTATTATGACGAAAGAAGTTTTTCTGATGCAGTTCAATCACTGAGGGAGTTTATTAACAAACATCCGACACACAAAAATGTGGCGGTTGCGGCCAATCTTATGTTGGATGCCTATAATCAAAGAGAGGATTACCGCGGCCTAATTAAAGAGGCAAAAAGTATTATTGCCAATAAAAACATTCGCGACAATTCTTTGAAGCAGCAAATACAATCACTAATACAACAATCTGAAATGCGAATGGTCCAGACAAAGGCTGGAGATTTTGGGTCGCAGAAATACACTTCTAATTTATTAGCTCTGGCCAAAAAATACAGGGGTTCGAGATTGGGTGATCAAGCCTTGTATGAGGCCTTTGTGGCTTTAAAAGCAAAAAAAGATCCACGCGCTTACGAAACAGCAGAACAATTAATAGTTCAACATGGTAATTCGAATTACGCTCAAAAAGTGGCTACTGAAATTGGACAAATGGCTTTAGTAACCGCTGACTTTCATAGAGCGGCTACTTACTTTGAACTCTATCACGAAAAATATCCTAAAAAACCAGAAGCCAAAGAGTTTCTGACAAATGCCGCTAATATTCGTGAAGCTATGGGTGAACTCAATGAAGCTGCTGAAAACTTTAGAAAGCTAGGTGATTATACATCTGCGGCAAAAATGGATTTTTTAGCTGGAAACTGGCGACGCCTATTAAATACTGCTACTCGTGCATCAGGCATTGAAAAAGCTTATTGGTTGGGGTTAGCAAATTATCGTTTAGGAAATAAAAAGCAAGCCATGCCTTCTTTAAAGTCTGCAGCGAATGCACGAGGGGGTAATTTAGAACAGCAAGATATGTCCACTCATGCTAGATATTTAGTGGCCATGGAAAAATTAGATGCCTATGAAGCCATTAAAATGAAAAGAGGTAAAGAGGCTGAGGCTGTACAAAGAAAGGCGCAAGCACTTAAAGTTTTAGTTAATGAATTAGAAAGTGTTTCTCGTTCGGGAAGTGGTCGTTGGGCCATTGCGGGTCTTTACGGATTGGGCAAAGTGAATAATGAGTTCGCCAGTTTTATACAAAGAGCTCCAGTGCCCAATGGTCTGACAAAAGCCCAAGTTAATCAATACAAAGCGACCCTTAAGCAGCAGGCGAGTGGATACAGTACAGCAGCAAACAATTACTTTAAGCAATGCATGCAAGCGGCTGAAAAATATGAAGTATTTAGTTTGTTTGTCGAAGGTTGTATGACTAAGGGCAAAGCGGATGTCAACGAACAAAGAGAGACAAGAGTGATTGTCGGTTCTTATGGTGGAGAGCCATCGAATATAAGAAATTATAGAGATAAGCTTCAAGATTCTCCGAGAAACGTTAGGTTGCTCAGTGATATGGCTGCGGCCTATGTTAAAGCCAATAACTATGCAATGGCAGAGCTTATCTTAAATCGAGCAAATGAATTGGAGCCCAATAATGCCAATATAAAAGCTCAAATTGGAGTGGTTAAAATTTATCAAAACCGTTTATTAGAAGCAAAGTCGTGGTTATCAAAAGCACAAGGGGACGCTCTTGGTGTCTATGGATTGGCAAGCTTACAAAAAAAATTCAACTTCACAAGTAAATATAAGAAAACCATTCGCAAAGCAAAATCAATGGGCTCACCTAAAGGTATTCTGCACCCATATATAAATGCAGTTTTAAATTAATCTTTCAATAAAAAGTAAATCGTTTATTAAAACTAAGGTTTGGTCCAGTTTATTTTGTATAATGATATTTAATCAGAGGCCTGTGAATAGAGGTCTAGTTGTTGGTGTAAGGTTTTAGAAATAAAGTAAAAGCCCGATAAGATGACATATATGATTAAGCTAAGTTTAAATATTCGCATTACTAATAATCAAGATAACTCCTTGGTGTTTGAGGGAGAGTTTGATAGTTTCCCCATTACTTTGGGTTCGCAAAAAAATGCAGATATCAAAGTGGAAAACACACCCTTAAATCATTTGCTTTTCTCTGCTCAAGAAAATGATATTTATGTCTTGTCCTTGAGTTCAGATCAAAAAATATTGATAGAAAATAATGAATACACAAGTTTACCATTGGGAGATGGTAAAAACTTTGTAGTTGGTTTTCTAAATATTGAAACCAAAGTTCTTGTTGATGACAAAACTGAAATTTCTGACTTTGTATCAGCGCAAACGCGAACTTTTGCCCCTACCGTTTCAAGAGTTCAAACCGTTAGCGATGATAGAGTTCAGGAAATCGTAGAAAAGAACAAAGGTTTTCAAGCTCTAAAGAACTTTCAAAAGTTACAAAAGGTAAAAAAAGTTCCTAAATTAAAAAGAGTGGTTCATGGCTTTGTAACTTGGCATGGAGAAGTCATTGATAGCCGGCTCTTTTTTGATGGTGAACCTATAACAATGGGTCCCAAACACGATGGTCTTTACCTGCCTTTTTTTGATGAGCAAAAGCTTGTAGGTTTATTGGATAAAGGCCTTGCTAAAATTGAAGTTCCATTAGGGACTGGCGGTGGATTAGAAAATAGAAGTGAAGATGTTAAAGAGGATATGGATCGTCTTTATCAACGGGGAGCTATTAAGCGCAAGGGTCAGCGACAAATGATTAAGATTAGACCCAATGAAGTATTAGAAATCGACTTTAACAACGATGTATCTGTGTTCTTTTTTATAGATTCTCCACCAAAAGTTATTTATGAAAAAGTATTAAAATCTCCTGAAATGTTAATGAAACAAGCTATAAAAAGCTCAGGTGTATTACATGGTTTGTTTTTATTGTTAGCTATAGTTATTAGCTTTAGAACTCCAGCGCCTAAAATAAAAAATATTCCACCACGAATTGCCAAGTTGTTAGTTGAAAAGCCAAAACCACCCGAGCCAAAGAAGCCTGAAAAAAAGCCTGAGCCGCCCAAAGAAGTGGTTAAGAAAAAACCAGAGCCTAAGCCAAAACCAAAGAAAAAACCAGAAAAGAAAGTGGTTAAGAAAAAAGTTATACAAAGAAAACCAAAGAAAATTGTAGTTCAAAAAAAGAATACAATTATTAATAACGAAAGCAATAGGGTTTCTAAGGTAACCGATAGAAATGTTCCACAAGATAAAGCGCCAGCAAAAGATATTAACAATGTGGGAGCCTTAGCCGCTTTAGGAGCCTTAAGCATGAACGCTCCTACTGTTTCAGTTAAACCTGTTGCTTTAAATGTTAATCCCAATGCTGGAGGAGCGAGTTCAAAGTTGACCACATCGAGTGTAATTGGAGCCATTAAAGCCAAAGGTGGACGATTGGTCGCTGGTGGTTCTGTTGGTGTAAAAACAAAAGGTCAAGGTTATGGTACTGGGCAAGGTTTTGGTGTTGCTGGATTAAAGGGTCAAGCTGGAAAGCGTGGAACGGTGAGAGGCGTGGTTGTTGGTTCACCTAAGCTTATGGAAATAACGAGATCTGAGGGGTTGACGCAAAAACAAGTTATGGATGTAGTTAAGCAACACTTAGGAAAAGTTCAACGATGCTATGAGCGAGCTTTGCTGTCTAACTCTAGTATTGCGGGGCGAGTTGAGTATGAATGGTATATTACGCCAAAAGGTCAAGTGAAATGGGCCAAAGTTAAGAGCTCTGAAGTGCAAAATGGTTCAGAACTCAATAGTTGTGTAACAAAAGTCTTTAAAGACATGAAATTTCCAGTTGCCAAAAATGGTGAATCGACTCAGCCGAGCATAGGCTTACCTTTCGGTCGCATGTAAACCTCATCCAAGGTCGAGTCTCATATTCTTATAATACACTTAATACTAAATTCCCCTTATGATTATAAAGAAGCACCGGGGGAAACATATGATTAAAGAATTGTTGATTCAATATAACAAAGGTGGAGTGTTTATGCATTTCATCCTTATTACTTCATTTATTGGTTTGGCTATAGCGATTGAACGCTTTATTGTGTTGTGGGCAGCGGCCAAGATAAACAAAGAAGATCTTCTAAAGCATATAAACAATAATATCTTACAGGGCAATTTGCAGGGTGCTTTGTCTACAACATCGCAAATCAATAATCCTTTAACCAATATAATTAGAGCTGGCATAGCCGCTGTTGCAAATAGGGGAACACCTGAAGAAGTGCAAACAGCTATGGATGCTGTCGCTCTTCGCGAAGTTCCGCGTTTAGAGAAGCGCATTGGTTTGTTAGCAACTCTCTCAAATATTGCAACTCTATTGGGACTATTGGGAACTGTTGTAGGTTTGATTGGCGCGTTTGCGGCCGTGGCGAATGTGGCACCCGCTGAAAAAGCGACCATGCTTTCGAATGCTATCGCAACAGCTATGAACACAACAGCTTTTGGATTGATAGTTGCCATTCCTCTTTTGGGTGCATTTGGTTATTTAAACAATATGGTTCAAGGTATTGTTGATGATATGCATGAATCGAGTGTGGCAACACTGAATTTTATTTTAACTCATAAAGATAAGTTGATGAGAAAATAGGTAATGGCAAAAAAGAAAGTTAATATTGAACTAAATATGACTCCATTCATTGGGCTATTTGCCTTACTAGTTGTCATGCTTCTTTTGACGGCAGTTTGGAACCATATCTTAGCATTATCAACAAATACTTCTAGTACTACGGCATCAGATGAGGCCACACCGCCAGATCCCAACCGAGTAGATTTTCACGTCACAATTTTAACTGATAAAATTGAGTTAAAAGCAGGGAAGAGCCCCTCCAGTGTCCCTCATTTATCTGGTGGTATAATTGACAAAAATAGAATGATTCAAATTTTAGAGTATTGGAAGTCTCTATATCCTGATCGATCAGATGTCATTCTTAGCACCTCAGATGCAGTAACTTATAATCAGCTTATAGAAACTTTTGATACTCTGGTGGGTAATGGCTGGCCAGATGTGGGAGTGAGTACGCAGTAATGGATGTTCAAGGCAGTGCAAAAAGACTTATACAAACTCCCGGTTATCATGTCAGACCTAAATATGATTTAGAAGGCTTTCGCCGCAAAACACAGGAATCCAGTGAGCGAGACTTTGATGTGGCATTACCTCTCACTTCAATGATTGACATGTTTTCAATGTTGGTAATTTTTTTGTTATTAAATTTCTCTTCAACAGGTGAAGCCTACTTTGTAAATAAAGACATAAAATTGCCCGAAGCTGCACATGCAAGACCCATTGAATCTCTGCCTTTAATTTCTATTACGCCCAAGGGTATATATTTAGATTCTAACAATAAAGAAATTAAACCAGTAGCAGTGAACTTAGAGGATTATGTGATGACTCCCATTGTGAATGAGTTGTTGCGGATAAAAGAGATTCAAGATAACTTGGAGGCTGCAGGGTTAAAGCCAAAAAAAGAAATCAATCTTCAGGCCGATAGAACTACCGAAGTAAAATACATTAAAAGAGTTATGAATATCCTTATTAGTAATGGCTTTACCGGTATTAATTTTGCGGTAAGAGAAATTCCGCCAGAGAAAGAGTAAAATAACAAGAGCAGTTCTTAATATTTGGGTGCAGGCTTGTACCGGGGCAACTCTTCGACTATGGCTTTGCGATAATTTGTGCGAAACTTCACATAATTTTTAAGAGAGTTTTTATCCCTTGAGACAAGTCGTAAACGATTATCGTTGTGAAGTTCACCTTTGATATTTATATCGTCTAAGTCTAACTTTTTTTGTGCAAAAACGTTAGAAGAAAAGGTTAAAACAAAAAATACAAAGCAAATTTTCAACATAAAAATATTTTACTAGTAGACATAGCCGATAGCAAGGCCAGCTTCTAGCCCATAAATAGAAGGTGTTTGATCTAAACTCGTTGAGGCCTTAAATTCTGGCAGTAGAAAAAAGTTGTCAGTTAAATGTACATCAATACCTGTACTAATAGAAAAGTTAATATAGCTGGCATCGTCAAGACCTTTATCTGTATCTAAATTGCCGGATATTTTTCTCTCACGCCCACCACGGTCCCACATATATTCCAATCCGGGACCTAGCCAGAATGTTTGTGAAGAAGTTGGGTACCATTTTAGAAGTCCACCAATAGCTAAATAGCCAATATTGTCCTCTACTTCGTTAATGAAGTTTGCAGGGAGAGTGGCTCCAGTTTGCTTGATCTCAGAAGACCAATTAGCGTTTTTAAAAGCCACAGAAGCCCGAAGATTAAAATGGTCTTTCCACGGCCACTCATGGCTAAAATTAAAGGCGGCTGAAATGCTGGTGAATTCAGTGGTTTCGAGAGAGTAGCCAGAGCTTTCGATTCGATAACCATCTTGTAATAGATAATTAAAGCTAACCCCTAAGCTCATCGTCTTATTTTGTCTATAAATTTGATGGTTAGAAAATTCAATGCGAGAAGCTTTTGAGCGCATATATGAAAACTTGATGTCTTCAATAAAAACAAAGCCGGGACGTTTTTCACCTTTATAAGTAATTTGAACTTT
>JAGRAE010000105.1 GCA_020435005.1 Bdellovibrionales bacterium
GCCCTCTTTCCGGACGCAGAGCAATGTAAACACATTGCTCTGCGTCCGGAAAGAGGGCCTGTCACCTTTTAAGAGCTTACTGAACCTGAGAGTAGAGATCTTTTCCGACTTGAAAAGCGGGACCACCTTTTTTTATCAGTTCTAAACAGACAATCTTAGCTTCTTCTAAACTAAGTGGTTCATTTCCATCATCTTGAATTCCAGCACCTACTTTTACTGAATGCAAAAGAAGTCTAGCATTGTATGCACTCACTCTTTGACTCAATTTTACGTATACATCGTTTAGAGAAAAACTACCTGTATTATCTGACATCTCTGATCTCCTTAATGGTTAATTTCTTTATAGTGTTATTTAGGTTCAACATTTCAACTACTACATCTACCGCTTCAGCCCCTTTATTCCCTTTTTTACCACCTGCACGAGCAAAAGCTTGCTCAGCGTTTTCTGTGGTCAACACTCCAAAAGCCACAGGCTTTCCCGTTTCGAGCATAAGCTCTGTACATCCCCGTTCTACACTATTGCATACATAATCATAATGTGAAGTTTCTCCACGTATAACAGCACCTAAACTCACGACAGCATCACAGCCTTGTTCCAGCAGCCATTTAGTTGCTAAGGTAATTTCAACAGCCCCAGGAACACGCACACATACAATATTTTCTTCTGAGACTCCCAATTCTGCAAATCTCTGCCTCGCTCCTTGCTCTAACTTTTCTGTAACAGGACTATTAAATTTAGCAGTTACGATGCCAAATTTTGCATTTATTGATGTTAATTCACCTTGCAAAACATTTCTCATAATACGGCCTCAATATGTCTTTCGCTTTCTTTTAAACCGAGAGTTTCAACGATCTCTAAACCATAACCTTTAAGTCCAACTCTACGTGAAGGGTTATTAGATAAGAGACGAATTTTATGAATACCCAATGCTCTTAAAATTTGTGCGCCTATACCATATTCTTTTTTATCAAATTCAGGGTGTTGGTAATCTTTTACTCTTTGAATCAACCTTTGTTCACGATCTTCCATGCACAAGTACACAAGCACACCACGTCCCTGTTCATTAATAATTTTTAAAGATGCCTCTAAACTTTCACGAGTCGTTGAGCCTTTTGCCAAAAAAATATCGCCGAGTACATTTTCTGTATGCATACGGACTAAACATGGTTCATCTATTTTTAAATCGCCTTTAACGATTGCTAAATGCTCTCTATTGTCTAAATGATTTTTAAAAACCTTTATTGTAAACCCAGTACCGTACTCGGTCTCAAAAGGAACACTTTCTATTTCTTCAACAAAAGTATCGTGTTGAATGCGATACTCAATTAGGTCCTCTATAGTTCCAATTTTTAAGGAAAATTCTTTAGCAAATTTCATTAATTCAGGAACCCTTGCCATAGTACCATCGGGATTCATTATTTCACAAATGGCCGCCGATGGATTAAGTCCTGCTAATACAGCTAAATCTACACTAGCTTCCGTATGTCCTGCTCTTTTTAAAACGCCTCCATCTTGAGCTTGAATTGGAAAGATATGGCCTGGAACCGCAATATCCTCTGGAAGAGCTTTCGGGCTAGACGCAACTCTAATGGTATGAGAACGATCTGCTGCTGAAATTCCTGTTGTCACACCTTTTGAAGCTTCTATACTTACAGTAAAAGCCGTTTTATTAGGTGAATAGTTTAAGTGGTCCTTTACCATTAGGGGAAGACCTAACTTTTGTATCTGTTCTTTAACCATAGCTAAACAAATCAAACCACGTCCATGTGTTGCCATAAAATTAATTACACTTGGGTTCACATGATCAGCAGCGATGATAAGGTCACCTTCATTTTCGCGATTCTCATCATCAACGAGTATAACCATTTTGCCATTGCGAATATCTTCTATTATTTCAGGTACACTATTAAACTGATGCATTTTCTTTTTCCAATTTCCACAAATGAACAAAAGCACGTGCCATACTATCTACTTCAAATGTTAAGCCATCGCCTATGTTTAAATGAGATAAATTTGTACTGCGAAGAGTTTCAGGTATCAAACAAACTTCAACTTTAGAACCATTGACTTTATTTATGGTTAAACTAACACCATTTAAAGTAATACTCCCTTTATTCCAAACATATGCTTCATAATTTGGCGGCAATTCAATTTCAAGAACTAATGAGTCACCCGCCTTTTCCTTTTTTATAATTTTGCCTATACCATCAACATGACCTAAAACAAAATGTCCATGAATACGGTCTGAAACATGCATTGATCTCTCTAAATTTACTAGATTCATTTCTTTTAATTTTTGTTCGCTCCAACCTGTAACATGCAAAGTTTCTGCCGCGACCGTAAATTCAATTGAGTTTTGGTCAAAATTTTCAAGAGTTAAACAAACACCATTGACTGCAATGCTATCGCCTCTTTTTAAGTCATTAAAATAACTTGGTTTTTCTAATGTAATTTGAAAAGACTGAGGACCAGCTAGGACTTTTTGAATTTTACTTTTAGTTTCAACAATTCCTGTAAACATTCGGTAGGGGAACCTCTTCCTCCTCTTTGATGGATAGTTGGTGTAACGAAGGTGTATTTACTTCAAAGTAGAGCCAAACTAACAACAGGTCTTCTAATAGTCAATAAAAGCAAATTAAAAAATGAATATTTTCAGGGTCTTATACAAATATGTAAACTTGCCAATTCTGAATCAAAAATTCGATTTCGGCGTGTAATTCGGAACTTACAGCCCACGAGTGTTGATTCACCCTGTGCAAGTCCAAAAACAACCTCTGATGCCCACTCATAGACCATTTTTAAACCTAAGCCAGCTCCACCTTCTTGATCTAACTTTGCAGTTCTTTCAGTTGCAGCCCGCAAAAGTGAAGCTACTAATGTAGGTTTATCCAGTGAACCAAATGGGTCTCGAACAAACATCCATAAATAAGCATCATCTGGACTTAATCCAAAATGAAACTCAACTTTTTTAGGGGGCACTAAACAGACTTTAGATTTTCTATTTGGATTTAAAGACTTTCCTGTTTCTGGATTTTTTGGAGCATCATAAAAAGCATTGGTCAGCAACTCTGAAGCCGCAGTTTTTATTATGTTCTTAAACTCAGGAAACACATGTAGTTTTTCTGCGTAGTTAGATATTTCTTCGTAACAATGCCAACGAGCTTGACTCTCAGTTAACTCAAAGGTTTGTTTGTTTTTCAAACTACTTAAAACCTTATCAACTGTCATTTGCAACCCATCAACAGCTTCAGCTGCATTAACTATCATTAGTAGCTTTTGCATCTCTTCACTTATTGATTTGTTCTTAGAGGGAATTAAGTGTCCAATTTGAGGATTTAATTGAAAATATTTAATATTGATATCATTTTGATCCTCTGGTGAAACCAATGCGATAATAAAGTTACTTTTTGTGTTTATTTCATTTATAAAATCGATGTTAGCTAAGGCCATTGATTTTGGATCAAATAAAAGAAGTTGAGGACTGATTGACAATGGCAATTGACTTTTTAATTCATCTTCATTTTTTGGATAATAAAGACTTATTTTATCATGGGTTTTAACAAACTCTTCCAGTTCTGGATAGGCTTGTTTCGCAGATAAAAAACAATGAATTTTTGAAGTCATATATAACTAGTGTGTCATATCCTTTGTAAAATGTTAACGTAATTTTAATTAAGTTAAACAAAATATGTCATACATAAGTCTAGTTGAGAACCACCTCGTATCTTATTAAGACAATGATCTACAATAAAACACTTAATAATTCTCGAAATAAGATACAATTAATAGAGTATACTAAATTATACTTCTATTGATTCTATTATTTATTTTTTAATAAACTCTAAAGCTAAATCATTAGCTGAAACTTCAAGTTCACTTCCTGGAGGCAAATCACCTTGAATTATCATTTTCGCCAAAATATTTAACACTTCGTTTTGAATGACTCTTTTAAGTGGTCTTGCTCCATAAATAGGATCAAAACCTTTTTCCCCTAAATATTTGTAAGCTTTTTTGTCAAAATTAATTTTAACTTTTTTGGCATCTAATCTCTTGATCACATGTTGTAATTGAATTTTTACTATACCTGACAGCTGTTTTTCGCCAAGGCTATTAAAAGTTATAATTTCATCGATTCTATTCAAGAATTCTGGACGAAACCTTTCTTTTAAAGCGCGTTGAACTTCAGCTTCCTTCTCCTTTTCATTCAAGCTTTCATCAGCAATGGCATGAGCCGCAATATTTGAAGTCATAATTAAAACTGTATTTTTAAAATCGACAACTTTTCCTTGGCCATCCGTTAATCGACCATCATCTAAAACTTGCAAGAGAATATTAAAAACATCGGGGTGAGCCTTTTCAACCTCATCTAGTAATACAACACTATATGGCCGACGGCGAACCTGTTCTGTAAGCTGTCCTCCCTCTTCGTATCCCACATATCCCGGAGGCGCTCCAATAAGTCGAGAAACGGCATGCTTTTCCATATATTCACTCATGTCGATTCTTATTACCGATTCTTCAGAATCGAATAAAAACTCTGCAAGTGCTTTTACGGTTTCTGTTTTACCAACTCCTGTTGGTCCTAAGAAAATAAAACTGCCGATGGGTCTGTTAGGATCGGAAATTTCAGCTCTAGCTCTTCGAATGGCATCCGACACAGCAATCAAAGCTTGATCTTGGCCCACAACTCGCTTTTGTAAAAAATCTTCCATATGAAGAATTTTATCAGTTTCTGATTGCAACATTTTGTTAACCGGAATTCCTGTCCATTTAGCTACCACTTCAGCTATCTCTTGGGGGCCCACTTCTTCTTTTAGTAACTGATGTTCAGAGTTTTCTTTGCCCTTTTGTTCTGCGTATTTTTTGAGACGTTTCTCTAACTCAGGAAGTTTGCCATATTTTAATTCGGCAGCTTTCTCAAGTTCACTATTGCGTTCAGCTCTATCTATTTCTATCTTTACTTTTTCAATCTCTTCTTTTGTTTGTTTTAAGCCCCCAATTTCTGCTTTTTCTGCATCCCATTGTTCTTTTAGTTCAGCAATTGTTTTTTCTAATTCACCAATTTCTTTATCAACAATCTTCAATCGATCTTTAGCTCCTTCATCTTTTTCTTTAGTTAAAGCCTTTTTTTCTACTTGCAATTGAGTTAATTTTCTTTGTTTTTCATCAATAATTGCTGGCACACTATTAATTTCTATACTCAAACGACTAGCCGCCTCGTCCATTAAGTCAATGGCTTTGTCTGGCAAAAATCTATCTGAAATATAACGATCTGATAACTTTACACTCTGAACAACAGCTGCATCTGAAATTCTGACACCATGATGAACTTCGTACTTATCTTTTAAACCTCTTAAAATGGTAATAGCATCTTCAACATTGGGTTCTTGAACCATAACAGCTTGAAATCTACGCTCTAAAGCTTTGTCTTTTTCTATATACTTACGGTATTCATCTAAAGTCGTAGCACCTATACAACGCAGCTCCCCTCTAGCCAAAGCTGGTTTTAAAAGTTGTCCCGCATCCATGGCACCTTCACTTTTTCCCGCCCCAACTAGAGTGTGTAACTCATCTATAAAAAGTATTATTTGACCATTGCTTGAGGTTACTTCTTTAATCACAGCTTTTAAACGATCTTCAAATTCACCTCTATACTTTGCTCCTGCTATTAATGAACCCATATCCAAAGACATTAATTTTTTATTTATTAAAACATTAGGCACATCTTCATTAATGATTCTAAGAGCTAAACCTTCAGCTATAGCTGTTTTTCCTACGCCCGGCTCGCCGATTAATACCGGGTTATTTTTTGTCCTTCTAGAAAGAACTTGCACAACTCTACGTATTTCATCATCCCGACCTATTACAGGGTCTAACTTACCTTGCTCAGCCAGTTCTGTAAGATCTCTGGCATATTTATTTAATGCATCAAACTTTGCCTCAGGATTGTCATCTGTGACTTTATTATCACCTCTCATCATTTCTAACCTCGTTACAAATTCGTTGTAGTCTACACCATGTTGTTCAAAAATTGATTTTACAGGTGCTTTTGATTTAAAAAAACTAATAAAAAAATGCTCAGTAGAGATATAACTATCACCCATGTTTTTGGCTATTTTCTCTGCTTCTTTAAAAGCTTGTATGAGTTGTGAGCTAGCTACTACACGCAAACCTTCCCCTGAAACAGTGGGAAATTTTTTAATCTTGTTTAAAAGTTCATCTTTAAGTTTTTGGTTGTCGATATGCATTTGCTCTAAAACGCGAGGAACAATTCCGTCTTCTTGCGTGAGCAATGCAAATGCTAAATGCTCAGGTTCCACAGAACCATGTTGACTTTCTTCAGCCATATTGGCCGCCGCTTGCATTGCTTCTTGGCTTTTGCGGGTCATTTTTTCAATATCATTCATTTTATGCCCTTTTTATTAGACAAGTCTCCCATAAAAGCTCTAATAATGTAGTAGAGACCTGATCATTTAACTTTATTTAATTTGTGTTTGATTTTGGAGTTGTCAATGTCGGAGTCATTAAAAAAAAATTCTAGATCCTTGATTAAAGATGCCGTAAAAGCTCGCGATTTTAACAATTTAAATTTAATTTATAGCTGTGAACAATGTTCCTATTTTCAACCACAAAATGGCTTATGTAATTTAGGCTTTCCGAATCAAGTCCATCGTCAAGACAATCAGCTAAAAAGTTATAATATGTCAGGAAAATTTGCG
Source organism: Bdellovibrionales bacterium (assembly GCA_020435005.1). Lineage (GTDB taxonomy): Bacteria > Bdellovibrionota > Bdellovibrionia > Bdellovibrionales > UBA1609 > JACKAN01. The sequence goes on from JAGRAE010000105.1 coordinate 6,721, forward strand.
TTTTGTCGCTACTTAGAAATTGATTGAGAACAACAGTAGATGTTTAAAAAAACCTTAGTTATAACTCTTTTAGTTTTTAGCTTTCTTATCTTTGGCTTATGGATAGATGCTAAAATCATAACGAGTAATTTTGATTATCCTAATAATGGGCTTTTTTTAGAAATAGACGACTCAAAAATATTCTACCGCCAGCTTGGTGAGGGTCCTAATATTATATTTCTTCACGGTATTGGAGCCTCTCAATTTATTTGGAATGATGTTGCAGAAGAGTTGAAACAAAAATATCATTTAACATTAATTGATCTTCCTGGTTTTGGTCGCAGTTCAAAAAACATTAAGCTGGACTATGGGTTAGATGCACAGACAAATAGAATTTTTGAAACTATACAAAAGTTAAATCTTAAAAATAATTTTATTGTAGGAAGCTCTATGGGTGGAGCTCTAGCTTTATGGTTAGCAAAAAACTATCCTGAGACCGTGGATAAAGTAGCCGTCATTGGTCCTGCTACTAATCCACATTTAGTTCCTTTTGCTTTTTATAAATTTCCGCAATTATCATATCTGATAAAATTATTTTACAATCGCCTGACTTTGTATCTGAGCATTAAAACAGTGGTTACTAATGATGAACTCATTACTCCTAAACGTCTGGCTTATTCGTTGAAAAATCATCTTCACGATAAGAATTCTGTATATACCTTTCTTAAAGCAACAAAATCAATAGCCGACTCTCGTCTACCAAATAAATTAAAAGACATATATCAGCCTGTCGAAATACTGGCAGGTAAGAATGATAAGATGGTAACACTTAAGTATATTGATGAACTTAAACAAATAATTCCTCATTCAGAAGTATATATTCATCCCACAGGCGGACATCACTTAATGGAAGACGAACCAAAGTGGGTAGCCAATCATCTAGATATTTTTTTTAAAAGATAAAATTTCGACATAACTAGATCCATCAATGGTTTTGATTCTTTTCCTTTAGTCTTAAGACCTCGATCATCACTTAGTCTAAAAATCATTACCTTAGGTACAAATTAGTCTACAGTCCTGTCAAATATCCAGCGCTCTTCCCGAAAGGTGTTATGTCAACGGCGTAAATCGTGTTGATGGAGTAACAACAACGAAGTCTTATGAAAGGAGGTTTCAAGGAAGAAGAATTTAGTACAAGGAAAAATTATGGGTCTTTAATAAGTACACCTAGGCTCGGATGCCACCTCAATTGACCCTGAGGTTCAACATGGAAGGAGGATTTTGTATAGAAAATAAATTAATGGAGGATAAATAAAATGAGAGTTTCAACAAATATTGCTGCGATTAATGCGCAAAGAAACTTAGGTTCAAACCAAAGAGGAATAGACGGAAGCTTCGCAAAATTAGCTTCTGGAAGCCGCATAAACAAAGCTGCCGATGACGCCGCTGGTTTAGCTATATCAGAAAACTTAAAAGCCCAAATTCGTTCAATTCGCCAGGCCAATCGTAACGCAAACGACGGTATTTCTATGGTGCAAACTGCTGAAGGTGGATTAAATGAAATCGGGAATATCATTGTTCGATTAAGAGAATTAGGTATCCAAGCTGCTTCAGACACTGTGGGTGATGTAGAGCGTGGATTCGTCGATAAAGAAGTTCAACAGCTGAAAGATGAATTGCAACGTATATCTCAAGTAACTACTTGGGGAAAAACTAAACTACTTGATGGTTCTTCACCAGACTTTGATTATCAAGTGGGTATTTTTAATGACAGCTTTGAAGATAGAATAACTTTCCCTGCATCAGAAAACGTTGCCACTCTAAATGCATTAGGCTTAGATGGTTTAGATTATACATCTAAAGAAGGTGCTCAAGAGGCGTTGTCTTCACTAGATCAAGCACAGTCAGATGTAAACGGTCTTCGCGCCAACTTAGGTGCCTTGCAAAATCGTTTAGTTTCTACTGTTCAAAACTTAGAAGTCGCTGAAGAAAACGTTTCTGCTGCTAACTCTCGTATTAGAGATACGGATGTAGCCAACGAGTCTGCTGAGTTAACTAGAAATAACATTTTATTGCAGGCTGCCACTTCGACTTTAGCACAAGCCAACCAAAAGAATGCTGTCGCTTTAAAGTTAATTGGTTAAAATTCTTTATAAGTTCAAAATTTAAAAACCCGGGTTCTTCCTGGGTTTTTTTGTTTCATTTTAAAACACTATTACTTAAGTTATATCGTATATTTTTATTCTTTTTTTCGACTTAAGTATTGATATAGTTTTTCCGAAAAGTATATTGTTATGATTATAGTACGTAATTTATTACTAGTTTTATCTCTATCTCTTTTAATTTCGTCTTGTAAATTGAATAACGAAATTTTAAAATCGAGCTCTCCAAACTCTGACCTACCCAATTCACCTCCACCAACTACAGAATTGCCTCCGTCAGAAAATATACCCCCATATATACCTGGTACAAGTTACAAAGTTGAGACAAAGTCAGATGGTACAGGTTCAGAAATTAATCTAAATAATATAGTACTTAACAGTTCAATTGATATGTATCTAATTAAAAGAGAAGATGGAGAATTTGTCGAATCTGTTACAGATGTAGAATGGCAATTTGTAAGAGTTTCTGATCCAAAAGGTGATGATACAACCACAGGTGATCACTTTAATATAAATGCAGATGATTATGGAAAATATAAAATAAGAGTGATTTCAACTGAACTTACAAGTGAAATTCTATTAGACATGAATGTGCAAGCGACCATAGAAAGTTTTAGTCATCCATATCACGGCTTATCTTTGCCAGATGTAACTACCTTGTCAGACAGTATTGTACCATCTTCAGTAGATGGAACCATATACACAAGATTAAATCCATTATCTGGTAAAAAATTAACTGTTGATGGAACAGTAACATGGGTAAACTCATCTAATATATTCTTAAGAGCTGATACCATTCACTTTCAAAATAATGCTTTAATACATGCAGATGGTAAAAATTATGTAAATAACAGTACAGCCGGAGCTGGTGGCAGTGGTGGTGGAGCCCCAACAGGTTGCGGAGGAATAGCAGGAACTGGTGGCAGTAATGGTAGCAATGGAAGTCCTGCTACAAGTGGTACTTGTATGGGAACTGCAGGAGTAGGTTATGGTTCAGTTTACTCAGCAGGTTTTCTAAATTATGGAGTTGGTGGTGATGGGGGCAAGGGATCTAACTCATTAAATGGCATTGGCTCCAATGGAGCTGGTGGTGGTGGCGGAGCTACTTACAATCTATGGGGCGGTGGTGCCGGTGGTGGCGGTTTAATTGTCATTGTAGCTAATAGTATAACTGGTATTGGTAACATCCGAGCAAAAGGGGGTAACGGCAGGCATGGTGTATATGGAGTAAGAGACATCCCAGGTCCTGGTGGTGGCGGAGTAATTTTTATTGCGACAAGAAACTACAGTGGAAATTTACAGGCTTCAGCCCTTGGAGGAAAAGGAAATGGTGGTTTAAATTACTCTGGAAAAGAAGGAACTGCTCGAATATTTCAAATCATGCCTGACGATTCTTTAATTGAAAGAGATTTTATGGACACCTGGAGTGAGTCAGGTAGTTATACATCATTTAATTCATCACTTCCCTATTCAAATGCATTGCCAATAACTAATACTTTGGCCGATGACACACTTGCGGACACCACCATTGATGGGTATATTTACACGAGAGTAAATCCTTATTCCGCTAAACAACTCACTATTAATGGCAATGTTTCTCATGAACTAAGAAAGCCTAGTGCAATATTCTTAAGAGCAGAAAGTTTAATTTTTTCTCCAGGCTCAGTACTAAGCGCAAATGGCGAAAATGGTCATGATGGCCACTATGGTGGTGAAGGAGGAAATGGTGGAGCTGGTGGTACAGGATGCGGTTCCACGGGATTACAAATTACCGTTTCTACCGGAGGTGTAGATGGACCTCGTGGAGGGGGTACTTGCCCCTACGGTGGTGGTGTTGGCTGGGGAACATTTTATGCCAAAGGTTTTTTCTATGGTTTGGGAGGCAGAGGTGGAAATAGTGATATTGGAATTGGCGGTCTTGGATCTAACGGTGCTGGTGGAGGAGGTCACTCCGCATATAACCTCTGGGGAGGTGGCGGTGGCGGCGGCGGTCTTGTCACTATAGTCGCTGATAGTATTTCTGGACCAGGAACAATAACGGCAAAAGGCGGAAATAGAAATGGATCTACTTCAATTATAGGAGCAGGCGGTGGTGGAGTCGTTTGGATTGCTACGAAATCATATAGTGGCGAACTTATAGTTGATGTTTCACCTGGTATTGCAAATGGTGAAGGAGCTACTGCTGGTACCGCTCGAATTTTTAAAATTGAAAGTAACAACACTTTATCTGAAAAGACCTTTAGCGAATCATTCTAGTGCAAATTTAAATTCTATTATTTGAATGTTCTTTACAATGTAAAAAGTTTGATCACTAAGGCGTCACTTAAATTGACACTATTTTAAAAACTAAAGCTAGACCAAAGACTTACCGAAGGGCCTGTATAACAATAATGTGAGGATAGGGCCATGAAAAATTTTATTCTAATTACTTTTGCTACTCTTGCACTAACGGCATGTGGTGAGGGTTTCAAACAATCTCCAGCTAATGGAGAAGATAATGGGAGTTTAGGTTGTATTGAGAATTGTGACACAAACAACAATAACAACACTAATGATAGCGGTTCAGAAATTATAAATCCTGATATCGAACTTGATGGAAAAGTTAGCGGCGGCGTTTGGGATGGCAAAGAACTTTTAAAGCTAGATCTAGCTTCTCAAACTTTGTTGGTCAGAGTTCCCGTTGATTTTGAAGCTCAAATTGTACAAGGTTCGTTTCCAATCCCTGGAAAACAAGGTTTAACTCTAGAGTTTGTTACTGATACAGACGGCTCCAAACACCTTCAATTGCGCATTCCCCTGGCTGACTTATTAAAAATAGATGACGTTATCAACCAATCAGGTCTACCCAATGGAGATCCCCTGCCTATGGTAACTGGTGGGCAACTGCCACACATTGCTACGAATATAGGCGATACTGAGGTTCACTTTTACTTAGGTAAAGGTACTGCCGCTCTATTTGTACCTACAAAGTTTGATCCATTTCTTACCTTAGTTTTCCCCATTAAAAACAAGAAAAAAGACACCTTAGGGTATTTTGCATCAATTGCTGAAAAACCTGGTTTTAATGGAGGTTTGTATGCATCTGTGCAACTTCCTGATGATATGCTAAAGGCTATTGACACTTGGCTTCCTCTTGCTCCCTAATTGTTAAATAAATTATGCCCCGTTGCATGGGGCATAATTCTACTTTGCACCCTTAAATTTTCGCATTAACATTTGGCTGATTATTTGACCTTTTGACAATATAGATATTAGGGAGAATCTAATGGCCAAAAAAAAGAAAGCCACTAAAAAAAAGGCTGCTGCTAAAAAAGTAACGAAAAAGAAAGCTGCTAAAAAAGCCACTAAGAAAAAGGCGACTAAAAAGAAAGCTGCTAAAAAAGCCACTAAGAAAAAGGCGACTAAAAAGAAAGCTGCTGCTAAAAAAGCCACTAAGAAAAAGGCGAC
>JAGRAE010000106.1 GCA_020435005.1 Bdellovibrionales bacterium
CCTCGTTCAAGAAGTGCTAAACTGAGAGTATTTTTAAAGGGGGATAATTTTGAAAAAGAACAATATAAATGATTTTAAACCCTTTTTAAGCTTAATCATTATAATTATGACTTTATTATTTTTAGTTTTCTCAAAAATGGAAGTAAGAAGGCTTGGTTATTCTGTACTTAAGCAATCACGTGAGTTCAGAAGGTTACAAGATAATTACCGATTAAAAGTTATTGAATATGCTAAGCTCACAAGTCCAGAAAATTTACGCAAAATGGCCGTTTCAAAGTTTACTATGTCGGAAGCTGAAGTGGGCCAAATTATTCATATAAGCGGAGATCAAATAGCTGTTGAACAATGAAGAATAGAATTTTACTTTTATTTTTTTTCTTATTTTGTGCTTGGTGTGGCCTGATAATTAAAGGCTTATACCTGCAAGTAATTCCCAATAAAAGATTGGCTGAAAAACAAAAAAAACAATTTGAAAAAATTGTCACTCTCAAACCTAGAAGAGGTGTCATAACTGACAGAACAGGAAGGGAGCTAGCCGTTTCAATTAGTTCATTTTCTCTTTTTGCAGATCCTAAATTAATAGTTAACTCGAGGGACACGGCCAGGATAATATCAGCCTATTTAAAAATTGATAGAAATCTACTTTATAAAAAACTACTTAATAAAAAAAGACGTTTTGTGTGGGTAAAAAGACAGCTAACCAAAGAACAAAAAGAACATATCAAAAAAATGAAAATAAATGGATTAGGTTTTATAGAGGAGCCACAAAGAGTATATCCTGGAGGAAATGTGCTTTCTCAGGTTTTGGGATTTGTGGGGCGAGATGGTCAGGGGCTTGAAGGTTTAGAACATTTTTATGACAAAGACTTGAGTGGCAAAACAAAACAATTGCAGTTAAGAAAAGATGCAAGAGGGAGACCCTTATTAATTAATGGACAAGTTTTCAGTGAGTTTCCTGATGGTCATAATATTGAATTAACTATTGATGCAAACACTCAATTTTATTTAGAACGTGAACTCCAGCATACCATTGAAAAACATGATGCGGACACAGCTGTGGGTTTAGTCGTTGATACTCAAAACGGAGAGATTATTGCCATGGCAAATTCTCCTGTATACAACTCTAACAAACCAAGTATGTATTCTTCTGTTATTCGAAAAAACAGAGCTATGTTAAATGCTTTTGAACCAGGAAGCACACTTAAAACTTTTGTGGTTGCTGCCGCACTAAAGGAAGGGCTTATCAAGCCGAACAGTAAGTTTTTTTGTGAAAATGGTGAGTATAAAATTGGGGATAGAATTATTACGGAAGCAGACAGCCACCATAAATTTGGTTGGTTAACTGTTAGCGAGATACTTGCTCAATCATCAAACATTGGTTCTGCGAAGTTAGCTTTAAAATTAGGCGATAAAAAATTTAGAAATTTTTTAGAAAATTTAGGCTTTGGTGCTCGCTTTGATGTAGATTTTGGCAGTGAAGCTACAGGTATTTTGCAGAAACTTCCTTGGAATCAGCATCTACTAAGCAATGTGGCTTTTGGTCATGGGATTAGTGTAACTCCCTTGCAAATTACTATGGCCTACACAGCCATTGCGAATGGAGGATGGCTTATGAAGCCAAAACTGATTCGCAATGTATATGGGGAAATGGAAAAGGATCCCATTCAAAATAAATTAAAAGCAGAAAAGTTACGACGGGTATTGAGTGAAGAAGAGGCTGCGACTATGCGGTTGATGTTGATGGCAGCTACCTCGAAGCATTCGACAGGTTATAGTGCAAGGGTTAAGGGCTTTCCAGTTGCTGGTAAAACAGGAACAGCTCAGAAAGTAGATTTTGTTAAGGGGGGCTATCAAAAGGGAGCTTATGTTGCTAGTTTTGCAGGATTTGTTCCAGCTAATAATCCTAAGTATGTTATTTACATAGCTGTCGATAATCCTCGTAAAGAATATTACGGTTCACAAGTGGCTGCGCCAGTTTTTTCAAAAGTAGCTGGTTATCTTGTTAGAAAAGATGGAATGCAACCCATATTAATCAGTAATAAAGATTTAATTGATGAAAAACAAAAAGATACACATACCAAAAAATCTTTTAACGTATCTCGTTGGGAAGGTGATGTTATTCCCGACTTGGAAGGGTTAACTCTGAGAGAAGTTTTAAAAAAACTAAATGGGCGTGATTTAAAGTTAATAATTAAGGGGAGTGGTAAAGTGACTTCTACGTGGCCAAATGCGGGTGAAGTTCTACCCAAAAATAAACGTATAAGATTATTTTTAGAAAACGAAACAAAATAGAGGGAAAAATATGTCTGTAGGAATTGAGGCTTTTTTATGGGGTATTGGGAGCGCTATATCTTTACCATTAGGCGCTTTATTAGGCATTTGGTGGAAGCCAAAACAAAAAATAAATTCAGCCTTCATGGCATTTGGAGCAGGGGCATTGCTTTTTGCTTTAACAATTGAATTATTTGGTCACGTACCACACCATGTACATGAACACGGTTATATGTCACTGCTTGCAGCCCTTGTCGGGGCTTTAGCTGGTGGAGCTTTGTTTGATACTTTAAATAGTATGCTAAATAATCAAGGTGCTTATATGAGAAAACTCTCCAGCGCAAAAGATTATTTATTAGGCGTTAGAAGGGAACAAAAAAATAATTTAGTAGAACAATTAGGAAAGATAAAAATACTTTCAAAGTTAAACCCGGACCAAATGGCAGAGCTGGTTTCAAAGGTGAACCCTATTACAGTTCCTAAGGGTCGTACACTTTTCACACAAGGAGATGTGTCAGATTCAATGTACTTTATCGTCGAGGGAAGTGTTGAAATTGTGCTTCATGATACTAAAGGTGATAAATCCATTGCACTATTAACTGCCAATGATACGTTTGGTGAACTGGGTGTAGTGAGTGATCAAGCACGCTCTGCGGATGCTGTTACCAAGAGCACCTCTTACTTGTTTCAAGTAATGAAAACAGATGTAGACAATATTATAAGTAAGTTTCCGGAGTTAAAAGAATCTATAGATGAGCTTATTAAAACCAGAGTTGAAGATTTAGCAGAAAAGGCACCTTCTGGCATAAATGCCGATTGGAAGAAAGCCTGCCTTAATCGGATAGATGAGTATTCAAATGATATTTCATTAGCAGAAGTTGTGAAAGAAACAGCGGGAAAACATGCTACTGGAGGGGCAGCCATTGCCATTTGGCTGGGATTATTAATTGATGGAATTCCAGAGTCACTCGTTATAGGTATGCTGCACAATAGTACTCTGGGGATGAGTTTGGCATTTATAGCGGGAGTATTTTTAGCTAATTTACCAGAAGCCATGTCATCATCTGTAACTATGAATAAAAGTGGTATGAACATTATGAAAATAATGATGATGTGGGGTTCGATTTGTCTACTAACGGGGATAGGTGCATATTTAGGTGCAACAGTATTCCCTTCAGACCCTCAGGGTAATATATTTTATTTTGTTTTAGGTATTGAAGGATTAGCAGCAGGTGCTATGTTAACAATGATTGCTGAAACTATGTTGCCGGAAGCCTACGAACAAGGTGGTGCAATTGTTGGAATTTCAACATTATTAGGTTTTCTTGCAGCATTAATTGTGAAGGTATTGCCCTTGTGAAACTGGCTCAACTATTAGCTATTTACCCTCAATTGAAGTGGGGAGAGTATGTCAATCAAGACGTAACAAATCTATGTGATGACTCACGTAAAGTTGAAAGGGGAAGTGTTTTTGTTGCAGTAAAGGGTTATGCAGTAGACGGCCATAAATTTATTCAAGAAGTCATAGATAAAGGGGCAATAGCTCTAATTGTAGAAGATGAAACCTACATTCCTACTAATTATTTAGGTGCACAGGTAAAAGTTAATGATTCTAGAAAAGCACTTAATCTTTTAGCTAGTAGATTTTATGATGATCCCGCACAAAAACTCTTTTGTGTGGGTATTACGGGTACAAATGGCAAAACCAGTACAGCCTATTTAATAGAAGCTATATTTAATGAATACGGCTGGTTATCTGGGGTTATGGGAACTATTGATCATCATATAGGTGATAAAATTTGGAAAACTGAATTGACAACGCCTGGAGTACTAGAATTACAACGTCGACTACGAGAGTTTGTTTCTATAGGTGCCAGAGCCAGTGTTTTTGAGGTTTCATCACATGCACTGTCTCAAAGTAGAGTAGACTCTATACCTTTCAAGGTAGGAGTATTTACTAATTTAACGAGAGACCATCTCGATTATCATAAAAATATAGAAGAATATTTTCTGGCCAAGCAGCGTTTGTTTAAAGAATTACCTTTGCTTCACCCAAAAGAAAAATTTGTAGCTATCGTAAATACAGATGACGAATTCGGTAAAAGAATTGAAGTCGCCGATGGAGTTAAATTTTATAGTTATGGAAAAAAGCAATCTGACTTTTCATTTCGTATATTAAAAGAATCTTTTAATGGAGTTCATTTCTTTTTAGAAACACCAAGAGGCGAGGATGAATTTTTCATTCCACTTCCGGGAGAGCACAATGTTTATAATGCAGTAGCGGCAATTACAACGGCGGTTACTGCGGGCGTTTCATTACAAACATGTAAAGATGCCTTGGCCCATTTTTCTGGAGTGCCAGGTCGTTTGCAACAAATTCAAAACAACAAAGAAATTCATATTTTTGTAGACTATGCACATACCGACCAAGCTTTGGAGGCAGTTCTTAAAGCTTTGAGAAAGGTTGGAGAAAATGTATCAAATAATTATCAACTAATTACAGTATTTGGATGTGGCGGCGATCGTGATGCCGGCAAAAGACCACTCATGATGACGGCTGCAAAAAACTTTTCTGATGTTGTTTTTTTGACTTCAGATAACCCTCGTACAGAAGACCCTTTAAAAATAATTGATGATGCGTTGAAAGATGTATCTCCCCAGGAGATTGATCATAATGTATTCGTAGAGCCTGATCGCAAAAGGGCTATAGAACGGGCTATAAACTCTGCCAAAAAGGGAGATGTTATTTTAATAGCAGGCAAAGGTCATGAAGATTATCAAATTATTGGCAAGGATAAAACACATTTCAGTGATGTTGAAGTTGTTAGGGAGTTTTTAAAAAATGCCTGAGTTTACTTTAAGCTGGATCTCTGATTCGACCAAAGGACAAATTAAAAGTGATATTTTTAAGTCTGCACAGAATGTTGGAACTGACACGCGTATGGATTTAAAAGGTAATTTATTTATAGCATTAAGGGGAGCTAACTTTGATGCCCATAACTTTCTCGGACAAGCGGTAGAGAAAGGGGCCAGCATTCTTTTAGTAGATAAAGAAGACTCTATAACTCCTGAAATTCTACAAAGGGTATCTGTTGTTAAAGTTCAAGACACTTTAAAGGCATTACAAAGCTTAGCTCAAGCATGGCGAAAAAATTTAACAACAAAAATCATGGCTGTTACTGGTTCAAATGGTAAAACTACTACTAAAGAATTTGCAGCAACAGTACTAAGTCAAAAATTTAAAGTATTTGCTACAACTGGAAGTTATAATAATCATTGGGGCTTACCACTAAGTATTTTAAATATAGAAAAAGAACATGAGATTGCAATTTTGGAAATGGGCATGAACCACCGTGGTGAAATAGCTCATTTGTGTGGTATTGCAACCCCCGATGTTGTTCTTGTAACAATGGTTGGCAGTGCTCATATTGGCGAGCTGGGATCACAAGAAGAAATTGCTAAAGCCAAGGAAGAAATTTATCAAAGTTGCACAAGTTGTTTAAAAATATTTAATTTAGATAATGAACATACAATCGGCATGTTTAAAAACTTTATAGATGATGGTGGGGGTGATTATTTAACCTTCTCGTCTTTTGATAAAAGTGCATCAGTGAGTTTACGCGTAGAGAAGATGGAGTTGGGGTCCATCTTACTTTCCGGACAAATTAATAAGGTCGAAGGGAAAGCTAAAGTACCTATTTTTGGTAGACACAATGTGAACAATATAATGTCGGCAGCTTGTTTAGCCCTTGCAGCTGGAATGAGTGGACAAGAAATATGGCAAGCTCTTCCCATGTGTCGAGGTATTTGGGGACGAAATCAATTACTCAAATTAAAAAATGGGTCGACGATTTTGTTTGATGCCTACAATGCTAGCTTTGATAGCATGTCGGCGTTAATAAAAAGTTTATACGAATTTGATTTAAAAGGAATTCGTTTAGCAATCATTGGGCAAATGTTAGAACTTGGTGATGAATCTAAGAATCTACACGAGAAGTTAGGGGAATTAATTGCCCAAACAGGATTCGATACTATTTGGTTTATTGGGCAGGAAAAGGACGCTTTCGCCCGTGGTGTGCAACGCGGCGGATTTGATAAAAACCTACTATTATCAGATAGTTACGAAGAAAAGCTTGCAATGAAGGTCGCGTCTATGTTAAACCCTGATGACGTTGCCATTATAAAAGGCTCTCGGGGTATGAAAATGGAGCAAATTTTAGATACCTGGAGAACCAATAATTTATTGTAAGTCTTTAAGGCTTAGTAAAGGTTGTTTAGGTGCTTTACCGTTGGTTATTTGAGTTATCTGATACGTTTTCAGCATTAAATGTTTTTCGCTACATCACATTTCGCACATTTATTTCTTTCTTCACAGCTTTTTTAATTTGTTGGTTGTGGGGACCACATTTTATAAGAAGATTAGTGCGCAAACAAATTGGTCAAAGTATAAGAAATGATGGGCCAGAATCTCACTTGAAAAAGCAAGGAACTCCAACAATGGGTGGTGGTTTAATTCTAGCTAGTTTAATGGCGCCTTGTTTTTTATGGATGGACTTATTAAATCCATATGTGTGGTCAGTACTTATTATCACACTAGGTTTTTCAATGATTGGTTATATTGATGATTCACTAAAGGTAAGTAAAAAAAATCACAAGGGTTTATCTGGAAAGATTCGGCTATTTATGGAGTTTTTGATCTCCGGTGGTGTTGTTGCTTACTTAGTTTATTCTCAACAAATAACAACAGATATATATATTCCATTTTTTAAAAATGTTAATTTTGAATTGGGTTGGTTCTACGTTCCCTTTGCTGCATTGGTCGTTGTTGGCTGTGCAAATGCTGTAAACTTAACTGATGGATTAGATGGCCTAGCGATTGTTCCAGTAATAATTAGTGCAGGAACATTTATGTTGTTTGCTTATGTTGCTGGACATGCAGAAATTGCCAAGTATTTAGCTATACCATTTGTTTCAGGTGCAGGAGAATTAACACCTATTGCGGCAAGTGTTGTTGCTGCTGGATTAGGTTTCCTGTGGTTTAATACTTATCCTGCTCAAGTTTTTATGGGAGATATAGGAAGCCTTGGACTTGGAGGTTTTTTGGGTGCTATGGCCGTTATGACAAAGAACGAACTTTTACTTATAGTGTTGGGTGGTGTTTTTGTGGCCGAAGCATTGTCAGTAATCACTCAAGTTATTTCTTTTAAACTTACAGGGAAACGTATTTTTCGTATGGCCCCCTTGCATCACCACTTTGAACTAAAAGGTATGCAAGAGAGTAAAATCATAGTTCGCTTTTGGATTGTATCTATTTTATTAGCTGTACTTAGTTTAAGTACATTAAAACTGAGGTAAAAAATGATTGATTATCAAGATGTTGTTGGGAAGAAGGTATTAATTGTCGGTTTAGGTCGAACTGGAGTGGCACTTGCTCATCTTCTTGTAAAAAAGGGTGCTGTTGTAACTGTTTCTGATCATAAGTCAAAAGCAGAGTTGGCAAATCATTTAGAAAAAATGGAAGATATTGAAGTTAAGTATGATCTTGGTGGTCACTCACCAAAAACATTCTTACAACAAGATTTAATAATTCTAAGCCCTGGAATTTCTCCAAATCTCAAAATTTTTGATTATGCTCGCAGCCAAGGAGTAAAAGTCACAGGGGAGTTTGAATTTGCCACGACTTTTATTAAGGAGCCTGTTATTGCGATCACTGGGACTAATGGTAAAACTACGGTAACTAAATTAACTCAGATGATGCTACAAGAATCAGGAGTTAAAACTTGGGTAGGTGGAAATTTTGGCGCTCCAGTTTCTGAATATGTATTATCCGAAAATCCTGCTGATGTTGTGTTGCTTGAAGTTTCTAGTTTTCAATTAGAACATGTAGAAAAATTTAATCCTAAAAATATTGTATTCACTAACTTGGCTGAGAACCACTTTGATCGCTATCGCACTATGGAAGAATATGTAAACGCTAAACGCAGAATTTTTCTTAACACCAACCAAGCTACAACTAGTATTTTAAACGCTGATGACAATGCGGTCGTTGAATTAGCTCGAGATCCTGCTGTACAACGTGGACGTATTTTTTATTTCTCTCGTAAACCTTCACTAGAACCACAAATTATGAACATTGGTGGTGCGGTTGTAATAAAAGATAAAGTTCATGTGAGAACAGGTCCAGAAATTGACTATTACTCTTTGGAAAATATGAAAATGCAAGGGGCTCATGCACAAGAAAATGTTATGGCAGCTATTTTAGCCTCGCGAGAACATGGTGCGAAGCACGAAGCTGTACAAAGGGTCATAGATACTTTTGGTGGAATGCCACATCGTTTAGAATATGTTCGTAAAGTGGGTGGAGTTGAATTTTATAATGACTCAAAGGCTACTAACGTCCATGCTGTAAAAAGAGCTTTAGCGGCATTTAATGAAAATGTTATTCTTATTATGGGTGGTAAAGACACGAATCTTAACTACTCTCCTTTGAAAGATATAATAAAGCAAAAGGTTAAAAATTTAATTCTTGTGGGTGAAGCCAAAGAAAGAATTAACCGTGATATTGGTGATTATTCGGAGACTTTTTTAATCGGTACATTTGAAGAAGCCGTGCTTATTGCTTTTCAAAAGAGTCGTATTGGTGACAAAGTGTTGTTGTCACCTGGTGCTTCTAGTTTTGATATCTTTGACAGCTATGTTGAAAGAGGTAACTACTACAAGGAAATTGTAAACAAGTTTAACAGGTAATAAGTATTCTATTGTTTCAAAAGTGTTGTCTGTATACGTGCGGTATACACTAATCTTTAAGAATACATACCCCTTTTAGGTCCCATCTCTATTTGTTGATAGAGTTTAAAGTATATCAACCAGATATGAGGGGGCCCTACAATGAAGGTTATTTTAATAGTTTTAACTTCTATCTTAATATTAGCTTGTCAAAATCAAAATGCAGATAAAAGTAAACCACTCGTAACGGCAGAATTACCTACTTTAAGTCAAAAATTCGAAAAGTTTGAAAGTTGTGAAGAATTGAATTCTCATATTCAAAATGTGAACAAAATTTCTACATATGAATATAGTCGTTATAATCAATGGTTCCAAAGTGAGTGGGGCAACAGTGGTGGTACAGAAATTGTTAGTGTATCGGCAATCAACGAGTCTTCTTCCGAGCAAGATCAACAGGTAGCTGGTGTCAATGAGAGTGACGTCGTATTAAAATTAGAGAAATTGTTAATAGTATCCCGAAAAGATTCTTTAGAAGTGCTATCTTATGACATTAATACGACAAATATTAATGTAATCAAAACTTATGAGATGTTGGAGATTGCGAGTCCACGTTTAATAATGATGGGAAATCAATTATTTGTTTATGGGTATTCTAATGCAAATCCAGATTTAATTCAGGTTAGAGTATATGATTTAAACAATAATGAAAATCCTTTAAGTTTAAAGCAGAAATTCAAAATTAGTGGTTTTCTTCGTGGAGCTAGGGTTATAGGTGATAATTTTTATTTAATTACACAAGATTATTTAAAAGAAAATGTTAGCTTAGAAAAAGAAACTTGTTCTAATACCTTTAGGCCCGCAATTAATGATCTGAGCTTAGATTTAACTAAAATATTACATATCAAAAGTAGTGATCAGCAATTAACTGCAGCCACCCAATCTTACTTAGGGGGAACGAGTTACATATATATATCTGAAAATAATTTATACTTAATACAAAATAGTTTAAATTGGTTTTATTGGGACGATAGAATTAAACAATCCATTTATAATAACTTTACACTAGTTAGAAAAATTAATATTTCAAAAGGAAATCCACATCCAGTATCCATGGGTTTAGTTCATGGCCGTATACATAATCAATGGGCTCTTCATGAAATTGATCAAGAACATTTTGCATTGGCAGTAACAGAACGTAACTCGACTAATTTCATTGATGTAAACCACTTCTACATCCTTGAAGAGAAAAAGGAAATCATCTCCATAAAATCATCAATTAAAGACCTTGCACCTAGTGAAACAATCCGTTCAGTTCGATATCATGAAAATTTAGTATACATTGTTACTTTTCGCCAAGTGGACCCATTGTTCATAATTGATTTTAATATTTTAGAACAGCCTAAATTATTGAGTGAATTAAAAGCACCAGGATTCTCTACATATTTAAAACCTTTTCTAAAGGAATATTTATTGGGTGTGGGTCATTCTGCAACTGAACAAGGTTTTGTTAACGGCATACAAGTATCAAAGTTTGATGTGTACGATCCCATTAAACCAGAATTGATTAAGCAAGTCACTTTTAGCGAAAGTGATTCAACTGCTCTATATGATCATAAAGCAGTATATTTAGATGAAGCACAAGAAAGTGTTGGGATTCCCTTGGTTGTAAGACATTATAGAAATTCAATGAGTCACTTGAACAGAACTGGTTTTGTACTTTTAGACTTTAAAAACGATTTATCTGAACTAAACTTTTTTACTCATGATGATTTAATGTCAGAAAGTTGTAAAGTTAAAAAAAGTGAGGGATTTATACCTGGATGGGTAAATTTGGATGTCTATAGATTGTATAGAGAGCATGATGTGTATATTTCTGTCTCTGATTTTGGAGTACAAATGCACAATTTAAAATTTGAACTTATGAGTACGGTGAAATTTAAAAATAGTATAAATGAATGTATTGTATTTGGCATTTGAGAATATCAAAAATTTGTGTTTTGTAGTGGGCATTTAAGAATGGCAAAGATGTGTGTATTGTAGTGGGTATTTAAGAATGGCAAAGATGAGTGTATTGTAGTGGGCATTTAAGAATGGCAAAGATGTGTGTATTGTAGTGGGTATTTAAGAATGGCAAAGATGTGTGTATTGTAATGGGTATTTAAGAATGGCAAAGATGAGTGTATTGTAGTGGGAATTTAAGAATAGTAAAGATGAGTGTATTGTAGTGGGTATTTAAGAATAGCAAAGATGTGTGTATTGTAGTGGGCATTTAAGAATAACATAAATGTATTTTATGTGTTGAGCATTTCAAAATTTTAAGTTTTGATTTAGTTCAATTTGTTAAGTAAGAACTGTTCCCGTTAATTTCGTATTGGAAATTCTCATGCCTTGTTAATATCCATCATATAAAGTAGAGTTTGTGCTTGTTGTGGAATGCTCAAAATAAAGACTCGAGAAGTAATGCTCGAATCATCAAATTACAAAGTAAAAAAGGTATTTAGAGAGCGTAATAGCAAGATATATCCGCAATTAACGGGAACAGTTTTTAATTGTTAAGTAAACTTTGTGTTTTTTGCTGGCAAGTTCTTTGGGCATCAAGAAAAAAACTTTATGTTTAAAGATGAAAATACAAACTGCTCAATTAAAAAAAGCTCCTGTTTTGAAATAATTATTGGACTAGAACTTTAACCCTTGAATAATTATTGAACCAAAATCCTCAACTAAGAATTTGTCGTAATTTATTCACACAGAATACCTTGATTAACTCCGACGTTGGAGTTTTAAAATTAAAGGCTGAAGGTTTAGATTTAATTCTGTAAGCCGACATATAAATGGTTTATAAAATATTTTTTTCCAAACACACAGTGTTTTTCATCATGACAATTCGTGCAAAAATCGTATAAAGCTTGACGCAATTTTTGAGACACTAAAAACCCTGAGGTTAGCTTTTCATTACAAATTTGAATTTTCAAAAACCTTACTTTGTTAAAGGCTATGTGTGCCGCTGCTGGTGCTTAAATTAAGGAATTAGTAACCCATTCTCTAGACTTTGAAATATGCTGCGAAAAGTTTCTTTCAAACTAATTGAAATTTTTTATTATGACAATTCGCATAGGACTTGACGCAATTTTTGAAGCTCTAAAAACCCTGAGGTTAGCTTTTCATTACAAATTTGAATTTTCAAAAACCTTACTTTGTTAAAAGCTATGTGTGCCGCTGCTGGTGCTTAAATTAAGGAATTAGTAACCCATTCT
>JAGRAE010000107.1 GCA_020435005.1 Bdellovibrionales bacterium
AGCCGTGCTCACAGAATTTGTAAGAATAAGTGAAAGAGGTGGGGTGTTAGGAGCGATGGAAACACAGTACCAACGCGGAAAAATTCAAGAAGAATCTTTGTATTATGAACATTTAAAACACGATGGACGTCTGCCAATAATTGGCGTTAATACATTTATTAATCCTAAAACTTTAGTCGATGATTATGAGCCACCGAAAATTGAAATCCGTCGCGCTACGCCTGAAGAAAAGAAACAACAACTGGATAACTTGTTAAACTATCAGGAAAAACATAAAATTCAGGCAGAGAATCAAATTAAAAAGTTAAAAGCAGCAGCTTTAGCGGGGGAAAATATATTTGCAGCTTTAATGTCAGCTGCGAGACATTGTAGTTTATTTCAAATGTCTCAAGCCCTTTACGAAGTCGGTGGTCAGTATCGTCGGAACTTATAGTTATTCCTCATTCAGTTGATTTAGCCTCTTTTGTTTTGCCGCAGCGAGAATAAAAATATTTTTGATAACAGTAGGGTGTTTGGTTTTAAGAGTCCTAAAACTATTACTTATATCTAGCCAGGGATCATATTTAGTATCAAAACCTAGTGCTCCTTGGTTGAACAATACCAAGCGAAGGCTATTAACCATTCTTTTCAATTTTTCTGGATCGTTACTGAATTCATTCATCTTAAAGTGTATTGAAGTGGTTAAAGAGGGGGCATCTAAATTTTTCAACCAAACTTGAGGTGTTCTAGAATTGTATTTATTGAGAGCGGCAAAGAGTTGCTGGTTGACGCGGAAATCTCCCTTTTGAATTAAGGGCACAACACATTCTTTAAAGAATTTATCAAAATTTATATATTGGATATCACCTATATCTAGACTTAAAATATAACCTATCAAATAAGCAAGCTTTTGTAGGGATTTGTCTTCGTAGATATTTACATATTTTGCTATTTTCTCAGTTAACTCATTAATTATTTTATAAGAATTTTCCGCCAGCCACACTATTTCGTCGGGCGAAGATACTCTTTCAATTAATTCATAATTATAGAGATAGTTGTGGTGTGATAAAAATGATTTCAATAGTTGGGTTATTGATTGAATACTGTTTAAGATAACTTCTGAATTATTACTTTCTAGGTCTTTAATAAAGTAGGGGAAAAGAGAGTCAAATTGATAATTGCCAATGTATTTGTCTGTGAGGGCTTCTTCATAATACAGCACATCATGCAGCATAGAAGAAGTTATGTCCTCGCTTTCAAGTTTAGGTTTTAGAACTTGTAGCCAATGTGGCAACAGAACCATGGGCCACCAGTTAATATCTTCATTGCCGATCTTCTTGGTTATGGCAGGAACATCCTTTTCATACATGTGAGAATAATTCACCCATTCATTTTCGTTTTGATAAATTAATAATTTTTTAAAACCTTTAGGTTCATAGAGGCGCAAGCTTTTTTCATCGCCATAGATATAAAAAGCTTGCAGGTGCCTGTATTTAAAAAAGTCTTGTTGTTTCATTAATAAGTCAACAAGCTGGGTCCACAACTGGACAAGTATTTGTTTGTGGGTTTTGGCATCGAGCTCGTCATCAACGTAATAAACACCGATTTCATTTTTGAAATACTCACTGGTGTTGATATGTTTGGAGATTCCTAGTCGTGGGAGTTGAATGTTCAGGTAGATTTCCATGGGCAATTTTTTGTGTTCACTGTGTTTGACCAAGATATTTCTTATGCCGCCAATTATTTTATTTTGAGGATTTCTAATAATTACATATGTTGAGTTGAGTAGATACTCTTTGGCAACTGCAATATTTTTAATTGAAAATTCCTTTGGCCATCCTCGACGAATTTCGTATTTTCTGTTGGTAATTTCAATTAAAGGTAAAATTAATTTTTCGATTTCTTCAGTGGGATAGAGCAATTGTTTGTTTTTAAAATAATTCTCTATATTTAAAAACGGATTGTTGTAATTGTTGTATAGGTCATTAATTATGAACGCATCCCAATCATAAGGTAAGCCTGTCTCAGTAGTAAATAAAAGTGTTTCAATGAAATTGTTGTTAGATTTTGTCTTCTTGTAGTTCAAATAAACGGTGTGCCAATCACCTTTTTCATAGTAGATAGTGACTGGCCATTTACCATTATTTGATTGGTTTTTTTGATCAAACTTAGTATAGAATCCTGAAAGACTATGTTCACAAGTTGCTGGCGCAGCAATAGCCAAGGAAAAATTAACAGTGAATGTTGCAATTGCAACACAACAAAAAAATATAAAAGACCGCACAGACAACATCGTAACATAATACAATAATAACATTTAATTTGTTGTTAAGTTTTCTCCACATTTGGCGAATAATTTGAAGAAATTTATTAAATTATAATAAATCAAAGTAATTGTTGTAGAGTGACAGTGTCTAAACTTACTGCTATTGCGAAATATTCCTGGTTTACGGAAGTGTATGTGGTTGTCTTCACGCTTAAGGAAGAAATCAACCCTCTAAATATATGATATTCACCATTTGAGTCAGTGAATATAGTAATAAAGACCATATCAAAAGTTACATCATTGGCTACTTGGAACTCGAAGCGTTCTGTTGGGCCATTGTTAGTGCCCAAAGTACGATAGAGCTCATAATCACTGTCGATGCCTTGTACTAAAATGTAGCCGGAATGAAAAATAAGACCTTCAATGTTTTCGTTATAGTGGTTACTGATATAGGCTCGGTCGCTAACTTCATTTAATCCAATTGTACAAACGGTACAGTAAACTTGTCCTGTATTTGGAACTTGGGTTAAAGGAACTGCGGATTTAACTTGATCTTTAAGTATGTTAAAACCCGGGAATTTATCAGTAATGCTAAGATATTCTTGTTGGCTCGGTGTTGATTCCGTTGTGGAAGCAGGTTGAGTGATACCCTTATCGGCACTTTCCATTTTATTATCACAAGCTATGATAGTTAATGAAAATATCAAAATGACATAGTAATGAATGTGCAAGAAAGTTTCCTCCCCTTATACCCGTTGTTTTTATACAAGCAATGGATATTCCACTCTGTTGGGGATAGGCAAGATTTGAACATGAAATTATCATTTTGGATGTAGAGCTTTTGTGCACTCAATAAAACCTAGTCAGTAGATATAATGAATTTCAAAAATCACGTTCTCATGAAACAAAACCCTCTGTTTCATTTTCTAACGCTTACAAATTCTCGCTGTCTAAGAACTCGACAAATTCTCAAAATATAAAGTTTTTCAGGTAGTTGGCCGAAAGTCTAGGTGTATACAGATAAAACAAGGGAGTTTTAGGGTGAAAAATAAAATGCAAATTATTGTTTTAGGTTTTGCAGTATGGATGTTAACAGCATGTGGGTCACCGGAGAGTTATTTTGAAGATGCTATTATTAAAGAAGGCTACATTCCTTATTCTATGCCAATGTCTTCGGCTGGTGTGGGTACAATAATTCAAGGTGGACCTGAAGCTATGCGTGTAATTACACGTCCCGACAGGTGTTTTCCTAATTACATGGGTCCCAATGTTCCTACTGGCTTGAGGTGGACCACAGAAACGGCTCTTCCGTCTACTTATGAAAGTTTTCAATTGGGCTTTGGTGCCGATCTTAAAGGCATTATGTCTGTGGGTAATCCATTGGCCAATCTCAACTTGGGATATACAAAAGCCAAAAATGTTCAGATAGAATTCGAAGGAGCTACCGTAGAATTTTTAGATGAATGGTCACTTTACCACTATTACATTAATCAGATGGAAGAAGTTTGCCATGAATTTCTAAATGATATGCCCTTTGTGCTACAAGCATTGCGTATCGAGAAAATGAAATTTACTTTTTACAACAGTAGTGGAGTACAAATCTCACTATCTCCGGGTATGATTGGAGATATCATGAATATAGGTGTGGGTGTTAACTGGAAGATTGAAAATCGTCAAAGTTTAATTATTGATAGCCCCAAATACATTGGTTACCAAGTGGGTTTTATGAATGAACTAAATCCTGGTCGAATTGGTTGGTATGCCCACAAAGTTAAAAAAGATCAGTTTGACTTTAAACAAGTGGGGGGCTCAGTACCAATTCCTGGCGATGGCTCTCGGGACAATTACATGAGATAAATTAAAATTATTTTAACTGCTCCCGTTAATTGCAGATTGGAATTCTCACGTCTCGTTTAGACCCTTCATATAAATTAGAATTTGTGCTCTTTGTGGACTTCTCAAAACAATGTTTTGAGAAGTAACGCTAGAATCGCCAAATTGTAGATTTTCATAAAAGTTTTGCAACAAAGCGCCGGTATGATTATTCAACTGGAAATATAGCTGATTATTTAAGTGTGAAAACTTACCAAATCTTAATAAAAATCGAACAAAATTTGAGTCAGCATTGCCAGCTGACTTTTTTATTTATGGAAACCATTAGTCTGGCTTATAATTCTATATTATTTTTTTAAAATAAAGCTCTAAAATTGCGATTTTCTTTGAATATAGTTAACTTAAACCACTCAAAATAAGGGTGGGTCATGAAAGCATTGTTCATTTTTAGCTTCCTATTTATTGGTGTAGTTGCAAGTGCTAAACAAATTAATTGTACCGAAATGAAAACAAGCTTTTATAAAGCCATGGCTGAAGAACACGTTTACGGTAAGCAAGAAAATTATTTAAAAGAATTATTTACTGATCATGAGTTGTGGCTGTCTGTCAGAGAAAATTTAATTAATAATTATGACTATAATAAATTCTTTTTTTTTAAAGAAGAAGTGGATGTTAAAAATCAAAACAAGTATCAGTTAGCGGAAGATGTTGGGTATAGTTTTTTTTATGAAAGTGAAAAGTGTAATTTTTTAGATCGATTTTATAAAAAATTTCAAGCTGCAATGTTGAGGCATGAAGAAATATTTAATAAGTTGCTAGTCAATCGTGCGAAACTTTATGAAGAAGTTAAAGAATTGGCAGCATTAGAGTATCAGCAGTTAACGCCAGAGGATCAAAAGCTTTTGGATAATTTTCCTGAGGACAAAGTAGAATTAGAGCAAAAAATAAAACTTAATATTGCTGGTAAATTTAAAATTTACAAAAAATTTGAGGGCGTTGAGCGAGAAGCTTTTAATGTGGCAATTAAGGATCTAGAGCTTCTTCATAATGATAAAGAATTATTGGATCCTGAACATGTTTATAAAGTGGGTTTAAATGTTGGTATTTCAGCCTTTGATAAACACTCTTCATTTTTATGGGATGGATTAGCTAAAGAATTTTTAGGTCAAATTAGAGGATACTCGGGAGTAGGTGTTGAGATTGTATTATCCAATAGGGGTATGAGGGTAGTAAATCTCACTATACCACAACGGCATGGGTTGCGAGTAGGTGATATAATTGTGACTGTAGATGGTCAAGATTTATCAAACATGAACGTCTTTTATGCTCAAGATCTATTAAATGGGAATAATAATTCTGTTGCGAAGTTAGACATACTTCGCAATGATCAATTTAAAACTCTAAATGTAATTAGAGAAGTTGTCCCAGCAGAGGCTATTGTCTCTCATAAAGAAATAATTGTTAGCCAAAATAAAAAATTTGGCTATTTTGCCTTTAAACACTTTTATCAAGCCTTAAAAGGCGATGATGATAAAATCATAAAAAATGGTGTTGCTGAGGACTTTCGTATTGCCTTGAATGAGTTTAATGCAAAAAATGTAGAAGGTTTAATAATAGACTTGAGATTCAACGATGGAGGGAGTCTGCAAGAATCATTAAAAATGATTTCTATGTTAATTCCTGAGGGTCCCTTGTTACAGTTGGGCAATATAAAGAAAAATAGCATTGAAGTAGATGAAGATAAGGGTCAAGTTATCTTTGATAAACCCATTGTTGTACTGGTTAATCATTTATCAGCAAGCGCTTCAGAAATTTTTGCGGGGGTTCTTCAAGATTATAATAGAGCGGTAATAGCTGGGGCCTCCCGAACCTATGGTAAAGGCTCTGTCCAGACCCTTATTCCCTATGATGAGCGATTAACAGAATTACCGATAAGTGAACTTCAAAAGGCTAGCCATATTTTAAAAGTGACTCGCTATTTTTATTATTTACCATCAGGTCGTCCATTGCAAGGTGAGGGAGTGGAGCCAGACTTGTATATTCCTGAGTCTGCTCCTGAATTGTTAATAGGCTTTAAAAGTGAAAAAGAGCAAAATCCAAGGCTCACAACTCACCAGCAGTTAACTAATTTATTGTCTTATAATAAACTTTGGCAAAGCCATAGTGAGAAAGCTAAAAAAATTATGTCAGCTCAATGGACTTTAAACAACATTCAACTTCCTGTTTTGGAGCCTCGTTCCGCACAAGTTGTTACCCTCAATACGCCTTCCATCGCACAAGCAGATGACACTCAGTTGGAGCTGAGCTTAATGTCACTTAACGCAATAGTTAAAGACCGAGGGAATGAGCTGAAGAGAATTTCTTCATTGTAATTTTTGTCCTAGAAAATATAATTGTTCTGTTTAGCTAAAGCTATGAGCTTTAGCTTTTAAGGAGAGCTATGAGCAAGCATAATATTTTTTGGTTTATTTTTTGTTGCATTAATTTTTTTCATCTGAGCTGTTCAACAAATTTAAAAAGTAATTTGGCCAATGGAGTAAAGTACCTTCCGCCACAGGTCGGTGATTCTTTTCAACTTTATCGATGGCAATTAGACAATGGCTTAAAAGTTTATTTTTCTAAAAATGAATCTCAACCAAATTTTTACTCAGAAATAGTCGTCAAATCGGGCAGTTCAAATGACCCTGCCGATGCCACTGGTTTGGCTCATTATTTAGAGCATTTACTGTTCAAAGGCACAAATAATTTGGGAACAGTTAATTCAACTCAAGAAGATATATATCAAAAACAAGTAGAAAAACTTTATGTTCAATTATTTCACGAGAGAGATGAAGTAAAGAGAAAAGAAATTTTAAAACAAATAGATCAAGCCTCGGTGAAGGGGGCACAATATGTTGTATTTAATGAAATGAGTAATTTGTATAACACGCTTGGCGCTAGTAACTTAAATGCCCATACTTGGGTTGATGAAACTGTCTACAAAGTTCAAATGCCTAAAAATTACTTAAAACAGTGGGCTCAGGTTGAATATGATAGATTTACAAATCCGGTATTTAGATTGTTTCAGTGGGAATTAGAAGTCGTCTATGAAGAAAAAAATCGAGATATGGATAATCCCGACTCTCGTATTTGGAGAGAAATCGAGAAAAATTTATGGGCAGGTCACCCTTATGGCGATCAAAGTATTATTGGTACGGTTGAACATTTAAAAAACCCGCCAATTCACAAAGTGAGAGAGTATTTTAACACTTACTATGTGCCCAATAATATGGCGGTAATGATTGCGGGAGATTTGGAACCGGAACAAGTTATTAAAGTTGTTAATGATTATTTTGGAGAATGGAAAGCCAAAGAAGTTGAATCAAGAAAATTACATAAAGTTAAACCACTCAAGAGCTCAATAGTAAAAGAATTAAAAGGACCAGGAGAGCCTAGTATGACGATGGGCTTCCAGGTTAGTGATTCACAAGCTAAGGATTTGCCTGAAATGACTGTTTTTTCAAAAATGTTAGATACTAGGTTGGGAGAGTTGGTTTCCGATAATAAAATTAAATCTGGTGATATTTGGAGTTTCCCATTCTATTACGGTGGGATTTTGTATATTATTGTGAAGCCACTTCCTGGGCAAAGTTTAGGACAATTAAAGAATATTGTATTATCAGAGCTGAGAAAGTTAAAGACAGGTCAATTTTCTGAAGAATTGTTTGCGGGTTCTGTTTTGGCTGCAAAAGCCAATTATGAAAAATCACTCGAAACAAATTTAAATCGTGTCCAACAAATGAGAGACTCATTTGTGCTTGATAGACCTTGGGGTGATATTGTAAATTGGGTGCCAAGTCTTTTAAAATTAAATCCTTCTGATATTTCTTCATATGCTAATAAATATATAAATGATAAATACATAGTCGTTAATTATAGACCTGGAAAGTACCAGGCACCGAAGGTGTCAAAGCCAGCGATTACCCCTCTGACAGGAATGGGTCAAGATAAAGACACTCATTCAAAAATGTATTTTGAAATTATGACCGGTGCAAAAAAAGAACCAAAAATTCCTTATAAGCCAGTGAATATTCAAAATCAGGTGAGGAAGTCAGACATTAAAGAAGGTGTGTTTTTATATACAAGCAATAACCCTTATAACAACCAAGCAGAAATGAGACTAAGTTGGGAAGTTAATTCCCTTCAAAATAAAGAAACTTGTTTTTGGATGGATTATTTAGATAAATCTAGAACACCCAAATTAACAATGGTGGAATTAAAAAGAAAGTTATTTGCTAAGGGCTTGACACTAGAATTTGAATGTGATCGCTGGCAAGCCTCTGTAAATGTAGATGGAGAAGAATCACATATATTGTGGGGACTCACTGAAGTTTTAAGTTTTATAGATCAAATTAGAGTTGATAAAAAAATATTGAAGTCTTTGGTTCAATCTGAAATAGAGTCTCGAAAACAGCAACTAACTGACCCGAGAAATCTTACACAATTAGTGGCTAGTTACTTGGCGAATGGTTCTTATAGTGCTGCAAAACTGGAAGCTAGTAATGATGAATTAAAAAAAGTGAGTTCAGAGGGGTGGAAAAAATTGTATAGTGAGTTGTTGAAGGCTAATAAAAATGTTTTTTATGTAGGAAAAATGAATGTAAGTATAATTGAAGAGTTTTTAAGCAACAAAATTCCACAAGGTCAAAAATCAGTAAAGTATAAATTTCCAGAAATGAGATCTACTTCTTATCAGTCGAATAAAAACAAGATTTATATATATGATGTTCCAGGTATGGCGCAAACACATATACATTTGTTGAGAAGTTTATTTCCTTTTGATGAGAAGAATTTAAGTAACTATTTAGGAATTAATTTTTATAATTACTTTTTGGGTGCAGGAATGAGTTCGCCAGTTTTCAAAGAGGTAAGAGAGAAAAGAGCGTTGGCCTATTCGGCTTATATGTACAATGAGCGTCCTTTTTATGAGCATGAGGAAAACTTGATGCGTGGATTTGTGGGGACACAAACGGATAAGTTTGAAGAAGCTTTTAAAACTTCGCGTTGGTTATTGGATGAATATAAAATGAGTGAGGTGGAGTATTCCGAGGCAAAGAAGAGCTTTAGTGATTTGCTAGCAACTTCCCGTTTAGAGTTTAGAGATTTGCCTTTGCGTTTTTTTATGATGAGTAATTTGGGTTTGCATGAAGACACATATGATTTGTCATATGATTATTTGCAGTCAGTAAAAATGAAAGATGTTGAGTCTTTAGTTAAAGAGTTTATATCTAGTAAGCCATTTGTGTTTGCTTTGGTTGGTGATAAGAAACATATAAAGTTGTCAGCTGTACCTAGTGATTATGAAATCATTGAGTTGAAAAAGTCAGATTTGGTTAGTTATTAGTTTTTTTGGTTAGTTATTAGTTTTTTTGGTTAGTTATTAGTTTTTTTGGTTAGTTATTAGTTTTTTTGGTGGTCAACTTGCGAAAGCCTTAAGTTTTTCTTATAGTGGATTGGTTTAGGGTTTTGATTTTTTCAGACTACTACTTTTATTGCTGATTTGGAATCATCACCTCTCATTAAAACCTGTCTTATATAGTAGATTTTCTGCTCTTTGTAGATTTCTCGAGTCTTTGTTTTGAAAGGTATAAACTGCTCCCGTTAATTGCAGATGGGGAGTTCTCACGCCTCGTTAAAACCTGTTATATAAAGTAGGTTTTGTGCTCGTTGTGGACTTCTCGAGTCTTTGTTTTTGAGAAGTAACGCTCGAATCATTAAATTATAAAGAAAAAAAGGTATTTAGAGAGCGTAACAGCAAGAAGTATTCTCAACTAACGAGAGCCGATAGTATTTTATTCATGCTATTAGTCTGTCACTTATTATTAAAAGAGGTAGTCGCAAAATATTAAGATTTGAAGATAATTTTACGAAGAGCGAACGAGGGGTATTAGACTTACGTTGAGTGAGAGCTGAGTAAAATAACATTCAAAATAGCTTTTTTGCGACAGTTTCTAAAAGGGTCATGTAAATTTATAATTAGATTTTAATCTATCTACTATAGGATCTCGCTCAACCTAATTCTTCAGGGTTATGCTTATTGATTTGAGTCTAGCAGTTTTAATTCATACAGATCAACGCTTAGTTCACGTCTGTCTGTACGAAGTTCTTTTCGATTAAAAGCTCATTGAATCTGTACGAAGTTCTTTTCGATTAAAAGCTCGTTAAATATGTACTAAGTTCTTTTAGTTAAAAAGCACGTTAAATAACTTATTGGTGATCGTATTATGAATTTAAACTAGATTTCCACCAATTGTGACCTTTTTTGAGATCCCATTCCTTTGCCAATATATATCTTGCTTCTTGACGGCTGCAACCACAGCCTTCAAGCTGATTTAGTTTAATATATTCAGAAAGATTTAAATGCTCTCGCCAGCTGCTAAGGATTCTTGTAAATGGACGTGTATCCCAAAATTTGCCTTCTATTAATGTTTTCATTGGTTTTACACGGCTAGCGCCAGTGATAGCTATGGCTATGGCAGAAGTAATAGCTCTGATAAAAGGTGCATAAGTGAAACGAGATGAAAGCTTAATGTGTAGGTGAAGATGATTGCCAACATTGGCTTTTGATAAGATTTTAATTCCATATTTTGAACAAAATTTACCAAGTATTTGATTTATTGAGTTCATGTTTTCTTTCTTTCTAAAAGACCATGCTCCATTAGCCTTAGATGAGCGTAGCACTAGGTGAATTGTTTTCTTGATGGCGAGAGGTCGCGCAATCGCTCGGCCTTTTCGAGTTTTTAATAAATCACCCCCATAGCTTGAATCTTTATTGTAATGTTGTTTTTCCAATTTGTTTTTGAATAAAGATTGTTGCTTGGCAACGTTTTTTTTCATTGAATTTGTTTCCCAAATTAAATTTAAATTATTGCAGATGCATATTGCTGAGTTCAAAATTTATGTGAACGAAGGTTCAAAGTCAATAAATAATTTAAATAGTGTTAACCATGTGTTGCATTAAAACTTCACTAACTGCTCACGTTAACTTAATATTTGGAATTCCCACGCCTTGTTAAAGTCCGTTACATGAAGTAAATTCTGTGCTCTTTGTAGATTTCTCAAGTCTTTGTTTTGAGAGGTAACGCTTGAAACAACAAATTATAGAGTAAAAAAGTTTTCTAGGTTTACAGATAAACAATCGTATTTACAAATAAATTATCTTTTAGGAGTGATATCTGTAGATTATAATGACCAGTGAACGTCTGAATAGTGATAGATTTTTCCTAAACTCAATTTAGATATGTATAGAATGAGATTTTTTTAACAAGAAATGGTAAGGATAGTCTGATGGAAAATAGTAAAAAACAAATAAAAAGTTTAGTGTAGAGTTAAAACAAGAGGACGTTTTGTGCAATTATATTATTGGTATAGAGTAGACATGTGGAAAACTAGAGGTGGATATTTCCATCCTTCTTATTTGGGTTCGAATTTGCATTCAATTTAAAGAGTACTGCAGGAATACGGAGGATTTATGAGTAAATACTTATTTTTGTTAGCATCTATCATGCTGTCATCAAGCTTATTGGCTGCCGAATTATGTCTACAAGGGACAATTTCTGGCCAAAAGGACCTGGCTACTCCATGGCCTTTGCAAGTGCATGGCGAGCGCCACACACAAATCCAACGTACAATTTCTATACATAAGAGAAATGCCAAGTATTGCATTGAGCGATTTGGTGATCTTCCGGAGGCGGTACAATTTTTTGTCTCCGCAAATGGCTCCATTGATGTTGATGAGTCTACAGTAAAATCTGAGGCAGCAGAGTGTATTGCTGAAATATTGAGAAATGTTAGTGTCGGCAATTATTCCTGCGACATGAGTATTCCTTACAAATGGAATGGCAAGTTTCCTTTGCTTAATGCTGAGCGAATAGAGTTTTAATTTAGTCCTAAATGTTTTTTAAAACCTGTGATGCTGAATATCAATCCGCTTATTGGTCTTGTATAGGCTGACGTATTTAGGTTGTGTAAACAGCTCTCTTTAATTTCCAGTATGGAATTCCCACGCCTTGTTAAAGTCCGTTACATGAAGTAAATTCTGTGCTCTTTGTAGATTTCTCAAGTCTTTGTT
>JAGRAE010000108.1 GCA_020435005.1 Bdellovibrionales bacterium
CTTAGACATTTGTTCAGCACTCATGACATCCGCCACATTGGTGGAGTTCTGTCTAACTTGAATAAGCTCTTCAACACTTCCCCTTTGACGAGGCGCTAATACTATAAAGTCTTCAAGCTCTAACCCTTTGGGTACCATAGATATTTTGTGAAAAACTTGTTCATCATCATTCACTTCGATCTCTTGAGACAAGGTATTATAGGAACTATGAGAAAGCGACATTAGAACCTTTCCCTTTGGAACTTTTAGTTCAAATTCACCGCGGTAATTAGTTGTGGCATTCTGACTCAAGCCTTTTACAAAAACTTTGACTCCCGCAAGTTCTTGCTCTTGGCCAATGGCTATAACCTTCCCTTTAAATAATACGCTATTTTCTATTTTGTCTTCAACTTCATAAACCTTTGGCGCATTGATATCAAAATGAACTTGGTCTTTATCAAAATTAATGAGGACAAATGTATCTAGGTGAGAGACTACGGAAATATTTTTTTCAATGACTTTTTCACCATCGGGATGAGTAATTTTTAACTGAACAATTCCCTCGGGAAAGCTTTGAACTAAAACGCCATCCTCATCTGTTTGAAAAGTCTTATTATTAAGCTCTACATTAAAATTTTTAAAAGTCTGGTTTTGTTTATAAATTGAAATGGAAATTCGTCCTGGCTCAGATGCACAAACAAACTTCAGTGGAAATAATAAAAACAAGAGCACCGTTGTTTGAGCAAGAGGTAATGACAGGAGCTTAAATAAATAAATTATTAAAAATCTATAAAGTTTCAAGACAACTCCACTCCTGATCCTTGCAAGTACTTATTAGTTTTTTTATCTCAACAGCTTTTTTAAACAAATCATCGCGAGTCAGTTGATTTAACAAGGTCTGTGATCTTTTAAAAGCTCCTGTCTTATAGTGAGCAAATGCGACAGCGTATCGCAGCTCTTCGTCACTCAAAAGCCCTTTCTGTTCAAGTATGGGTTCCAGTTTGGATACAAGAGTGTATTTTTCAAGTTCTAAATATATAGAAAGACGATTTTTTAAAGCCTTCCCCTCATCTTGTACTGCCAAGTTTAGGTTCAAAGCTCGATAAGCAAAACCCATATCTCTTAACATCATACTGGCTTCATAAGCTAATGAGGGAATAGACCTTGCACTTTCCTCTAAAACCATAGCTGCTGAAAACTTCATTTTTTTATAGAGATATGTTTGAGCTAATTCTAAAACGACATCAGCGGAGTTTGGAAATTCCCAGCGCATACGTTCCAATACTTCAAGTGCCAAATCGTTTTGCTTTTCTTTTTTATATATGGCTGCAAAAGTTAAAAGGCTTTGCTGATCCCATATTTTCCAATTTTTTAACAAAAAGTCATAGGACTGTTGAAACAATAAACTTTCCACTAAGCGAGACCACATTTGTTTTTTTATTTGAACTGAAGGGGATTTCACTTCTTCAAGAAAATTATAGGCTTTAGATTTATTTCCCAATTCCCAATACACTTTTGAGATAAGCAGCGTATATGTATATTTATTCCTGACCTCTTGAGATGTTTTTTCTAAACTTTTTAAAGCTTCATTATAATGCTCTAGTTGAAATTGCACTTCAGCCAAATACAAATAAACTTCTGTGTCTTCAAAATAAAATTTTAAGGAATTCTCTAAATTTAAGAGGGCTTCAGGGTACTTTTTTTCGCTAATATAAACAAGGCCCCAATAAGCGTAGTACTTATGTAAATCAATATCTTCTTCATCAATTTTAATTTTTTCCAGAGAACTACGTGCTCGATCATAGTAATTGTTTTTTAACATGATCGCCGTGACAGCCATGTAATCCACATCCTCTTCTTGGGACCAAGAAGAAAAACTTGAATACAATAAAAATAAAATAATTATGATCCTCATTAATTTACCTGAAAATCAATTTTCTGTTTAACCCAAACACTCACAGATTGTCCTTTTAACCTTGCTGGTTCAAATACCCAATTTTTTACCGACTGTAAGGCATAGTTATCAAATACACCTTGAGGCTGGCTTTCTAAAACTTTTATCTTCTCAACTTTTCCATTTTTTTGTATCAGTAAATTTAAAGTAACAAAACCTGACAAGTTTTGATCTTTAGCAAAATCGGGAAAAGGTATAGGCTCACGGTAGCTTATGGTTGGTGCTTCATCGACTAGGCCTTCAGTGAGAGTCGCTTCATCAGCATCTCCGAACAAACTTGATTGCCCAGCATTTAAATTCAATATATCTAAGCCTAAATCTGTGCCACTCCCAGCAAATTGCATTTTTAATTTAGGCTTTAAATTTTTATCATTAACTTTTTTTACTTTTTTTGGTTTTGGCTTTACAACATTTGTTTTAGCCACAGAGTTGATTTTTTGCACTTGAAAGTTTGTTACACTGCTTTTATGAGGTTTCATGGCCACTCGATTGAGTCCTTCTAATATCAAAAAAAATGAAATTAAAGTGAGCAAACTAA
Source organism: Bdellovibrionales bacterium (assembly GCA_020435005.1). Taxonomy (GTDB): domain Bacteria; phylum Bdellovibrionota; class Bdellovibrionia; order Bdellovibrionales; family UBA1609; genus JACKAN01. The sequence continues at coordinate 2,472 of JAGRAE010000108.1, forward strand.
TTAAAAATGCTTTTAATTTCATTTACGCACCCGCCTCATTTTCAGTGGCCACACCGATATCTTTGATCCCAGCCATTCGGCATTGATCCACAACCTCAATTAATTTATCTGCTGAAACTTTTTTATCTGTCACCACAAGAACACTTTCTGTCCTTTGCATTTTTGCCAATTCGCGTATCTTACTTTGCAACACCCATGGACGAATAAGTGCTCCGTCAACAAAGACTTGTTCACTGGCATCTATAAACACTCTCAGAGACTTCGTACTCGAAGGTTTAGAACTCTTAGCTCCTGGTCTTGAAATATCAACTTGCATATCTTTCACAAATGTTGTGGTGACCATAAAAAATATTAACAGAATAAAAACCATATCAATAAGTGGCGAAATATCAATAGTACTTTCTTCGTCAGGGTGAGCTCTTCTCATAAGTTCTCCTGTATTTTAATTTTTGCAATTGTTTGATCGTCTTTTATTTTTTCTATTGTTTGTAAGCGGTCTAACCAACGCGACACCAAAAGTCCGGGAATTGATATAATTAAACCCATCTCTGTAGTAAACATGGCTTGAGCAATACCTCCGGCAATGCCTCCGCTAGAAGAATGCATTTGCATACCGTCTAGAGACTCAAAAGTTTCAATCATACCGACAACTGTTCCCAATAGTCCTAATAAAGGAGCAATAACCACTAAACTCTTTATAATTGATTTTGCAAAGTCGAGTTCCATACTTCTTTCAAAATGAATCAGTTTAATATTTTCAAGAGTTATAGGAGCTTGATTCAATTGTAACGAAAGAGGTTTTAAAGACTTTAGATGAAAATAACGAAGTGCTAATAAATAACTCAGCAATAATGCGACAATCATTAAGGGATAGCTCACCCAACCGCCCGAGTGAATAATATCCACTATAAAACTCATAGCTTCTCCTGTGTGGCAAAGGCATTACAAATAGCTAAGGAGGCTCTTTCCATTTCTTCTTTTAATTTTTTACTCCAAGAGTTTAAAAAATTACCCAATAACAAAGTGGGTATAGCTACCATGAGCCCCAACATAGTGGTTATAAGAGCTTCAGATATACCTCCAGACAAGAGCTTTGGGTTTCCAGTACCAAATTGAGTGATGGTATCAAAGGTAGCGATCATTCCAGTAACTGTTCCTAACAGACCTAATAAAGGAGCAACAGCGGCTAATACGACTATAAACTGACCAAAACGATCTATAGTTTTTGATTCTTCTAATATCTTTTCGTCTATGACATCTTCAATATTCATCACTTTATGAGCTAAGCTTTGCTTAACGGAATTTGTGACTCTTAATACCGATTCTGCTTGTGCCGACCATAAGAGCTTTACTCGCAATAAGGAAGCTACTAAAGCTATGACTCCTAAAATAACAATCACCCAGGCAATTTCCCCACCCGCCTGTACTGTCTGCAGAGGAGTTTTATCAACTTTGGGAATGTAACCCCTTTCAGAACTTTCGTAGAGAAAAACAGGAGTGATCTCAGACCATTTATTCTCTTTTATGTTTGCAATTTGTTTATCTTCTAAATTACTCCATATTTTAAATTTGTGTCCACCTACGGGAAAGAGTAAACCCTGCTCCTTTTCTGAAACACCATACTTTGCAATTTGTCCAATTGTTATAATTTCTCCTTCTGTTTTTTCACCATTTTTAAGAAAAAACTCCCCTTGTGATACTTTAACTTTATTTATTGTTCTTAAGTTTTTTAATGCTTGATCAAAAACGGAGATAAGTTCCACTTTAAGATCTTCCTCAGAAATTTCTTTAGCAAAGCTTTCTTCTCGGCTCTGTTCAACAATAGTTTGCAATTGATTTTTAGACTCTACAACTTCTTCAATCTCCCTATCTAGATCACTTAGTTTTTGCGACAATTTGTCGTTACGTGTACTTAAACTAATGAGTTTCTTTTGTAAATTTTCAATTTCTTGCTTGGCAGCTATTTCTCGTTTTATATAACTTTTCTCTAAGTCTTGAGTTTGTTTTCGCAGCTGACTTTTATATGTTTTTAAAAATAAAATTTCACGCTGGTAAGAGCTTTCTAAAGTGCTTGCCCCACTCACATTGTATACAAAGAACAAAGATAAAAAAATAATTCTCATGAATTCCTCCCGACTTGAACCATAGGCAATTCAAAATAGCCATTTCTAATTTGCTTTTTTATAGAATCCATAAGAGTCAAAACCTTTTCCTGTGAACTTTTATCTTTGATTAATTGATATTGCCAAGCGCCTTGTTCATTAATTAATTGACCAATTTGCCCTTTGTCGGTTTTGAAATACATTGTCACCATTCCGACTTTTACAATTTCCGCTAAAAGCTCTTTACCTTCAACGCTCACGTTTTGCTTGGTAAGCTGTGTTTCTTTTGCCAGTCTCTTCTCATCAGCTATTAATCCCCACAATAAATTTGCCGCTTTTGCTGCAGATATTTCTTTTTTATTTATTTTATCTTCAATCTGAAGTACTGACTCTATTCTTTGCTCTTTTAGATAAGGCAGTGAATTTTCAATGTAATCTTTTAATTCAGATATAATTTTTTTATTAGTGAGATAGAGATCTTCACCGAGCACATTTTTTTTATTCAGAGTTTTTTTCGATTCAATAACCTTTTGCGTGAATTGCTTTTCTTTTATTTCAGCTTCATTTAAAGCAGCACTTAATTCCATTTTTTGTGTTGATAATGATTTTAATTCATCGGCGATTTGTTGTTTGCGCAATTCATATTCCGTATTTAACTCTTCTGTTTGCCGGCGAAGTTCAATAACACTTTTTGCCATACTATCGACAGTGTCAGCTAAAGCGACATGGCTCATTGATAAAAACAAAAATAAGGCACTCATTTTTTTCACTCCAAAACCCTCCTTATACAGGAAAAGGGGCCTTAAAGAGCCCCTTAAACAAAAACTGATTTTAGACACAATTTTTAAAGTCCTACTGTCCAATTCGCAGCCCAGTTTGTATCTCCAAATGCTCCTATAAAAGAAACATCGTCAAAGAAAAAGTCAAAATCTTCTGGGATTGAACCTTTTACTAATAAGTCAGAACCTGTAGCAGGAAATAATCCATCCAACTTTACAATTGACTTATCATTATAAAATTCATTGCCAGCGTGGTTAGCTGATGTACCTAAATTTGCACAAGCAAAAACATTATTAAAAACATGAACACCTGGTGCATAAGCATCTTTGTCATCCATACAGTTTTTGGCAAATCCCATAACGATAGAGTTTGTCATTGTCACAGCTGTACCCACTCTAAACTTTAAACCTTCAGAGCTAATGGAACTTCCCAAAAGAGTTACATTAGATAAAGTGGGATTAGATCTCGGCTCTAGATCTACATTTTTACTATTGTTGTCAGCTTCAATACCACGGTCCGCTTTTGCTTCCCCTTGAACTACGGCTGCAAACTGAATCATCCCTGTGTAACCATAGGTCCAATCAATAGAATCGTCAGAGGCTTCGGTAATCACCACATGTTTTACGTTAACGGTTCCACCAAAAAACTCAATGCCATCATCATCATTTTTATGAACTTGGATATAATCAACAATCGTACCGGCACCTACAGAATTAAAAGTAATGCCATTAAATTGTTTTTCTTCATCTATTTGATCGCCACCAAATTCCACTCTAACATAGCGCAAAACACCACTGTTATCGAAGGGGTCATTGCCGCCGTACCAGCCTGTTCCGGCTTCACCAGCTACAGAACAATTGTTGAGATCAGCACATTTATTAACGGGAGCCATTCCATCAATAAATAATCCACCCCAGTCCGCAGCTTTTGGTGCATCACTAGCAGATGTAAAAACAATGGGTGAACTTTCCGTACCTTCAGCTATAATTTGTGAACCGCGGCTAATGACTAAAAAGTCTTTTCTGTCTTTTTGCGCAGCAGGTGGAAGTGACATATCTTTTTTAGGATTTAAGGCATAGATTGTTGTGCCCGCTTCTATAGTTAATACCGCTGGATCTAATTCTAAGTTTGTTCCCCCTTGGCCATTGTCTTTTCCAATAAATACTCCACCCTCTAAGACCCAACTTTTGTCGCTCGACAAGAACAGATCGTCTTTATAAGTACCGTACAGAGCACATGTCTCTTTATTGTTTAAATTTTTATGATAAGCTTTTGTTCCCACCGGACATGAAGCTTGTGCAGAGTATGAAAAACCCGCAACTGCTAATGTCGCAAAAAATGTTTTAAAACCCATTTTGTCCCTCCAAAATTTTTTTAGGTTTGTTCCTTTAAGCGCATTATTAAATGGTCATAGGCCCAGGGTACAGTTAGGATACTATTTGAATTACTGAATATGGTTTCAATGCCCAAACAAATTGCAATTGTTATGTTTTATAATTTGATTAATGTTAGAAAGTTACTTTTTACCAAGGTAGCCAGTTGTGCTGCACATAAATTATGCATATAATTATTTTTTAATTATTTTATAATGAGCTTTCTGACGCAATGAAGCCAAATACTCTATAGACACATCCCACAGACTTTGCCATTATTGATTACATCACTTTTTAAGAACAACAAAAAGAGGAGTAAAACATGAGGAAGGTATTATTAGTTTCCTTGTTAGGTTTAGTTATGAGTGGTTGTGCCACTTACAACTATGCTGAAAAGGTAAAGATGGTTTCCTTTGACAATGAATTGCAACAAGGAAAATCAATTGGTCCCATCCGCGGCGAAGACTGCACATGGACTATCTTAGGCTATCAATTAGGTGGTCGTCCAACTTTAGACAGAGCATTTATCAATGCTCGTAACCAAGCTGGAACTCTTGAGTCTGCGGGATGGAAGTCTTCTGACAAATCAACTAAAGATCAAATCAGATATATAAACAAAGTACAAACTAGACCCGATGGTTTTAATGCTGCAAACATCGTAGCTAAAAATTGTATCGTAGTAACAGGAGTGGCTTACAAATGAGAATTTCAAATTTAATTTTTGCAATTATCGCCCTTGCCTTCCTTAGCGGATGTGCAATGAAAACTAAAATTTTAGACGCTGGCGGTGTTTCCATGAAACATTACCACCTTAAAAAAGGTGCGCAATTAAAAGAGATCGGTGAAGTGACCGGTGAATTTTGTGCAGATACTGGTAATGACAAAGGGGAAATTGGTTTAATGGATGAAGCCATCAACGATGCTCAATCTAGAAGCGGTGCTGACTTCATTACTAACGCTACTTTCTACTCAACTGGCAAGTGTGTCATGCTAGAAGGAACAGGTCATAAGATTTTAAGTAAGAAGTAATTCTTAATAAAATATTAACCAAAGAGAGCCAAACATTGAGTGTTTGGCTTTTTTTTTGTTTCAAATTGAGACAACTTGACCAAAGTCTAAAGTTCCACATTAAACTGCCGATATGTAATGCATGAAGAAGATTAAACTAGTGGAACGTAAATTAAATATCTTTTTTATGTCACTAAGCTTACTATTTTCAGTAGTTGGCTGTGATGTTAACCAACAGGTCATTGGTGAAGTCCCCAATATCGAATCTGGTTATGTCCCTGAATCCTATAAAGTCGAGTTAACTACTACATCTACAAATGTCCAACTTACAGAAGGCGACAAATCCGTTTTTGTCTTTGTTTTTGACAGCGCAATTCGCCATGATGCTGATTTTAATTGGAACATAAATGCCTCGGCAGAAGTAGTAAGTACCCAATCAGGAACAGTTGGAGTTAAAAAAGGTGATACTTCTTTCTCGATAAATTTAGAGTTTTTAGAAGATGTATTTTATGAACAAGATGCAAGTTATTCATTAGAAATTTCTAGCTTATTTGCGAAAAACAACATTCAAGTGAATATTGAACTTTTTGATAATGATTTACCGGCACTGCTTACAGCCAGTGATTTAAGTATTAATGAAGGCTCAAATCAAGATTTTACATTAAGCATTGATCATATTGAAGATCATGACATCACTTTTGATTTTGCTATTAAAACTGGGAATACAGCTACAGAAATTACTGACTTTACTATGTCTGCATATTCAGGATCTATAACTCTCTTGCCTGGAGAAACTAGCTCTACAATCAACATTGCAGCCATTGCAGACAGTTTATATGAAACTGCAACAAATGAATTTTTTGTAATTGAAATCACAAATCTGCAAGGTGCGGATATTAGCATTGCTGAGTACACCATTACTATAGTTGAACAAGATCCCCTACCCACACTGAGCATTGCCGACATAAACATTGATGAAGGTAGTTCTGGTAATTTGACATTAAGCTTGGACGTTCCTTCTACTGAAGCTATTTCTATTGATTACAGTGTGACTGATAATTCAGCCACTCAAATAATTGATTACAGTTTAACAAATTATTCGGGCACAATAAGTTTTGACGCTGGAGAAGTTTCAAAAACGCTGAATATAAACACTGTTCACGATTACTATGATGAAGGCAACAGTGAGTCTTTTTATTTCAATATTTCTAATCCCATTGCCGTCCAAGCACCCGACACACAAGCCATTGTTACAATTGATGACAATGATATCACTCCTAATGTTAGCTGGAGTGTTGCTTCACAAAATGTTATGGAAGACACAGTAACTGTGTCAGTAACCGTCAATATAACTCCTACTTTTCCAACCATAGTTGACGTGGGTTTTAGTTTAAGTGGTGACTTAGTTTTTCCAGCAGATCATGACTTAAACATATCTTCTGTTTCAATCCCAGCTAATCAAAGCAGTACAAGTTTTAACTTTAATGTAGTTAACGACAGTGATTTAGAAGCTATAAAAACTATTGTTCTTACCCAAACAACTCTTAATTATGGAGCTTGGACAGGGTCTGCAACTCATACAATTAATGTTTATGACGACGACACTCCTCGTGAAATTTCATTTAGTAGCAGCGGGAAAACTGTTACTGAAAATGATGGACAAAATGGCAATGTAAATATTGATATAAATTATCCTTTGGGTAGTAATACTGCATTCACATACACCATCTCAGGTGATGCCAGCAGTGGATCTGATTTTTCAGGTGCAACGGGTAGTATTTCTCTCCCTGCATGGTCAAGCTCTGTTACAATCCCTATAACTGTTGTTAATAATAGCTTGTATGAATACCAAGAGACTTTAGTACTAGATTTAGATGATCCATTAGAAGCCGACCCGGTGGGCATCACTCAATATACACTAACAATAAATGACGATGATCCCCAACCAAGTGTTAGCATTTCAGATGCTACTCATTATGAAGGCTGTTCGGCCATAGTAGAAGTTACTGCTACAGGTATGTCTCAATATCCCATGACTTTTGATCTCTCAACAACCAATGGTACAGCGCTTGCGGGAATTGATTATACGTCAGTAAATTTAGTTGGTGAAAGTATTTCCAGTGGTAAACTTAAGAGAAGAATAGCAATTCCTCTTATTGATGACAATCCAACTATTGATGGTTCAGAACAGTTTAATGTTAACATTTCTAATATTGGTGTAGCTACAGCAGGAGATTTGACGAGTACAGTAACAATTAATGAACCCAATACTGAAATTACTTTACATAATGCCAACTTTACTACTCCTAATGAATACCCTTCAGAATTTTATTGGGATAGCAACGGATGTATGGCTTCTGCTGAAATTGATAAAGATGCAACAAACTGGTATGCCGTGTTCGCTTTTGATCTTGGTAATAATATCAATTACCAAATAAGCCAAAATACTATCGACAACAATTATGACATAAGCTCAGTTCATCCTACTTTTGATTTTAATCATATTGTGTACCGCGGTGATTTAAGCACAAATGGTCGCTACGGTTTGTGGAGCGCAGATATTTTAGGTAACGATGTTTATACTCTCTATGAAAATAGTACCAATGACAGTTATCTACCACAGATCAGTCCTGATTCAAATAAAGTTTCATTTATTGAGTACATTGTTAGTTCCGCAAAAAATGAGTCGATTAAATCGATCAACATTGACGGTTCAAATGTTCAAACGGTTACTGATCCATTCGGCAATGGAGGCTGCATCAACACCACATTAGGTTATAACGACGATTCTTCTAAAGCCATTTTTACTGGCGATTATGATTCCCTAGGTCTCTACGAACTTTATTCCAATACTGTAGATGGGCTTGGCACACCTTTAAAACTTCACCCTGATCTACCCAGCCATGCGTCTATTAACTTTAAGTACTTAACTCCCGACAAAACCAAAGTTGTTTTTACTTCAGATATAGATACTGATGGAATTTATGAACTTTATAAAGTGAATGTAGATGGTACGGGCTTTTTAAAACTCAATAGCCCTTTCCATCCAGGTATTACAAGGCTTACTATTAGCCCTGATTCACAAAAAGTCATGTTTTTAGACTATCAAAATAATGTGATGATAGTGAATATAGACGGTACTAATGAAACTTTATTAACGACACAGGTTGACCAAGTCAATGCACCAAATTCTACTGTTATGAAATTTACACCTGATTCAACAAAAGCTGTTATATATGGTGAATTAACTACTGATAATATTTACGAGATTGCGAGTGTAAATGTGGATGGCACAAATTTTAGTAAACTCAATGGACCATTGCCTGCAGGACAAAGTGTAAGGAATAGTTTTGAAGTTAGAAACAACCGCGTTTTCTTTTATTATTACAACGCAAACAGTAATTTTCAGTTATATACAAATACGCATGCAAATACCGATCTTATTCAAATAACGAGTAGTGGTGTTGAAACGGCATTAATAGAATATATCATTACAGAAGATGGCCAGGATATTTTATTAAGAGAGTGTAACGCTGGTATTGTGGAAACTCACCGATTAAAATCTGATGGCACAGGAAAGTTCACTTTAGATTCTTCAGGAAATATTTATAAAATTTATTTAGAGCCCAACACCAAACGAGCACTTTATTTTAATGGACTCAGCCCTTCTGTATGTACAGTCAATTAAAAAAGTTATTCTGTAGTTGTATGGGTAAAATTCGATAAACTAACCAGATAGTTCTACGCAAAGGTTTTTCTCAACACTCGAACCAAAAAGCTATTCACAAGCTGGCTTAAGATTTTATATGAATAATTGGCATATGGTTAAGCTAATTTTGTCTATTTTGTTTTAAATATTTTTTGATATAAGTATTTTGCCCGGGCAAACCGACTTCTTTGTGTTTTTGTTTTCTAATATCAAATGCGCCAATTCATGATGAGCCGGGCACAAACTTATTAGATTTTCTACACTGTGTTCACCGCCCTGGGATACGGGCTGCTTGTGATGCAAATGTAACCATCTTTTGGTGTTGCATCTTTCACCTGAAGGATAGTGGTGACGACATTGCCCCTGATCCCTTAAATGAACTTTATGGGCTATTTCTGCTGGAATGGCAGTGCGCTGACCCAATGAGTTTATGGCTGGCTGACTTTTTATAGTGGCTAAATCTATGTTTTTGTTTAATTCTACTTTTGTAGCAGGTTGTTTTATGTTTTTAGTTAATTCTATTTTTGTAGAATTAAATTTCTTGTTATTCTTTAACCTAGAATTCTTAGCTGAAGTTTTCTTGATCTTAATTAGTTCTTTCTTCTTAGTGATTCTCTCAGCTTTTCTCACTGGATCGTGCTTTTCAAGATACTCAGCAGCTAAGCTCTTAAACACTTCTTCCATGGTTACGGCCTT
>JAGRAE010000109.1 GCA_020435005.1 Bdellovibrionales bacterium
TTCACTTTCTATGGTTAAACCTTGCGCTTTAAATTTCAAAAGAATATTGTACAAATATTCTTTTTCTGCATTCGATAAGTAAATAAAAAAGCGACTTAACATATTTACAATTTCATTAAGCAATATAGTATGGTAATCAAAATTATTAGATTTCAGAATCATATCTAAAACCAAAATTCTGTCTGTATTTTTTAATAAATAAAAAGGAACGGTTTTATAAACCTGAATTGCTGTATTGTATTTTTCATATTTACTTAGCAAATAAGCATAAGCTCTTACTTTATATATAGAATAAAAATCACCTAAATCATAATTATATAGAAATTGCTCTTTGTTACTCTCCTGAAAATATTGTTTAAAGAATTCTAAGATGGTTGGCAATAAATCCGTTTGTTTATGGGATTTAAGGGCTAATTCAAGTTCTCTATTAATTTCATCTAGTGATGAAGCCTCAAGGCATCCAGGTGCGATAAGTGCACGTCTTGCTATTGGATATTTATTTTTTTCTTTTGAAAAAAAAGCTGAGTACCGCCCCGCATATTCAAGACTAAAAATTCCAGAACGCAGTATATTATCAAAAGTTCCATCATAAGTATGGCTGTATAGTGCAAAAGCATAATCAAAATTATATTTCTGATCTAAGATGTACAACCTTGAAGGATTCAAATTCGCATATACAACTTCTTCCATATCTTTGTATGTATACAATAGGTTGGTTCTGCCATCGATAACATTTCTCATGCCCTTTGGCATGCTAAATACAATATAACCACCTACATTAAATGTATTAAAAATTCTTCCTTTGTGAATGTTTAAACTCTTAAAGTAGTCCATGGCCTCAGTCGGTTTTACGGCTTGCTGATTGTCATTGATTAAGCGATCCCTATTAAAATTATTTACAAATACCCATTCCGCAGCTAATAGAATAAATGTAAAAACTATGTAAACATACTTAGCTTTTAGCTTTTTAAAATTAAAATAATTAGTTTTATATAAGTCATTTATAGCGAGTATGAAAATAACACTCGATACAGCAAATAAATGAGGCAGAACTTTATTTAATAAAATGCCACGATATAAAAGCACCACCACGGCAATCAAAGCATAATATCTGCGAGTTTTAAAAAAAGTGAAGACGCTTAATAGCAGAAGGGAAAAGAAAGTTAAGTGGTATTCATTAATTAAATCGACATTTTTATGTTCAGATATCAAGTTTTTCCACTGATCAGAAAACTCATAAGTCACAATCAGTGGATTTTTTAAATATGGATTTATAAATGGAATCAGTAAAAAAACTATACCTAAAATCACATATGGTAAAGTTTTTTTAAGGTCTTTAGAATTAAGAAAGATTATGGCAATTCGCTCAATGATATATGAACCGACTAGCACTATACCAAAAACACCAGATAAGTGAATATTGAGCCATAAAGTTTGCATCACACCGATTAATATTATTTTTTTTAAATTAAATTCTTTTCGCAATTCTTCAATTAAAAAGACAAAGACTATTAAAAATACATAGGAAAATAATTCTGGACGTGGCACTAGCCTCCATACAAATGCAAATAAAACTAGGCATATACCAGTAGCAACAACATAGGAATTTAATTTTTGCCTTCTAGAAAAATAGAGAATAGCGATAATTACACTTATAGGAATTAATGACTTATAAATTTGTAAGGCTGATTCTAATCCAAACAATTTGTATAAAAATGCAACAAATAATTGGAATAAGTAAGGTGACAGGTGATTATACTTTTCCCCGAAGTGAAAAACGCTATAGTGATCTATAAATGGATTCAGCCCCTCATTAATCCAGTCTAAGCCTATACGCAAATGCCAATAAATATCTCCACCAAAATCAGTTATTACAACACTGGAAATAATTAAATAAACTTGAGAAAAAATAAGAGTGACAAAAAAGATTAAACGAAACATTTAAAGATTATATAAAAAAAATAGCTCCCAAAGGAGCTATTTTTTTTATTTTTAAATTATAATGACTTTTAACAATCAATCAGCAGCATCGTTAATTAGATTAACTAAGCTCTTATTATGATCAATGGTCCATACGTCATAAGTAGCATCTCTACCTCTATCTAAATCAGTTCCCGCTGCAGCTTGGAAGGCAAAGTTAGAAAGAGTCACAGTTTGTGCTGTTGCAGCAGCCTGAGCAGCTGCAACTTGAAAATCACCATCAATTGAACAAACACTAAAATTCTGCACGACTCCACCTGGACCAACACAGTAGTTAGTTGAATTTGTATAAGTCGGTGCTGCAGCTTGCCCAGCTGGCCCCATATAACCAGAAGTTGCTCCTGGTGAGTTTGACCCAGCAGCATTTGTCGTTCTAATGTAATACTTCATAACACCTTCTGGGGCATAACCAATATCTCGCCAATCACCAAAGTATTGCCCCCACTCTTGATGGAATGCCTTTTCTGCTTGATAAACAGCGGCCATAGCATTTTTTGCTTCCGACTGTCTCGATTTCATTTGAAAACGCTGAAAGTTAGGAATGGCAATAGCTGATAGAATACTTATGATTGCTACCACAATCATAAGCTCAATAAGAGAAAAACCCCTATTGTTATTTGGATTTGTCATAAACGTCCCCCCTTAGGATTATCTTTTTAAAAAGTTGATTCTAGAACATTATACATCAATAAAACTTATAAGAAAGTCCATGTTATTCTTTTTTTTAAAATCTAAAAAAATTAATTAATTAACAAATCAAATATTATGTTTCATCTAGGTACATTAAATTCCTAGTGTTAAATAATTCCTATTTAATACTTGAATTTGTTTCATATGCATACTCGCCACAAAAATACTTTTTTTTATTGCTGTCTCGTTCTAACACAAAACTCATCTTGCTGTACTGAGCGACTTTGATTTAGGAATTAACAAATATTTAATACTCTCGCTCCCACAGTTAAACAACAAATCAATAATACTTAAAGGGTGGCTTTCAAAACCACTAAAAAGCTGTGGGTAAGGTTTATACTTTGAATAATCCATGTAATTGACTTTTACACTATTTTGCTCAAACAGCTTTTCGTTTAAATAGTTTTTTGCCGAAGGTCCGGATAAGTATTCAGTGGCCCCCATAACCTCACAAATTGATAAAACTTTTTCTGAGGCACTTTCTCCAGCATAGACAATTTCTGAAGAACAAATGATTTTTGTGCGAATACCCAACCACTCACAAATTTTAAATATAAATTTCTTATTCACATCTATTAAGAATTCAAATTCATTTTGATAAAGCTCAAACAGTTCTGAGCCATAATTTTTAAAAAAGGGGGCTTTTTGATAATTCACTTCAATGGAACGCCAGTGCTTTTTTTGCCAATTATTTTGTAATACTTTAACTTCGTTAATTTTTTGACCCATCAGGCCTTTTGTTTTAACAGGTATAGTCAACCAAAATGGACCACTAGGACCAAGAATTTGATTCCGATTCCGCCAGTCGTCTTTGGTGTATTGAACATCATCATAAAGAACAAAAACATCGACCAAACCAATAAGATCAAAATAGCCCCGCCAGGGAATATAATTAGGTTGTAGAATGGCTAGTTTCATTAGTTAATGCTTTGTTTGAATCTATAAAATTATAACCATTCACACCTTGGGGTAAAGGTCCTGTATCTCCAGAATAAATAAGCGTTGGAAGTGTAGCCTCCTCTCCAATAGATTTTATATATTTTTTTAGCCCCTTGATTAAATCACTGTTGTAAGTGGCTGAGGATTTAATTTCTATAGGCTGATGTTTTGTACCTCTTGGATGTAAAACATCAATCTCATTGCCATGACTATCACGGTAGAAATAAATTTGACCGCTATGACCCTCGTTGAGCTGTTTTTTTAATATTTCTGCGACCACCAAGTTTTCAAAAAGCTGACCATATAAGGGGTCCCTAGAAACCTGTTCAGGTGTAGTTAGACCAAGTAAATAAGTGGCTAAACCAATATCATTAAAATAAATTTTAGGTGATTTAACTAATCTTTTGCCAAAGTTTTTATGATAGGGAATAGCTCTAAAAATAATAAAAGAGGATTCTAAAACAGATAGCCATTCGTTAATAGTATTAGGTGAAACACCTACATCCGAAGCCAATGAATTTTGATTAAGTAGTTGTCCCACTCTACCAGCAACTAATTTTAAAAAACGCTCAAACGTTGTTTGATCTCTTACTTGGATGAGTTGTCGAACATCTCTTTCTACATAGGTTTGAGTATATGCCCTATAACTGTCTGTAGAATTAAGCCCCTCACTATGAATTTCCGGCAAGAACCCTTTGTGTATCCAAAACTCTGGCCTCACTTCTTTTTTAGCAGACTTACTAAGTTCTTCAAAAGACAATGGCAGTAGTGTTAAAATAGCAGTGCGACCAGCAAGACTTTGTGAAACAGACTGCCTAAGTAAAGGTTGATGACTTCCGGTTAAAATATATTGCCCTTTTTTCTCTGGATTTTCGTCCACAATTCCTTGGAGCCAAGAGAGTAGTTCAGGTACTTTTTGTATCTCATCAATTATTAATGGTTGAGAGTTTTTCGTCAAAAAAGTCTTTGGATCTTGTTGAGCAAAACTCCGGTGTTCAGGATTTTCTAAAGAATAATATGCATAGTTAGGAAAGACTTTTTTACAAAGCGTTGTTTTTCCCGCTTGGCGCGGCCCAAGCAATGTAACTATTCGAAATTGACCAGATAATTCTAGTAGCTTAACTTTAATTTTACGTGCTATGAACATACTTAACCTGTGCTATTTTGAAGTACAACTGAATAATAGCACACATTTTAAGGATTTCTAGTTTTTTTAGTTTCTTTTTATGTATTAAAAATTTCTAGCTATAAAACCGTGAATACTTCATTATTAGTTGCTTTAAAAAAAACAAACAACAATTGAGTTTTATTTTAAAATAACTGGTTAATTCAAGCACTTAGAATCCAGACTTCCATCCCAATACTTTACAACTCTCTAAGAATTAACATATTAATCGTGGTATAATGATTTTGTTGTATTTTTGAGGGAGATGGCATGAGTCAAGCTGACAATCAAAATGAGGAAAAAGGACAAATACAAACGCTCGATCGTCCACAAAATAAAACTCGCAAACCACCTATGTACAAAGTTCTTATTCTCAATGACGATTACACTCCTATGGATTTTGTGATTCATGTGCTAAAAAAGTTTTTTAGAAAAAATGAAACTGACGCCACAGAAATTATGTTACATGTGCACAATAGAGGGTCTGGTTTGGCTGGTGTATTTACCTATGAGATAGCTGAAACCAAAGTCTTTCAAGTCAATGAGTACTCGCGCAAAAATAAACATCCCTTAAAGTGCACCTTAGAAAAAGACGATACTCAAGAGGAGACCTAAATGTTAGATCCAAAATTAGAAGACAGTTTAAGTCGCGCCATTGATTTAGCGACGGAATCTCTCCATGAATTTGTGAGTCTTGAACATGTTTTATTAGCTCTTTTAGAAAATACAGACGCCCAAGAAATTTTTCGTGCATTAAGTATTGATACTAAAAAATTAAAGTTACAACTCTCTGATTTTCTAAAAACCAATTTACCAAAAATTGAAAATCAGTTAACCACTAAAGATCAGCAATGGAAACCAGAATTAACTATTGCTTTCCACCGCATATTACAGAGAGCCGCTATTCAAGTACAAAGTTCTGGCCGGTCAAAGGTGACAACAAGTTCACTACTTGTTTCATTGATGACTGAAAAAGACTCTCATGCCGTATTTTTTCTGGAACAGCAAGGACTCTCACAGTTTGATGTTATTAATTATATTTCTCATGGCATAGCTAAGGGCACTTCATCTGCTGCTGCAAGCTCTAAAAAACTAGCAATAGACGGCCTTCCCCTTGAGGAAGACGATTCGGTAAAAGGAAATCCTCTTGAAAGTTTTGCTACTAATTTAAATGAAAAAGCAAAAAACGGTTTGCTTGATCCACTCATTGGCCGTGTTGATATTATTGAACGAGCGGTACAAGTTCTTTCTAGAAGAACTAAAAACAATCCCATCATTGTGGGTGAAGCCGGTGTCGGTAAAACGGCCATCGCCGATGGCTTAGCTCAAAGAATCGTCAACAAAGAAGTCCCAGAACACTTGCAAAACGCAACTATTTACTCTTTAGACCTCGGAGCCCTTCTTGCCGGCACAAAGTACCGTGGAGACTTTGAGCAAAGATTAAAAACTTTGCTACAAGCACTCAGCGAAAAAGAACATCCTATTCTTTTTATTGATGAAATTCATACTCTTGTCGGTGCTGGTGGCACTACGGGAGGGGCCATGGATGCCTCCAATTTATTGAAGCCAGCTCTGGCTGATGGCAGCTTGAGTTGCATTGGCTCAACCACCTATAAAGAGTATAAAAATCACTTCGAAAAAGACCGCGCCTTGGCTCGGCGTTTTCAAAAAATTGATTTAAAAGAACCTTCCGTAGAAGAAACCATTGAAATATTAAACGGCTTAAAAAAACGCTATGAAGATTTTCATAAAGTAAAATACAGTAAAGCCGCCATTGAAGCCGCTGCTCATCTTTCGGCAAAACATATTCAAGGGCGTCAACTCCCCGATAAAGCTATTGATGTGATAGACGAAGTGGGTGCCAAAGCAAAAATAAAAAATCATGGAAAAACTATAACTGTTAAAGATGTCGAGCTCGTTGTGGCTTCAATAGCACAAATTCCTCCTAAATCAGTTTCTTCTTCGGACCGAGAAAAATTAAAGTCATTAGACATTGAACTCAAACAAAAAATATTTGGTCAAGATAGTGCCCTTGATAAATTAGTTTCTGCCATTAAACTTTCACGAACGGGTTTAGGTCGAGAACAAAAACCAATTGGCAGTTTTTTATTTGCAGGCCCAACAGGAGTTGGCAAAACAGAAGTTGCCAAACAATTATCTGAAAAATTAAGCGTACCTTTTTTGCGTTTTGACATGAGTGAATACATGGAAAAACATACTGTATCAAGGCTAGTGGGAGCCCCTCCCGGATACGTTGGCTTTGAAGAGGGTGGACTGTTAACAGATGCCGTTATTAAAAACCCTTACGCCGTACTTTTAATGGACGAAATTGAAAAAGCACATATTGATTTAATTAATATTCTCTTACAAGTTATGGACAGTGGGCGATTAACTGATTCTACAGGGCGGACTGTGGACTTTTCTAATGTCATTCTTATTATGACCAGTAATACGGGAGCTTATGAAGCATCCAGAGCGACGATGGGCATACAAAATGATTCCAGTTCTAGCAAATCTATGGAAGCTATTAAAAAATCATTCACTCCAGAATTTTTAAATCGTTTAGATGCTGTTATTGAATTCAAAGAGTTAGATAAAGATTTATTAATCAAAGTAGTTAAAAAATTTATAGGTGAGTTGGCAGATCAATTAAAAGAAAAGAAAATCGATTTATCTGTTAATGAGCAAGCTGTGGAGTGGTTATTTGAAAAGGGACACCAACCCGCTTATGGTGCCCGACCTTTTGCGAGAACAATAGACGAGCATTTAAAGAAGCCACTCGTTGAAGACATACTATTTGGCGAACTCAGCAAAGGCGGCAAAGTTTCTGTATCCGTGAATAAAAATAAACTAGAGTTTAGTTTTCAGTAAGGTCTAGTTGCACGCATTAAACCTTACCAAAAAAAGAATCAACACTTGATGATTTGAATGCTGCCAATAAATCCATTGGCATTTCTGGTAGGTCGACATCATTCAAATAACACCCTCTAGGTATTGATGGGTAAATATCTTCATAACTCTTAACCAGCCCATCTGAAAGCCGTCTAAATACATCACTTCTACGCAGTTGAGTCGTATCTGTATAGCCCA
Source organism: Bdellovibrionales bacterium (assembly GCA_020435005.1). Lineage (GTDB taxonomy): Bacteria > Bdellovibrionota > Bdellovibrionia > Bdellovibrionales > UBA1609 > JACKAN01. The sequence continues at coordinate 7,865 of JAGRAE010000109.1, forward strand.
TAGCACCTAATATATCCACAAAGGCCTTCACCGTTGTGTGGTGATATCTCATGACTCTCATTGATTTATCTGAAATATCTAATCCTCTCACTAACTGAGGGTTTGTAGTTGCTACACCTACTGGGCAGTGATTGGAGTTACACTTTAAAGCCTGAATACAACCTAGGGCTAACATCATTCCTCTGGCGGAATAAACTAAGTCTGCACCTAACGCCAATTTTGTTAGCAAATGAAAAGAGGTAAAAACTTTTCCAGCAGCAATGACTTTAATATAATCTTTTAAATCAAAACCCTCTAAAGTATCCACGACAAAGGCTAAACCCTCATCTAAGGGGCGACCTACTGAATTGGCAAACTCTAATGGTGCGGCGCCCGTTCCCCCTTCAGCTCCATCCACCGTGATAAAATCAGGATAAATTTGTTTTTTAACCATAGCCTTGCATATGCCAAAAAACTCTGAGCGTCGTCCTACACAAAATTTAAAACCAACGGGCTTACCACCGCTCAATTCTCTCAATTTTTGAATAAAATCTAACAATTCTGATGGTGTTGAAAAAGTTGTATGTTTACTTGGCGAAATAACATCTTTGCCCTCTTCAACACATCTAATCTCAGCAATTTCTTTTGTTACCTTCGCCCCGGGCAGTAACCCCCCTTTACCTGGTTTTGCCCCTTGGGATATTTTAATTTCTATCAATTTTACGGATTCCCACTTAGCTTTCTCGGCAAATGTTTTCTCGCAAAAATTTCCCTCTTTTGTACGACAACCAAAATAGCCGGTACCAATCTGCCAACATAAATCTCCACCTTGTAAGTGATAGGGACTAATACCCCCCTCACCGGTATTGTGATAAAAACCTCCCTCTTTAGCACCTAGATTTAAAGCTCTTACCGCGGCTTTACTTAAAGCTCCATAACTCATAGCTGAGATATTTAATATACTTGCACTATAAGGTTGGGTGCATTGAGGGCCTCCAATTTTTATACGAAGATCTTTTGCTTCTAACGACTGAGGCACCATAGAGTGATGAACCCATTCATGGCCTTCTGCATGAACATCTCTTTGTGTGCCAAAAGGTAGAGTTTCTAATTGTCCTTTGGCTCTTTGGTAAACCACCGATCTAATCTCTCTCGGAATGGGTCGACCACTGTGGTTTGATTCCACAAAGTATTGTTGTAATTCTGGGCGAATGAGTTCAAAAAAGTAGCGCAAATTTCCTATGACAGGGAAATTTCTCCTCACGGCATGTCTTTTCTGAAAGCTATCTACTACCCCAATAGCATAAACTGGTAAAAATAAAACTAGGGTATATAAAATGGGGGGCCAAATGATGGCTAGAAGACCAATAATTAAAATGATGAAAAGTGATAATCCATGAAATAAAAATAACACGATGCTGCCTCCAGTTGTAAAATTTTATCGGCATTTTTTAACGAATTTCAATAGTTTAAGACCGGATTTCATTGACAAATTTAAATTAGGACCTATTTTCCTAGAGTGGTCATTTTATACAATATTCCAGCTCAGACATAAGGCTGGTTTTATGGAGGTTTTCAATGACACTTTTAAAAAGGTTTGGCTTCTTTATTCTCGTCAATATTTTAGTCATGACGACTATCAGTATTACAGTTCAAATACTCTCAACTTTTTTTGGCATTCAAATTGAACCATCTTCTTTTTCTGGTTTGATTATATTTTGTGGTCTTTTTGGTATGGGCGGTGCTTTTATTTCATTATTCATATCCAAATGGATGGCAAAAATGACTATGGGGGTTCAAATTATTGACCCCAAAGTAAGCGATCCTCATTTGCAAAATTTAGTCAAAAAAGTACATTACTTTGCTAATGAGGCTGGGCTCTCTACAATGCCGGAAGTAGGTATCTACGATAGTCCTGAGGTTAATGCTTTTGCCACAGGTCCTTCTAGAAATAATTCACTGGTTGCTGTTTCAAGTGGTTTATTAAACAGAATGAGTACGGATGAGGTAGACGGTGTATTAGCCCATGAAGTTGCCCACGTTGCCAATGGCGATATGGTTACAATGACATTGATCCAAGGAATAATAAATACATTTGTAATGGTATTTGCCCGTTTAATTGCCGGAGCTATTGCCGGACAAATGGATGAGCGTGCACGCCCCATGGTGCATTTTGGGTTAGTAATGGTTTTGCAAATTGCTTTAAGCTTATTAGGATCAATTGTAGTTAATGCCTTTTCAAGATGGCGTGAATACAGAGCTGATTATGGTGGAGCTCGTTTAGCAGGTCGCTCAAAAATGGTTGCCGCCTTAGAGCGACTTTCACGGAATGTTGATTTAGTGGACACTGAGCACCAAGCTATGGCGTCTCTGAAAATTTCTGATAAAAAAGCCAGCTTCTTGTCAGCACTTTTTTCTACTCATCCTAGTCTAGATGATAGAATTAAAAGACTTAAAAGTATGGCCAATTAATTTTGAGCGAAAACTTTCCTGAATATAAAAAAGGCATACTGTTTGCGATTGGAACAGCCCTATGTTGGGCTGTTCTGGCAATTCTTCTAAAATTTGCATTAAATTTTATAGATGCGAATTCTATCGTATGGGTACGCATGAGTGTTGCCACAATTTTAATAGGGCTCAGTCTTTCATTAAAAAAAATTTCCGATTTAAATTTTTTATTTAAAGCACCCAGTTCAGTTTATATAGCCGCTCTGGCTTTGGGTTTTAATTACATAGGGTACATGAATTGTATTGAGTTAACCACTGCCTCAAACACCCAAATAATGATACAGTTAGGCCCCCTGCTACTCGCCTTATTTGGTATTCTCTATTTTAAAGAAATTCCAAGTCGAATGCAGCTTATCGGTTTTATTTTTGCACTTATTGGATTTTCTTTTTTCTTTCGCGATCAGCTTTTAATATCTTGGGAGTATAAGGATAAATATATAAAAGGTAATTTATGGGTGATTGCTGCGGCCATTACTTGGACTTATTTTACCTTAGTTCAAAAGTCACAATCGGCCCATCACTCCCCACAAAAAATATTATTTGTTGTATTCTTTTATTCCTCATTATTTTTAACACCTTTTGCAAATTTTGGATCTTTATTGAGTCTAGATATTTATCAATGGGCCTTGCTTTTGCTTTTGGGACTCAACAGTTGGGTTGCCTATGCTTTTTTAAGTGAAGCTTTAAAAAGAGCCCCAGCCTCACATATTAGTTTGATTATAGTTTTAAACCCTCTGTTAACTATATTAACTATTCAAACTTTACATCGTTTTAATTTGCTTTTTATAGCTTTTGAACCCCTCAATTGGACTGGTTATTTAGGAACAGCTTTAGTTATTACCGGCGTAGCCCTTACAGTTACGTTTCAAAAATCTAAAAAAATTAAATAAAATAGGATTTGGAATTAGAGAGCGCAGTTTATATAAATTAAAAACTACTCCTCACTCACAGTCTCTACTTTGGTCCATTGTGTGAATCCTATAGCTCCCTTAAAATCTATATTATGCGTATTTTTAATTTTACCTGGCTTATACCTCTCATTATCAGTGGTTGTGCTACACAGATAACTAAAGAGGAAAACTACTATAAAATCCAAGCACCTAACATTGATATAGATCAAAGCAAAGATCGAATCAGTGTAATTTATTATTTGGAGGGAGCTCGTAAATCTACACAAAGTGAAAGTGAACGTCTGTGGTATGAATATAAATTAGCTCAAATTTACAAAGAAAGTTCAGATCCAAGAGCTTGTGCTTTATTTAAGAATTTAGGTCTCAACAAAACATTTCCACTCAATAGAGAGGCCACATTAAATGAAATTGAGTCTTGTCAAGATCACGCAGATCCAAATGCTGAAATGGCAAGAATCGACACCACCGCCACTCTACCGTGGCTTAAAAATAGAGGACTTGAGGTTTCAATTTTGATTGCAGAAAAATATAAAATGCATGAACAGCTGATTAATCTCTACTTAGAAAAATCAAAGCAACCACTAGAACAAAAGGAAAAAGTTGAATATACCAAAAAAGCTCTTAATTTAGCTATTAAACATTTCCCAAAAGAAAAGGAAAATATTCGTCAAAGAATTTACATGTTAGCGCCAAGATACAATG
>JAGRAE010000010.1:0-28664 GCA_020435005.1 Bdellovibrionales bacterium
ATCATGGAAACTTGCATCTGAGCTCATGGTGTCTTTAGCCCCTGATGTAGGGACCAGCACCAACTTAAACCCTTCAATGGATGGACATATTTTTGCTCCACACAATGTAGAAGATTTCGAAAGCGAATACGATGTTAAGGATAATAAGCTTCCCGATTTAGTACCTGGAGAGGAAGCCACTGACAGATTTATTCGCTTTGAAATTGCCGAGGGTAATGCCATGTCGTGCTTGGGTGCTTATGGTCGCTTACGCGATGTATTGGGCATTCCTATTTTGCCGTTGATGACCGTTTATGATTTTTTTATTAAACGAGCACTAGATCAGTACTTTTATGACCTATATTGGAAATCCAGTTTTATTTTATGTGGAACGCCTTCGGGAGTAACATTGTCACCAGAAGGAGCACAACACGGTTGGAAATCAGATATACAAATTCCCAATCAAATCACATGGGAACCATTCTTTTGTGTTGAACTCGATTGGATTATGAGTGATGCCATTCGCCGCCATGCCTATAACGACAACGAAGGACGTAGTGGTGTACTTATTCGTGGAGTCACACGTGGTATAGAACAAAAAGATATGCTTAAGCTCTTACGTAGACAAAAAAGATTTAAGGCAGAACTTAGCAGTGATCAATTTCTAACACTTCCTGGACAAGCTTATCCACAATCCCTCGAAGAAAATACTGTTTCTGCAATATCAGATAACGAAATTTTAGAACAGATTCGATTAGATGTTTTAGCAGGAGCATATTATCTTATTAATTATGAGGGCTATTATGGATATGAGCCAGGTGATAATGTCGTAAACATATTTGCAATGGGCTCTTTAACCACCGAAGCAATTTCTGCCTCACAAAAACTTTTAGAAGATGGTGTTTATGCCAATGTTATTGTTGTCACTAGTCCTGACTTACTTATTGGTAATTTAGGTCATGAAAACTCATATTTCCATTTAAAAGAAGTTTTAAACATAAACTCTCAACTTTACTTACAGCCACAATTAAATGGACACCCTCAAGGACCAGAACTGGTAACTTTAGCCGGACGTCGAGTGCCGATGGTAAGTGTTCATGATGGCGAACCAGGATTGCTCGATAACATAGGTTCCATAGTTGGTGTTAAACATGAAGCTTTGGCCGTAAGAAAACACTCAAAGTGTGGCCGTCCAATTGATGTTTACCGTTTTCATGGTATTGATTCTGAGTCTGTTATTAAAGCCTGCAAAAAGGTTTTAGCTGAAACAGCTTTAGAACAAATTAAAGTTTCACCACGCGCACTGACTGAAGCTCAACCACAAGTTGCCAGTACAAATTGGCAAGAGATGTGGCCAAAGATTAATAAGCAATAATTAAAACGCACTTATAATTGTAGATATAACGCCCGCCATGCTTTCGCCGGCAACAAAGCCGGCGGCAATTACAAGTAAAAACTTTTTGGCAAAGCTCGGTTGGTATCTACTCAGAACATAAGCCAGTAAAGCACCAAAAAACATAGTTAGAGAAGTCCACGCCGGGATTATAAAAGCCAAGCCCATTGTCGACGCACTTGGAATCCATCGCAGGTAAATTGCTGGTAAAAGCTTTTCTAGTATCGCTAATAATATACCTACAATTGATCCTGTTATTAATGCCATTTGTGCACCAGGGGGAAATGCCTGACTCCCCTGTGCAACTAATTCAGCCACTGACTTCCAGGTGGCAACAGCTGGAGCTGGCCACTGACTTGTAAGAAGTTGATTAGTTGGATCAGGAATTAAATAAGCGTAAACAACTGAACCAACAATAGCCCCCATAAAAATACCTATACATTGAGCAACTATTTGTTTTTTGTAACTAACTTTTAAAAGGAGTCCTGCCTTTAAATCATGAAGTAAGTCAGAGCTTTGTCCAGCGGCTCCACCAGTTACGTTGGCTGTCATAAGGTTAGCAGAAATTTGACCAGGGTTTAAAAAACCAAAAGTTAATTGTGTTACTTTGCCTAATGCACCAATTGGGGGAATTCCAGTTTCTCCAGAAACACGAGAAGAGACTACTCCCAATAATATGGACGAAAAAACTGCAAGCATTCCCATAAATATTGGTATATTAAAAATAGATTGTTGTGCCCAGGCCAAAACAAGGGTTGCTAGAATTAATGAAAAAATAAATTTAGGATTTAATAAAATAGAATTTTTATTTTTTGCTGAATGTTCGCGAACCTTTAACTGTCTACTAATATTAAACAAGAAGGATGTTAGAGAAGATGAAACCATTAACCCCACTCCCGGCCATAAAGTCCAAGACACAAGTGGGCCAAAGTAAGAGTTAATCTCTGCATCTAAAGGCATCCACTGCATCCATAAAATAAATGGGGCAAGCAATCCCCAACATAAAATGGCACCAATTAATAAGGAAATTCCTGATCGAATGCCCATAATAATGCCAAAGCCTATCATTAAAAATGACGGATCTATTAGAAAACCTAATTTTTTAGCACTGACAATAACACCTTGAATTGTTGCTTTTGGCAGAAAATATAAGAGTGGAAACTTAGAAATTGAAAAAAATAAATCATTAATTATTTTATGTATAAAAGCTAATGATCCCATTGAAAACAACCAAAAAAGTTTGTGATGAGATTGAGAGTCTTCAGAGTGAATATCATTTATTGTTTCCGCTGTTGCCACCCCTGATGGAAAAACCAATTTTTCATTTATTAACATTTGTTGTCTTAAGCCTACAGCTACTATAACTCCGAGTAGACTTACTAGACACACCCAAAACATTAGAATAGGTAATGGCAAAGTGTTCCCTGTAATCATAGTATAAGCAGGAATTGGTGCAACTAAGCCACCTGAAATAATTGATGCTGCAGCAGATGCTGTGGTTTGGTTGTACACATTTTCCTGCTTGGACCATGTCATATGACCGGTAATTTTAGCGAAGCTTCTCCAAACACCATAACCCAATAATGCGGCAGTTATTGACATATTAAAGCTCCAGCCAATTTTTAATCCACTATATATGTTGCAAGGAGTGAGAATAGCGCCAATAATTAAACCCGTCAAAATAGATCTAATTGTAAGAGTAGATTTCAATATTTCACCTTTTATTTACAAGATTTTAGTAGCTATAATAGATATCCATAACTCCATGTAAACCATCGGTTGGGATTTTATGAAAATACATGTAATGTTTTCAGTAGATTGGGAAGGAACTTCGTTAATTGAGGACAATTTACTGGCAATGCGAGAACTTTCAAACGAATTTCCACATATTCCAAGAATACAATTTTTAAATCCCGCTCATTTTATAAGTTCTGAAAATTGGGATGCCACATCGGCTAAAGAACTCGTACCATTAGGCATTTCAAGTAAAGATGAAATTGGACTCCATATTCATGCAAGGCAGAGATTAATTGAAGCAGCTAATGTCAAATTTCGCAATAGACCATCTTTTTTTGGTGGTGAGTCAGTAAATTTTTTAGGTGAATATGGTGGAGATGTTCCCATCACCTCTTACACAGTAGATGAGCTTGATAAAATTATAAAATACAGTCTGAAAATTTTAGCACAAAATGGTTTTCATAATATTCAATCTTTCCGTGCAGGGGGCTGGTGTGCAAATGAAAAAGTTTACGAAGCGCTTTTAAAAAATAATATTATTGCTGATAGTTCACCTGTACCAGCCTCTTTAGTTGCTAATAGGTATCCTAACACTTATTTGCATACTCTCGCCGAAGAACTTTGGTCTGATACAACTACGTTGTCTTACCCATATTTAAAAACAATTAATGGCTCACAAATAAAAGTGTTTCCCAACAATTGTTGTTTAGCAGATTATGTAAGTTTCGAACAGGCACAAGAAATTTATCAATCTTGTGTTAAAAATGCCTCTGACGAGAAAAAGAATGCTTATTTTCATTACGGTTGGCATCAAGAAACTTTAGCCGTAGCTCATAGACCTCAAAAAGATGGTTCGTTTCCAATCAAAACTACAGCTTATTTTAAAAGAGTTCATAAACTTATGACTTATTTGACTCGAGAATCGAAAAAAGGAAATTGTGAAATTATTTTTAGTTTAATAAATAAAATGATTTAAATTTTTTGTGCAATCGTCATGCCTTCTGATGTTGGAATGAGTATAGAATTATATTTTGTAGGGTCAGCCAAACGCTGATTGAATTCACGCATAACTTGAATTTGTTTGTCATTAGCTTGAATAGCGACCTCAATTGGTTGTTCAAATACATTTCCGAATAGAAATGTATTATCTCCAATAATAAATCCACCAGGTCTTACGTTTTCTTCTGCCCAGTTTAAATATTCTAAATATCCAGCTTTATTGGCATCGATAAAAACCATATCGAAGGGGCCTTCATTGGTTAAACTTTGTAGACTTGAGTTGGCGTCTCCCAAATATATTTCAACTTTATTTGATACATCGCTAGCTTGTAATAACTCTTTTGCTTTTTTGTAATTTTCCGGATCTATTTCAAGGCAGTGAAGTTTTCCATCTTCGGGCAATGCACGAGCCATCCACAGCGCTGAGTAACCATAAAGTGTCCCTATTTCAACAATTTTTTTCACCTGAAACGCACGCACTAAAAATTGAAGCAGTTTTCCCTCGTGTGGACCAACGTTAATTCCCTCTTTACCATCCTTTCTCAACTCTTCTCTAATTTTTAAAAGTGCGTCATCTTCTCTGGCAAAAAGTTGATTAATATATTCATCAGCAACAGTTTTATTTTCTCGATTGTAGGTCATATCTAAAAGGTACACGGTTCTTTTTTCAGTAAACAACGCGTAACGCAGCAAATTACGCGTTGTTTACTGAAAAAAGAACCGTGTACCTTTTATGGCATGATTAAAACTGTAATATTTGATTTTGACGGCACTATGTTTCACACCGCTCCTGAAATTCACAGGGCTGTAAACTTAACTCTCAAAGATATCGGTCATCATGAATTAAGTTATGATGAAGTCACTCACTGCATTGGCCAAGGCCTCATGTATTTACTCGAACATTTGAAACTTGATATAGATATGTCTGCCGAAGGATTAAAGAAAATTGCAACACTTTTTCGCCAGCACTACAATAAAATTTTTCACGAGTCGAAGCCCTTTCCCGGTCTATTGGAGTTTTTAAGTAACACTCCCCAAAAAGTAGCCGTTGGTTCAAATAAAGATGAAAAATATGTAAAAGCAGTTTTAGAACAATCTCCTTGGAATAATTTTAATTGGGTTTCACTCAATGGTGGCAATACTTTTTCTACAAAGAAGCCAGAACCAGAAATGATTGAAGATATTATTATAAAATCACAATGTGAACCCCATGAAGTTGCCATTGTCGGCGATGGCAGCCCTGATATTGAAGTTGCTAAAAATACAGGAATTTATAGTGTAGCTGTAAGTTATGGCTACTCACCTCTTCAGGAACTCATGGATTTAGGAGCAGATGTTTCAATCGACAACTTAATTGAACTTCAAGAGACATTGAATCGCCTCAATACCTAAAAAACACTGCATTTTTTAGTCAAAATCGAATCAATCAGTGCCAAATAGAAACCGTTTTTCTGCAAAGCATTACATTTTTATCTTATAACTGTGGAAACGTGGTCAATTAGCCTGTTTTAGGGTATTTCTAAATGTTCATGAGTGGAGGATTGCACATGAGCGACACCCTAATCAAAGTTGAAAATCTCTCAGTCGAATTTAAAACTGACGATGGCATTATAAAGGCCATTAAAAATGTTTCGTTTGATATCCCAAAAGGAAAAACTGTAGGTTTGGTGGGTGAATCTGGTTCAGGAAAAAGCGTCTCCTCTCTCGCAATCATGGGTTTAATTCCCATGCCCCCTGGCAATATAACAACAGGCTCTATCATTTTTGAAGGCAAAGACTTGTTAAAAACTCCAGAGTCTGAGATGCGAAAAATTCGCGGCAATAGAATTTCAATGATTTTTCAAGAGCCAATGACAAGTTTGAATCCTGTTTTTACAGTGGGTGATCAAATCTCTGAAACATTAATGCTCCATCAAAAATTAAATAAAGATAAAGCCCTGCAAAAATCAATCGAACTTCTCAGCCAAGTGGGCATTCCCAATCCTGTTGAAAGAATAAAATCCTATCCTCATGAAATGTCAGGTGGTCAGAGACAACGAGTTATGATTGCCATGGCCATTGCATGTGAACCCGACATGTTAATTGCAGATGAACCCACTACAGCCCTTGATGTTACTATTCAAAAGCAAATTTTGGATTTGCTTGCTGATCTACAAAAAAAATATGGCATGAGTATTTTATTTATTACACATGATTTAGGAGTGATTGCTGATATTGCTGATGAAGTCATTGTAATGTACAAGGGTGATATCGTTGAAAAAAACGATACAGAAAGTATCTTTACACACCCTACTCACCCTTATACTAAAGGTCTAATTGCTTGCCGCCCGAATCTAGAAAAAAATACTTTACGCTTGCCCACTGTTAGTGACTATATGACACCCGAAGGGAAAGAACGTGCACCCGATGAAAATCTACTTAAAACAGAAAAGCAAGTTCGACCTATTACAGATAAAAATCCTGTTATCTTAGAAATTAAAAACTTGAAAAAACATTTCCCATTACAAAAAGGTTTGTTCGGAAATGTGAAAACTTGGGTAAAAGCTGTTGATGATGTATCTCTAAAAGTTCATAAAGGACGCACTCTAGGACTCGTGGGTGAGTCCGGCTGTGGAAAGACGACTCTGGGTCGCACAATTCTGAGACTTATTGAGTCTTCAGATGGCCAAATTCTTTATAAAGGGCAAGACATTACACAGCTCAGTGGTGAGGAGTTGAGAGAGTTACGCAAGAAAATTCAAATTATTTTTCAAGATCCTTATGCTTCACTAAATCCACGAATGACTATTGGTTCAGCAATCATGGAACCAATGGTTATACACAAAATCGGAGCCAATAAAAAAGAACGATTAGAATTGGCAGGAGATCTGATTGAAAAATGTGGCTTAGACAGAAGCATGTTAAATCGTTATCCCCATGAATTTTCAGGCGGACAAAGACAACGTATTTGTATAGCACGTGCTTTAGCTGTAAAACCTGAATTTATCGTTTGCGACGAGTCCGTTTCTGCTCTTGATGTTTCAGTTCAAGCACAAATTTTAAATTTGTTAATGGATTTACAAGATGAATTTGGCCTTACATACATTTTTATCTCACACGATTTATCTGTAGTGAAATATATCTCTGATGAGTTAGCAGTAATGAATAAAGGTAAACTCGTTGAAATGGCTGATTGTGAAAGTATTTACCGCTCGCCTAGAGATCCCTATACTAAAAAACTTTTGGAAGCTATTCCAAAGGGCATACCCAAGACATTACTGGTTAAGCAACAAAGCCCACAGCTTTAAAAGTTAACTAGCTGTTGTTATAGTTTTTAATAAACTTTTCTAATGGTGGTTCTTTTTGTCCGTTGACATACTTGTCCCAATTTAACTTAAGCCATGTAAAATCGATACCCACTGCTGGAACAGGAAAAACACCCTTTAGAGGACCTAAGCTCCATTCCATTTTGCTACTTTGAGAATTTCGATAAAAATTAAGAACATTGCCAATAATGTACTGATCGGTTTCTTGTTTTCCCTCTCGACTTTCCGTGAGTTCAAAATTAAATAACATATCTATATTTATACCTGGATAATAAAGGCGATTGTTTACTCGTTCATTTATTTAATGGCCTCATTTGAGATAAATTTTTAGAAGAACTCTCTTCTTGTTTAAGCTGATTATTTTTTTCAGAAATTAAAACCTTAATTTCAAGAGGTGCTTCATATTTCTTACTATCTTTTAACAAAATGGCAGGTTGCTTGATGACATAGATTAAAACATGAAAGGTTATCGAATAAAGTAAATACTTAACCATCTATTATTTCTACTAAACTTATTCATATTGCAAAAGCCCTTAGAAGCTTTATTTATTAAGTAACACTCAAAGCCTCTAAGGTAGTTTCGCGCTGTTTCCAAATAAAAGTATCAAGTACCTTTTTAGCGACAGATTCCTACATAGGTATAATCTCTATCTGTCCAAACTTGATGAATATTCATGTTGGCAGAGGACACATCGCTAGCCGGTTTTGTCAGTACTACATTTAAAGTTTTATCAGTGGTGACTGGATAAAATTCAACATCTCTTCGTCCCCATACCTCATCCCAATAAGTATCACAAATTGTACGTCCATTCCTGTCTGGAAAACAATGTGTACGACGTTCACGATAAGTACATCTCTCCCAATCTCTTGTTAATCCACCCTTTTGAATTGTGGTTTTCACGCTTCCATACAAATCCACATTCTGGCCACTTTCGATGTGAGATATTAAAAATTCACCATTGTCCTCAGGGATTATAGTGCTTGAAGAATATTTAAAACGAACTTCGTAAGAGTCATCACGCCAATCATCGTCTTCACCCGGAGGGAAGCCATCATCATTTTCATTTGGAAATTCTACTTTTATATATCTCGATTTTTTATCATGACTAAGCTTTACATCATAATCTCCAGCCTCCATAGTAACTGTACCATTATATTTTGTATTAAATTGTATAGCTTCAGATAATTTGAGAACTCCTTCTATGTCATTGCAAGCCATTAGCAAAAACGACAACAAACATAAACCTATAGTTTTCATATCCCCCCCATTGATATTATCTTTTAACGTATTTTCTCTATTTCAGGCTATCATTATAGAATGTAGAAACAACTATTGATTCAGCTCTAGCAAGGCATTTACCGCTGTGCGTATATCATCCACGTGAAATGGCTTTTTAATGTAATCATCAGCACCGAGCTCGAAGCCCTTTTTAACATCTTCAGACTGACCCCTACCAGAAACAAAAATAAGGGGGATATTTTTTAAATCTTCATGGCTTTTCATGAGCTCTGCCAACTCAAAGCCATTTATCCACGGCAAGCCAACATCTAATATAATCAAATCAATTATAATATTATCAAGTAGTTGAGTCAGCTCGGTGCCATCGGCTGCGGCAATAACATGGTGACCGTCGCTTTCAAAAATTCTTTTCATAGCTACGCGCATGGTCTCATCATCTTCTATGAGTAAAATGTTTTGTGGTTCTTTTTTATTTTTAAATTTTCGATACTCAGACAAAGATACAAGATTCTCACGAGCCATACGTTCTTTGGCAATTTTCTCAATCTTATGAACTAAGTCTTTAGCATTAACTTTTTTCTTAGCCATGTTCTTGAGCTTCTAACCAACGTTCACAATCAATGGCAGCCATACAGCCGCTGCCAGCAGCCGATACAGCTTGACGATAAACCGAGTCTTGAACATCTCCCGCAGCAAACACACCTTCAATATTCGTATATGTAGATTTAGCTTTAGTTATCAAGTATCCAACACTGTCCATATCTAATTGATCTTTAAATAAATCAGTATTGGGTTTGTGGCCAATAGCTATGAATACGCCATCCATTTTCATTTCTGATTCTTCTTTAGTTTTATTGTTGTAAACTACAATGGATTCTACATTTTTTTCACCCTTGATATCTTTTAACTCAGAATTCCACAGAACTTCTATTTTCTCATGATTTTTCACTCTGTCTGCCATAATTTTAGAAGCTCTAAAGTCGTCTCTGCGATGAATGACATAAACCTTACTTGCAAAACGAGTTAAAAAAAGCGCTTCTTCCATAGCCGTATCACCACCCCCAATTATTGAACATATTTGGTTGCGAAAAAAAGCTCCATCGCAAGTGGCACAGGCCGAAACTCCTCGACCTAAATAAGTTTGTTCTTTGTCCAGTCCTAAATACTTTGCACTAGCACCTGTTGATACAATTACACTCTTTGCCTGGTACTCTTCATTACCCACCCAAATTTTAAAAGGGCGTTGTGAAAAATCCACCTTTGTTACATTTTTTGTAATAAAACGAGTGCCAAATCTCTCTGCCTGTTTACGAAATAAGGTCATCATTTCTGGACCCATAATACCTTCAGGGTAACCTGGATAGTTTTCTACATCTGTTGTTGTCATTAATTGGCCACCAGCTTCTTCACCTTCTATCATTAGCGGCTCTAAGTTAGCTCGTGACGCATAAATAGCCGAGGTCAAACCCGCAGGTCCTGATCCAATTATAATTACATTTTCTAATTTATTTGCCACAACTCACTCCTCTCTCAAAAGGTACCTGCTATCTTTTAATATATAAATTGCGCAATGTTTACTGAAAAAAGAACCGTGTACCTTTTAATAGTAAAAGTGTCGTTCAGCTTGCGGGTTAAATGCCCACCGCCAAAAGTCTTCAGCAACTCTATCTGGAGATAGAATTAATAGATTTTGCTGACGCGGATAGGCGTTAGGTGGCAGTAAGTCAGTGTCCATATAACCGGGACTAAACAATCTTAAATCTACACTGGGAGCTTCTAATTGAAGACTCGTCAACAAGCCCTTTAAGGCGTGTTTTGCAGAACAATAACTAGCAGCTTTTGGATCAGGTTTATCTTCGGCGACTTCTGAGCCCACAACAATAAATTGCTGGCAATTTTTAAATTCATTTTTTAAAAACTCAAAAATTAAATGGGCGGGAGATAAAAAAGTCACTTGCCAAGCCCACATATGATCTTGCCAATTTTTAGAAGCAAATTCTCCATAAGGACCACCACCGGCAAAATACCATATTCTTTCAGGTTGGAATTGTTTTAACTTATCAATTAGTTCAATTAAATTTTCAGGTTTACTAAAATCACAGGCTAAAAGCTCTATAACCTCGTCTTCTTCTAATGGTAATGAGTCCAATAACTCCACTTTGCGAGCAGCAATAAAAAGTTCATTTTTTTTTAACGCCAATTTTGCAACATCAAAGCCCAAGCCACGACTCGCACCCAACAATGCAATTTTCATACTCTCTCCTATTACTCTTGATAAATAGGTGAATTTTCACTTAAAGTAAACACATGCCAAAAATAAACTTTATTAAAAAATTTCCTCCCATTGAAGTTCGCAAAAACTCGAATCTCATGAAAAGTTTATTAGTCGCAGGTCGGCCTGTGGCCAGTTCCTGTGACGGTGATGGTATTTGTTCTAAATGTCGAGTCAAAGTTCTCGAAGGTTCAGAAAACCTTTCTCCAATGAGCTATTTTGAAAAAGAACGTCTAGAAATGAATAACATCCCCGAAGATTATCGTTTGAGTTGCCAAGCCAAAGTTCTCGGAGATGTTACTGTTGATGCTGATTACTGGTAATTACAAATTCCATTCTTCATCACAAATATTTATTCTTTTTGCATTTTGAATAGAGTCTAAAAACTCAATAAACCTTAGGGCTACCTTTTGTTGAATAACATCTTCACATTCTACGTTAAAAACACTAATAATCTTAACATTATAATTATAGTTATTTATTGTAGAATTAGTTATTCTATATAGATAATCCGTGTAGAATTGAACAGGAATCATATCAGGACTATTAATATCATCTGAAAAATTGATAGTTGAAGAAGAATGATCGTCTTCATCGCCAAGAATAATGATTTCTAATTGAGAATCACTTCTTAAGAAACCTTTATTTAGTGGATTTTCTAAAGCTTGGAAAATACTATCCAAAGCTCTTTCATCACCAGATCCACTATTACCACGCAGGAGAAGGTCGTGAAATTTATATGTTAAATTATCAGATTCTGAAGATAAAATTTGACCGTCTGCAAATCGAGAATCTTGTAAATTATTTGTGAAACGGGATTTATAATTATCTGTAGTAATCACCGCAATTTGAAAATCTAAATTTTGATTTTGTAAATTTTTAATAAACTCTTCAGCATAGCTAGAAAGTTTCAATTGAATTTGCTGCATGGATCCTGAATTATCAATAACAAATAAGATGTCTTTTTTTTCTTTTTGTACAGCAACATGTGGACACATATTGTTGTTTAGCAAATCTTCACGACTAATAACTTCTCTAGTATGATCTTTACAAAGAACATCATATTTACCTTCAGGTGTCTGAATGATAGAAACGGTATTGTCCACACTGTAAATACCTGCCCCCATAAGATATATAGCTGTCATAGCAACCAAGACTTTATTGATCATGCTTCCCCTCCCAATAAATCTTTATATTTAGTTTTTACTCAGTAAAGCGTAATATATAGGTTGCCCCTTATGCAAAAAAATACTTTCAAAATGAGTCACAAAGTTCTGCTCAGCAAACTCAGATTGATGCAAATCGTATGTATATCCTTCCATTTTGTAGGCACTATTTTGGAAAACCTTAAGCGCGTGATCAAAATAACCACGATGATCTGTTTTAAATTCCAGATAACTTTTCTCTCTTTGTAACTCGATAAGTTTCTGTAAATACTCAGTTTGTATCAATCTATTCTTATGCCAACGCATTTTTGGCCAAGGGTCGGGAAAATGAATAAAAATATTATTAAGTTCTGATGGAGCAAATAAATTCCATGGAACTTCGGCATCATAACGCAAAACCCTGGCATTTGTGGCACCTTGTCTTAAAGCCCTGCGAATAGATTGAACAAGTGGTTTAAATTTTCTTTCAATACCAATTAAACAACGTTCAGGATGTTTAGTGGCTTGGTGTGCAAAGAACAATCCATTACCAGTGCCAATTTCTAGATCTAAAAACGCTGAATCTGGCTTATTAAAAACCTGTTGACGCCATTGTCCCTTAAATTGAGGTGCTTGCTCTTCTGTATAGGCCCATTGGTTGTACTCTTGTTGTAATGCGATTATATAATTATTGGGACTATTAATATTTGCAATTGGTTTTAACTTAAGTGTATGTGAATCTAGCATGTTGCACTCTATACCTACGTTTGAAAATATAATCAAGGAGACGAAATGAGTAAATTGAAATGCATTAAATTTTACAGCTTTGTATTAATTTTTATATACTCATCCTTCGCTCAAGCCGTACCTGTTGAAGGTAAAAAAATGATGATAGCTGCCCCAAGCCCTTACGCTATTGAAGTCGGTAAAAAAATAATAGCTAAAGGAGGAAATGTTGCAGATGTGGCCACAGTCGTTGGGCTTACCTTAGCTGTTACGAGTCCCTACTTCGCATCTTTTGGTGGAGGGGGATTTGCTCTTATTAAAATTGGAAAAAAACCTGTCAGCGTAATGGATTTTCGCGAAGTTGCTCCTGAAAAAACACACCCCAAATTTTATTTAAATCTAAAAGAAGATGCCTCTCAAAACGGTGGCACAGCGGTGGGAGTGCCAGGAGTCGCTGCTGGCATGTTCGAGCTCCATAAAAAGTATGGCAAACTCCCCTGGTCTATATTGGTTGAACAAGCTTATCTTCTTGCAAAAAATGGTTTTCATCTCTCTGGAGAATGGATTGATCGAACAAACCAATCAAAAGATAGATTTAATAGTGGAGGAAAAAAACATTTTTTTAAAAATAGTAAATCAAAGTATGTTGCTGGTGATTTACTCGTGCAAAAACCATTGGCAAAGTTTCTCAAAAACTATAAGGAAATTGGACCCAAAGCTTTTTATGCTGGACCTGTAGCTAAAGATATTGTTGAAACGGTAAATTCCACAGGCGGAGTTTTAACTTACAAAGATCTTGCAAGTTATAAAGTGCGTTGGCTAAAACCACTCACTCATAACTTTGAAAAATTTAAAGTCTACCTCATGCCACCACCAAGTAGTGGAGGCATTGTAATAAAAACAGCATTGAGTTTGATAGAACATCT
This sequence comes from Bdellovibrionales bacterium, assembly GCA_020435005.1. Classification (GTDB taxonomy): domain Bacteria; phylum Bdellovibrionota; class Bdellovibrionia; order Bdellovibrionales; family UBA1609; genus JACKAN01. The sequence goes on from JAGRAE010000010.1 coordinate 13,723, forward strand.
AAATCCTGAAAAACAGCAAAATTTTAGTATTAACGAATATCATCTAATAGCTGAAATTTTAAATCGCTCATTTCGTGGCCGAGCTCTGCTTGGAGACCCCGACTTCTACAAAAACCCCATGGATCAATTACTCTCTAAAAAATATCTCAAAGAATTGGCTAACTCTATTAGTTTAGCAAAGACCCAACAATTAAAACCTCTCTCCGAAAATGACATTAAAGAAAGTAACGAAACTACGCATTACTCTGTACTTGATAGTGAAGGGAACTCAGTAGCCATTACAGTTACTCTCAATGGCAATTATGGTTCCGCCGTTGTAAGTAATCAATTTGGTATTGCCCTCAATAATGAAATGGACGATTTCACAACTCGCCCAGGTGAACCCAATATGTATGGTTTAGTCCAAGGCAGTGGTAATTATGTTGAAGCAGGAAAAAGACCACTTAGTTCAATGAGCCCAACACTAGTTGAGAAAAATGGGAAAATTATTTTATCTTTGGGAGCTCCAGGAGGACCTACTATTATTAGTGGTGTCTTACAGGTGATCTATAGATCATTAGTTAGAAATTTAAATATTGACCGCGCTATTCAAGCACCTAGAGTTCACCATCAATTTTTACCCAATCAATTATTTATTGATGAGTGGGGATTTCAACCGGCTACCCTTAACGGCTTGAGAACCAAAGGTCATCAACTTGTAGAAAAGCCTTTTATTGGCCGAGTCAATGCCGTTCGTTTAAAAGATGACGGTGTGCTGGAGGCCGCCTTTGATACTCGTGGTGAAGGGTCCGCCGGAGGCTATTAATAAATTATTCTTAATTATTATTTAAACTCAAAGGCGCATTTGAAGAAACAGCCAATACATTTTCTGTAGGACATCCCATTGCGATATGACGATAAAAAATATGATTTTCAATTTGCGTAGTTTTTTCCATTTTTTTGTCGTAACTCCAATAAGGCGTCACATAATCAGCGTGATAAAAAAGTGCACATTGAGTGGGATCGTTAAATGCACCGTGGGGTTTACCCGTAGCCACCATAAAACCTTTGGCAATATCTTTGGCTTGTACCCACCACTTGCTGTTGGGAGTAAAATCAGTTTTACCATCATTGGTCCATGAGAACTGGCTGTTCTGCCACACAACTTCGCAAATAGAGTTGGGATAATAAAGACTTTTTACCCGATTTATTGTCACAGCACCAACAGCTACTTTGCCATCTAAACTTTGATTGCCACTTTCGTGATAAATGTTGCACGCTAAACACATGAGATCATCATCTCGTACTTTATCACAATCTATATTTGTTGCCGCTTGGGCTTGGCTCACCAGTAAACCGGTAAGAATTAACCACCTGCTCATAAACCTCTCAGAGAGCTACTGATGCATTTCTGTGTGAGGAATTCTTTGAAGATGTAACTTTATTCTCAGCTCTTTTTCGTTCTTTTCTTGACGGAAAAGGCAATAACATTGGCTAATGCACTGTGGTAGCTTAAAGGTCATAATGGTAATATTTTCAGGTTATTTTGATTTGAAATAAAAATTATGAGTTCTAGAGGTAAACAGTGAATGGAAAAAATAGATAAGATTTATTTGAATTCTTCTGGCTCTTCCTTAGATCTTAGCTGCGATATATTCACCTGCATTTTTTTGACAAATTTCTCCTGGCGGATCGAACAATTCTCTAAATCGCAAAACTGGCAATAGACTCTGCGACATGGGTCCATGTGAAAATTCATCTCACCTTGAAAATTGTAATGTTTGATCACTTGTTTTTCAAACTCATTCACTTTTTCATGGACAAGAGCTACATCCCAAAATTCAGGTAAAACAATATGGGCATCAATATGGTGATAATAACCTGAACGAATGATTTTTACATGATGAAGCTGTATTATACCGGGTATCATACACTTTTGAAAAACTTGAGTAAGTTCTTTTAAAAGCTCAATATCTTCTGCATCTAAAAGTCCACCTACGGACTCTCTTACAAGTTTAAAACCTGTGTAAGCTAAATAGAGACCTACTAAAATTGCCGTGACAGCATCTAACCAAATATAACCTGTAAAATGAACGATTATTAAACCCGTTACTACTCCTGCACTAGTAACAAAATCAGAAATAACATGATAGCCACTGGCTTTTAAAGCCGTGGACTTATTTTTCTTTCCACGCTTTATAAGAAATAATCCCAATAATAAATTTATTAATCCAGCCGCAAAAACAATGACTAATCCTTGATCTAATTTATGAAGTTCATATTCCCCCAATAAAGCGCGAATGGCTTCAATAATTATGTAAAAGGCTGCAAAGGAAATAAGGCCGCCTTCAAAAGCCGCTGAAAAATACTCAACTTTTCCATGCCCGTATGGATGATCCGTATCTACTGGTTTCGCTGCATAATAAATAACAAATATCGCAAGAGCAGCAGTTATAATATTAATTATACTTTCTAGGGCATCGGAACGTATTGCTTCTGATTTGGTCATGTTGTAAGCCCAAAATTTAAGTAACATGAGGGCGATACCGACAACAAGAGAGCAAATGGCCGCAAAGTTGCGTTGCTTTTCTTCCTCTTTGCTAAGATATGTTGTCATTTAACCATTTCCATAAATAAATTCTTCGATCACCAATATCAAAGTGATTACCTTTGAATTCATTATAATTAACGTTTATGCCATTATTTTTAAGCCACTTATAAATCTGTCGACTACCATACTGCAAATGAAATTGATCGTAAATGCCAACATCCAAGTAAATATGTTTCAATTTTTTTATAGATTTTTTTCGTTTCTTTAAAAAATGTAAAGGGTCGTGATTTAACCACTTTTTCCATTTATCAGTGTGCAGTTCCCCGTCATTATTTATAGGCCAATCAATTTCACCATTTTTTTTGCCCGCATAACAAAGACCCATGCCAATAGCATTTAAAATAGTATGTGAATCTCTTCGACTTAAAATTTTCCCCTCTAAAAGAGCTTTTTTAACCCCCTTTACGCCACCTAATTTTTGAATTTGTGGCCAAGCACTGTAAATTTCAGGTAGCAAGCTCATTTGAAAAAAACAATCAGGGGCGATGGCGGCACAAATCCCAAAAATATGAGGGTATTTACTGGCCAAATGTAATGCACCATAACCACCACTAGAACCACCCGTGACTAACCATTGATTTGGATTTTTTGAAACTGGAAAAAGTTCTTTAACGGCTGGCACTAATTCTTTCATTATATAATCTTCGTAGTTACCACAGCCCACACTGTTAATAAACTGACTCCCACCCCAAAAAGTCCAAGCATCAACAAATACATATAATGCACTAGGGGCTTTTTTAGCCTTGATAGCATTGGCTAAAATTTGAACGTCATTTTCTTCATAAGATTTTTGGTTAAAATATTTCCCACCATTTCCTGTAAAGCCGGATAAGATAAATACAACTGATAAATTTTCAGGAGGCTTTTTAGGAATTAATATGGGAATATTTCGAAGTACAGAATCTTTCAATGGATTATCAATTAACTGCTGGCTATTAACAACTAAGGTTTTGATTTCAACATGTGAAAAATTATAGAGATTTAAATTTTCTTGAAGTTTAAATAGAAACAATTATTTCACCTTTATAGCTGATTTCTGAGTTTGATCAGCCAAGTCGTAATAGCATATACAATTGCGACCAGCATCTTTGGCTTCGTATAAGGCTTTGTCAGCTATTTTAACCAATTCAATGGCATTCGCTTTATGGTTTTTTCCGCCAATTATAGCTAGGCCAATACTACAAGTTACATTAGTTGAATGGTTGCCATTATTAAATTCTCTAGCCTCGATGGCTTTGCGAAGTCTTTCACAAAATATAATGGCCCCGTTCAAGTGAACTTCCGATAAAATCATTATAAATTCATCGCCACCATAGCGAGCCGCATGGTCAATTTTTCTAACATTTTCTCGAATAACTTTTCCTATTTCAGCCAGAACATAGCTCCCAAACAAATGGTCATTTTCGTCATTTACCTCTTTAAACCGATCCATATCCATCATTATTACGGCTAATGAAGCACCAAAGCGTCGACAACGTGATAACTCGCCATCTAAGCGTTCATATAGAGAACGCATATTGTATAGGCCAGTTAAATCATCAATATCTACTAACTCTTTTAAACGGGCATTAGCTGTGGCCAATTGGTCTTGAAGATTTTTTATTCTCAATTGAGCACGTATTCTGGCTAAAAGCTCATCTATCTTGAATGGTTTGCATAAATAATCATCAGCTCCCGCATCCAAACCAAGCACGATATCCTCTGTTTCTGTTTTTGCAGACAAAAATATTACAGATATATAGTTCGACTTTTGTCGAATGCGTTTGACAACATCAATACCGTCTAAATCAGGCATTGAAACGTCTAAAATGACTAAGTGCGGTTGCCATTGATTGATAACATCAATAGCCTCGGTTCCAGTACTTAAAGTTTTAACCTCGTAATTCTTTTTAGTCAGAACTTTTTCCAGCACTTCTAGATTCGAGCTGTCATCATCTACAACTAAAATCCTTCCTTGATTCAATATGAGTGTATCTTCCATACCATATCCTAATATTCCTGAAGCTAATGCTCATTCATTGACTATGAGCAGCGCATAGATTATCTACAAATTCTATGGCATACAATCACAAAGAAATCGATAAAAAATGGCAGCAAGAATGGGATCAAGCACAGTGTTTTAAGGTTGAAATTGATAAAACAAAGCCCAAATATTATGCACTGGACATGTTTCCTTATCCTTCTGGAAAAGGCCTCCATGTAGGTCATTTAGCTTCTTATACCCCAACAGATATAATTGCTCGATACAAAAGAGCCCAAGGGTTTAATGTTCTCCATCCCATGGGTTATGATGCCTTCGGTCTCCCCGCCGAACAATACGCTATTCAGACAGGCATTCACCCAGCAGAAACCACTGAAAAAGCTATTGAAAGCTTTCGACTTACTTTAAAAACTCTGGGTTATAGTTTTGATTGGAATCGCGAAGTCTCTACCTGCGATCCTTCGTTTTACAAATGGACTCAATTTATCTTTTTAAAGTTATTTGAACGTGGACTGGCCTATCAAAAAGAAGTTCCCGTGAACTGGTGTCCTGCTCTACGTACTGTATTAGCCAATGAAGAAGTCGTAGATGGTAAAAGTGAACGAGGCAGTCATCCTGTCATCCGTCTACCTATGAAACAGTGGATGTTAAAAATTACTGATTATGCTGAAAGGTTACTAACAGATCTCGAAGAGATTGATTGGCCTGAAAAAACTAAAGAGGCTCAACGCCATTGGATTGGTAAAAGTGTAGGTGCCTCTGTAAAGTTTCAGATCGATGGGCATGATAAATTTTTAGAGATTTTCACAACCCGACCTGACACCTTGTTTGGCGCTACTTTTATGGTTTTAGCCCCGGAACATCCCTTTGTCACAAGTGTTACAAGTGATGAACAACGCGATGCTGTTAAAAATTATACTGAGCAAACACAACGAAAAAGTGAAGTTGACCGCAAAGCAAATACTGAAAAGACGGGTGTATTTACTGGGGCCTATGCAATCAACCCCGTTAACAATGAGAAACTCCCCATTTGGATTGCCGATTATGTACTGATGGACTACGGAACTGGAGCTATTATGGCCGTTCCGGGGCATGATTGTCGTGATTTTGAATTTGCGACAGAATTCTCATTGCCAATAAAAAGAGTTTTAGAAAGTGAACAAGAATTACCATTTGAAGGTGATGGGCAATTAATCAATTCCGATTTTTTAAATGGTCTTTCTAAAGCGGAAGCTATAGAAAAAATAATTAGTGTATTAGAAGAAAAGAAATTAGGTAAAAAACAAGTTAACTATAAGCTTCGCGACTGGCTATTTAGCCGTCAACGTTACTGGGGTGAACCCTTTCCCATTGTGAAATATAAAAATGGAGAATTAAAGGGCGTCCCCGAAGAAGAATTACCCGTACTACTCCCCGATGTTCCCGATTATCAGCCCTCGGAAGAAGGTGAACCACCTTTAGCTCGAAATAATGATTTTATGTCCTATGTAAATTCACTTACTAGCGAAGAAGGGGAAAGAATTGCTGACACCATGCCGGGGTCGGCGGGTTCTTCTTGGTATTTCTTAAGATATTGTGATCCACATAATGACAAAGAAGCTTTTAGTTTCGCTGCACAAGAATACTGGATGCCTGTAGACTTATATGTTGGTGGACCTGAACACACTGTTGGCCATCTGCTTTATTCTCGCTTTTGGCAAAAAGTTTTGTTTGATGCTGGATTAACCAGTTATAAAGAGCCTTTTCAAAAGTTAGCCCATCAAGGGGTTGTCATGGGGCCAGATGGATTTAGAATGTCAAAATCCAGAGGTAATGTTGTAAACCTTAACGATGTCCAAGAAGAATATGGGGCCGATGCCGCAAGAGTATACATCAGTTTTATGGGTCCGTTTGATAAAGATAAGCCTTGGGACCCTAAGGGTATTGAAGGTAGTCGCCGCTTTTTAGAACGAGTTTGGCGTTTAGCTTTTAATGAGGATGGTACGACGGCATGTGAAGATTTACCTCAGCTTACAGAAAGCGTTCAAAGATCCTTCCACAAAACCATTAAAAAAGTCACAGAAGATATTGAGCGCTTAAGTTTTAATACTGCCATTTCAGCTATGATGATCTTAGTCAATGATCTTTATAAGGAAAAAATCAAACCAAAAGTAGTAGTAAAAACGTTGAGCCAATTGCTGATGCCTTTTGCTCCTCATATCGCTGAAGAAATTTGGCAAAGTGTAGGAGGTGAAGGACTAGTCTCTATTGCAAAGTGGCCAGATTATATTCCGGAACTTGCTAAAGACGATCAATTAGAAATGGGTGTGCAAATTAACGGCAAAATGCGAGGCACTATAGTTGTTACCTCAGAAACTTTGGAGGAAGAAGCAATTGTACTTGCCAAAGATATAAATGCTGTTAAACAAGCCATAGATGGTAAGAATATTATTAAAGTTATATACAAAGTGGGTAAAATACTTAACTTGATAGTTAAATAGGTTTGAAATGACATGGAATTACAGTAAGAGCGCAAGTCTCTACGGCATTGATGGTTGGGCAAGTGGTTACTTTCGAATAAATGAAAAAGGCAACGTTGAGGTGACCCCTTATGGTCCCGACAAACCAAAGCTAGATTTATTTCAACTCACTTGTGATCTTAACGATCGTGGTATAACGCCACCGATTTTAATTCGCTTGCCAGATGTTGTAAAATCGCGAATTGATTTATTGTCCAACTGCTTTCAAAAAGCTATTAATGACTATAAGTACCCTGGAGATTACAAAGGGGTTTTCCCCATAAAAGTGAATCAGCAAAATCATTTGATTCAAGAAATTGTCGACTTCGGTAAAGCGCGCAGCTTAGGTCTTGAATGCGGCAGTAAACCAGAGTTGTTGGTGGCACTGGCCTTAATGAATACTCAAGAGGCCTTGATCATTTGCAATGGATTTAAAGATGTAGAGTATATAGAGACCGCTCTTCTCTCACAGAAATTAGGCCGCAATACTTACATTGTTATTGATCGATTTGAAGAACTCAATATGGTCATAGACGCTTCAAAGAAATTAAAGATTCGCCCTAAAATTGGTTTTCGCGCGAAACTCAATGCCCAAGGTTCAGGAAAATGGGTGGAGTCTTCAGGTGCTAAATCAAAATTTGGATTGACTCCTTCTGAAATTGTTAAAGGCATTAACATACTTAAAAAAGAAGATTTGTTAAGTTCACTTGAATTATTTCACTTTCATATTGGTTCACAAATCACCTCTATACAAGCCATTAAAAGTTCACTCAAAGAAGCAGTTAGGTACTATACAGAGTTCTATTCTTTGGGTGCTAACTTAAAGTATTTAGATGTCGGTGGTGGCTTAGGTGTGGATTACGATGGTTCAGGTGGAGGCACTGATAACTCTACCAACTATGATGAACAAGAATATGCCAATGATGTAGTCTCTATTGTTCAATCAGCTTGTGAAGAGAAAAACGTGCCTTTTCCAAGTATTGTTACAGAGGCCGGACGTTCGCTTGTTGCCCATAGTTCAATTTTAATTTTTAATGTGGTTGGTGAGAATCGTGTAGCAAAGCCTAATTTTTCTCTTGATGTTACGGAAAAAGATAGCCGTCTAGTTCGAGAGCTTTACGATATTTACAATTACCTCAACACGGAAAATATTAATGAATGTTATAACGACTTGTTAGAAAAAAAGCGTGATACCATGAATATGTTTTCCTATGGTGTGTTGAGTTTAGAACAACGAGCTAAAGCTGAAGATCTTTATTGGGCTATTTCAACAAAGATGGTTCAAGTCGCTAAGCAAACTGAAGATACTGAAGATTTAATTTGGGATTTAGAAAAAGAATTATCAGACACATACTACTGTAATTTTTCGATCTTCCAATCACTACCTGATTGCTGGGCTTTGGATCAAATTTTTCCAGTTATGCCCATTCACCGCCACAATGAAAACCCTAATCGCCGAGCAATTTTAGTCGATATGACTTGTGATTCCGATGGGAAACTTGATAAATTTCTCGATCCAGAGGCCGGTGGCACTCAAGATTATTTAGAAGTTCACGAATTAAAAGAAGGTGAGCCTTATTATTTAGGTGTTTTTCTAACTGGAGCTTATCAGGAAACACTTGGCGATTTACACAACCTTTTTGGCGACACAAATGCTGTACATATTTCTATTTGTGAAAATGGTAGTGGCAGTGGTTATAAAATTGAAGGGGTCGTAGAAGGTGATTCTGTTGAAGAAGTATTGAGTTATGTGGAATATAACAAGCCTGAATTAATAAAAAAGATTCGCGAGGCAAGTGAAAAAAGCATTGCTGATGGCATTCTCACCAATCAAGAAGCAAAGCTATTAATGAATTACTATCAACAAGCTTTGTCGGGATATACATATTTAGAAGATCCAGATGAGTAGACTCTACTTATTTGTATTTGTAGCCTGTAAGACTTGTTGATCTCGCTTGTATTTTATATTCATTTTTCCTTTTACATGCAGTTGTTCATAAAACTTTTGCATATCTTTATAACTATGAATGGGTTTACCATCATACTCTACAATTACATCATTGGCTGTTAGTCCCATTTTTGAGAGCAAGCTGTCTTCATGTAATTCTGAACAAGTAAAACCCACAATTTTATTGTTTTCATAAAAAGGTTCACAAGTTATCTCTGAGCTGCGATCTTGAGCAAATAGATTTAATACAAAAATCATGGAGATTAAAAATAATAACAATTTCATAACAGCTCCTTGTCGTTCAGCTTAATTCCATCTAATATCTATCCTATGGCAACAGTCATCATTGGTATAGCACTTTTATTTTTTTTAGGTCACGGTCTTAGCTGGTTTTTTGAAAAAACCAAAATCCCTGACTTGTTAATACTTGTCATGCTTGGCTATCTTATGGGGCCGGTATTAGGCTTTATTAATCCCGCGGATCTTGGAAAAGTTGGCGGAGTGGTTGCAACCACCGCATTGATAGTCATCCTCTACGAAGGCGGTCTTCATTTAAGTGCTCGTGACTTGTTGACGTCAAGCCTTCCAGCTTTTGGCTTAACCATTGTGGGTTTTGTACTCATCGTAACTGTTGGCGCATTATTGGGATATACTGTAGCTTTCCAACCTCTCCCAATTTCTATATTGTTAGGTGTTGGCATAGGTAGTACTTCATCAGCCATTGTCATACCTATGGTTAAAAAACTATCTATTTCTGATAACACAAAAACTGTTTTGGGATTGGAATCTGCTTTTACCGATGTGCTCACCATCGTTATTTTTCTCGTTTTAGTAGATGCATTTTCTTCCGGCCACTTCTCCACCCAAGAACTTTTAGTAGGCATAGGACCCAAAACAATTATTGCGGGATTAATGGGAATTGGCAGTGGATTAACTTGGGCTTACATTAAAAAGAAATATTCACGATTAGTTACCATGGCATTCGCTGGAGAAGCATGGGCTTTGCTCACTTATGGAATTATCGAGTCCACCAAACACAATGGAGCTATTGGCGTACTCACACTTGGTTTTATGTTAGCTAATTTAGATTTACTCCCCAATTGGTTAAAATCTCAAGTTAGTAATGTTGCTGTTTCCTACAAAGATATGTCCTTACTTTCAGAAGTTACTTTTCTCTTGCGAACTTTTTTCTTTTTATATTTAGGTTTACTAGTGCAATTTTCAGATTGGAAAATCGTACTCTTTGCATTGGTTGTTTCTGCAATGATTTTTGTCACACGTTATGCGGCTGTTCGCTTGCTTTACTCACCCAACAAATATTCACTTTTAGATGCGATGGTAAGTACAGCTATGGGGCCTCGTGGCTTAGCATGTGCTGTGCTAGCCACCATTCCATTACAACGTGGGTTAGAAGGTGGGCAATGGTTACAAGATGCTTTGTTTGCCATTATTCCTATTACAATTGCTCTCACTGCTGTTTTTGTAGCATTGAGTGAAAATCAAAGTCTTCGTATTAAAATGGCCAAATTATTTAGTAAATATAGTGATGCTGCGTTGCAGCCGACTGTGCCTGATGTAGAAAAATAGATGATAATATTCACATGCTTAGATCATCTTTGATTATTTTCTTCTTATTTATTTCAAATATAGCCTCAGCAAATATGTATTTTGAACCGGTTGTGGGTTACGGAACTGGAAGTTACAAGAACTCTTCGGGGGGAGGAACCACTGATAGTGTAGTTTCCCCTTCTGTTGGTTTCAAATTTGGTTACTTTGTTAGATATGTCTATTTAGTAGCAGATGCGCGTTATACCATAATCAACGCTAAAGAATCTGTAGCTGAGGGCTCACCGGCACTCACCAGTTATGGTGTTGGCATTGGTTGGGATTGGAATTTACCCATTCGCACCTTTTTTGGACTCGACATCAATTCAAGTATGACTGTACAAGATTCTAAAATTAGCGGTAGCGGAAAACGTTTTGCTCTTGGCTATTATCTCAGCCTGAATGCTCTACTCTCACTTGAAATTGTATCTCATAAATTATCAGATGATAATAGTGGAATTGATGTCACAGCTACTCAAACACTCATTACTTTTAGTTTTCCTATCGAATTTGTTTACCCACAAACCAGTTGGAAGGATAAGGTCCGAAGATGAAAAAAATTTATTTTTTACTCCTCGTTTTCTTAATTAGCTTTACTTATTCTCCAACGACTTTAGCGCAAAGTGACGATGACAGTTTTTTAGAAAGTGAAACAGATGAGGCCTTTGATGAAGAGTTGTCAGATGAAGATGAATTAGATTTTGAAACTGACGACTTTGTAGAAACAGGAGATGGTTTTGAAGAAACTGATGACTTAGCTGAAAACCAAATCAATGAAAAATCTGAAGATGAAATTAGCTCTCAAGACAAACAGGAGTTAAATTCAACTGCCAACGAAATTGAAAATAACTTCGACGATAAAAACACACCTGCATCTAATGAAGTGATGTTTCAGCCAGCTACTTCTTATGGAGCTTTTGATGAAAATAAATATGAATGGGGATTGTTTGCCCACTATGGTAATCAATTTGCAAATGCCACCTCAGACTTTGCTATTAGTTCTACTACTTCACTCCCCCAAGAATATGATGATATGGGTGTAGATATTATTAAAAATATGAAAGACAAACCCTGGCAATTTGGTGGAAGATTTCAAATTATGAGTGAAACAATTGAAGATACAACCAACAAAACGGAGTACAGTCTCAATTTAATAACAGGATTTGTTGGCTATCGATTTATAGATGACATCATTAGTATTTCTGGAACACTAGGTTTAGTTTTACCTATGTCCGGCGAAGTTAAAGTTTCAACACTTACTGGCTCCACCTCAAATAGTGAAAAATTAAAATACAGCTTATCTTATACCGCAGGATTAATTTCAATTATAAAACTAAAAAGATTTTTGATAGGTTTTGATGGTGGTTTAATGTTTTTAAATGGCCGCAAACTTGGCAGCCAAGACTTCGACCGCAATCATGGCGGATATTTAAGGCTTATGCTTGGCTTAGCCCTTTAAAACTGATTCTATTTAACAAACTTCGCCGACAAACACCCATCGTCCATGATCCCAAACAATATGATAGAGACATGTATTAGGTATAGCTACAGGTTCAAGGGGTGCATTTTCACAAAAGTGTACTATTCTAGAAATAACTCCACCGTGTGTGGATACAGCTACATGATTGTGTTGGCTCGTTGAAATAAATTTTTCTACGCAATCAATAACTCGCTGACGAGTCTCCCTTTTAGTTTCGCCTCCATGAAATTTAAAATCTAAATGCTCTGGTTTTGGAGAAACCCATTGTTGCCACATCTCATTGCCAAATTGCTCTAAAAAGTCCTTTCTAAACATGCCTTCCATGTCACCTAGATTAGCTTCTCTGAGTTCAGCAAAAAAATACTTGGGTAAACTTAGATTAGAAATAGCTATAGCCGCAGTTTCAACGGCGCGAATTAAGTCTGATGAAATTACAACTTCTAGAGGTAGCCTTTCAATTTTATTTTTTAATTCTTCGGCTTGGTCTCTACCTGTTTGATTTAGAGGGATATTGTTACTTCCTTGAAAACGTTTTTCACGATTCCAATCTGTTTCCCCATGTCTAAAAAAATAAAGATTCACTTTCTTCATAAAGTACAATCAAACATGTCACAATAGGCTCATATTTTCAAGCTGTCTAGCTGGTAAGATTTTCTGTTTCTTCAACTCTTCTAGGTTTAACCCTAACTAAAAGAAAGATACAGTTTTAATAAGCTTTTATGACCATGTTTTGTAATTTTATGTAGGGGATTGTTGACATAGGTTGGTAACAGTTTCGTAAATCTATAATTTAAAATGGAGAACCATTAAAACGAACCTCATTGGCACTCGTGATTAGGTTGCGTATTTTTTTCTCAAACAAATCAGGTGAGCTATTCTCTGATATAAAGTCTATTTCAAGAACGCTATCTGTTGCATGAATATGAAGCTCTAACTTACTTTGTTTTCTCTCGTGACTTACTAAATTGTAAAGAATAAATCGTATTACGCTTGTTGATTGACTCGTAGCTACATTGCTCTGTTCAATTCTCCAGGTATGATATTGCTCATCAATATGAATGCGGTTACTCAATGTAATAGCAAAGTATGCATATTCAACAGCTACTTTTGGTGACCAGTTGATTGGATAACTTTTAAAATCAGTGAAGGCGACCCCTTGTCCAGTGAATACCTGATTTGTCACTTGTTTAATGTAATCCGGGTAGATTGCTTTAGAGGAACTCAGTCCATTAACATCATCCACAATTGGCAAGAGATTAAATTGAGAAGGGATCCCCTTTAATGTTAATGTTCCGCGCCAAATATGCAATTCCCTTCCAGTTAAATGTTCCTGAACTCTAGTATTAAATAGATGAAAATTGTAATTATTCCCATGCACCAGAATATCATCATTTGTTGCCAGCAGAATTTTTCTTAGCTTATTTTGAAATTTAAATACAGCCTCTTCACCCTGAGACTGTTTCAATTTTTCAGTAAATTCTATCATAATAGAGCTTATTAGGCTTCCGCTTCTATGAGGGTTTCGGGTAAAACCATTTTCAATCTCTACAGCTTCTTCAAAACTAACATTACCACGAATTGATTTAATCATTGCTTTATCCTCAGGTGTTTGTCCTCGCACAAGCCATGCAAAATAATCTGCCAACCCCTCATTCAATGATCCACTAAAACCTTTATTGCTAATCTTGGGGACCAAAGTATAAAGTGCAAAATGGCCAATTTCATGGGCCTCAGTAAAGCCATCAGCTACTTCGCCACGACTACCAGTATGCGAGTCGGACAAATTATTTGTAATTAGTAATCCATCTTTAGGGTTTATGGCAGCTACTAGATCTTCCCGCTTTTCGGTATTTACAAGATTGATCTGCATCCGTATATCTGGGGCAAAAAAAGTACTGTCAAGTCTTGCAGAACTTAGAAAAGAAATATCAAAGCCATACTTTTTATATTTCCTAATAATAGATTCAGTTTGTTGATGTATGAAACGGGCAAGCAAACTAAGAGCGGCACTATCCAAGGTTTCATCTACAGGGATAGCTACTTCAAAAACTCTGTTACTAGCTGTTAGAGTTAACTGGTAAAGCCTCGCAGGCTGATCTATCAATTGCCCAAACAAGGAAGGAGATTTGGCTTCGCCAATGTATGTAACTTCTGTAAAGCTTTGCTCAGGACGAGCCATGTACCTCTCTAACTGGGCATGGATGTAATTCGAGGTAGTAGTACCATTTTCACTTTTAAGTAAAGCATCCAGGCAAGGCCCCGCTTGAGCACTAAATGAATTTATACTTAAAATCAAAACCGTGATTACACTGGCCAATTTCGGCCAAATAAGATTCATATTACCCATAATTGCCATTTCAGCAAGGTCTATGCCCTCTTCAAGCCTATTATATTCTTTCTTAGTCTTTATTTTGGTGAATTGGTCACTTTGCGTATCCACCTGTAAATAAGCTATACAATAGTATGACACATATATTGACACGAAATCATCCAAGCTGAACTGAATAATCAAATTTTCACATTTTAGATTTTTAAAGTCATATATATAAACCCAATATTTAATGAGCATAAAATGGGGATAAATTTTTATTTGTGAAGCTTTAGTGATTTACGGATACTCAGCAGACCTAACCCAATTATAATTAATTAATTCGTATTCACCAGACTCTAAAGAATTATTTTCATATAAATTCACAAAACCTTCTGGCAGAGCGTAGCGTTCAATTACAACCTTGCTAGGGATAACAATCCTATTTAATGGGTTATTATCAAATGCATGACCTTCAAGTAGATTAACGCTTTCAGGGATAAGTATTTTTTCAAGATTATTACCACAGAAT
>JAGRAE010000010.1:28688-35933 GCA_020435005.1 Bdellovibrionales bacterium
CACTGATTTTAGCTTTCTCAGGAAAATGCACGCTTACCAACTCGTTGCCGGCAAATGCTTTAAATCCAATACTAATAATATTGCTAGAGAAACGAATTATCTTAAGTTTGTTATGTGAAAAAGCATTGTCACCGATATATCTAATTGTTTCCGGCAATTCCACGCTTTCGATATCCATCTGATCAAAGGCCCATCTACTAATACCAAAGATAGTATTGCCATTTACTGTCGAAGGGATAACTACGTGTTTACTCTTACATTTATACTCCTCAATGTAACTGTAACCAGACCCAGATATAACGAAGCAAGAATCGTGATTGACAATATTTTTAGAATTTTCAGCATATGAAAAAAATGGAATCTGACACACTAGAATTAATAAATAAGTTAGCTTCATGCCCCCCCCAATTTTAAAGAATGCAAAGCTCTTAAAGAGGGTATAATTACCATTTCGATAAGGCAACTCATTCCTTGGGCAAAAACCAAATAATTCATAAACTCCATATGTTCAGAAATACATAATAAATAAATTATATCATTTTCCTGTATTCGTGCACATGAGCCTTAAGCCCTATTTAATTTTATTTTTTAATTCTTCGGCTTGGTCTCTACCTGTTTGATTTAGCGGATCTACCCGTATGCTATAGCGCTGGTAAATATCCGTGATTCCTCAGCTACTACTGCGCATATAGCGACTTATAACTTTCGCTAAGAACCTATGGTTGTGTGCTCATCCCACAATTTGTGGCGTTCAGCTTGAGATTTTTGGGCCACGGCATGCTTTAAGCTGTACAGCTAATGCATGTGGCCGTCCTTCATGTTTAAACTCGAGTATCCGTAGCAATTTTATGCGGGGAACTTCATCCGTGATGATCCCCTTGGCCCCGGATCCCGTCCACTCTCTTTTGCCTGAGCCGGCATTGGTATATTTCACTGTCCACAACGTAAATAATAGAAATAATTCGAGCTTTGTTCTATTGAATCAAGCCGCGCTAGTAAATAATCTAAAAATTTTGAATGTTCAGCACTGTTGCTCGAATAGATTGAGAGTTATTGCCTAAAACACGGGTAGATCAATTTATTTTTTGGGATCAAAGGCGTCGCGGACTCCCTCGCCGATTAGATTTAAGACCACTAAGGTGATAAATAAAACTATCGAAGGAAACACGGCTAACCACCAAGCAATGGTAAAGTTCTTATAAGCTTGTTGCAGTAACTCCCCCCAGCTAGGTGTGGGTGGTTGTAAACCGAAACCTAAGTAATCCAGTATTGCTAAAAAAGAAATTAGATTGGCAATTGTAAATGGAGAAAAAGTCACCACGGGACCTAAAGAGTTAGGCAGAATATGTTTAAAAATAACTCTGGCTTTACTCGCTCCCATGGCTTCGGCAGCTTCAACAAATTCTAAGTTGCGTTGTCTTAAAAATTCACCCCTTGTATATTGAGAAATCATCATCCAACCAAAAAAGGCTGTGAACATAACCAATACCGGTAAACCCGCTGTGAAAATGGAAACTAAAGTCATCAGTAAAAGTAAAACCGGCATGGATTCAAAAACTTCAACAACTCTCTGCCCAAGTAAATCTATCTTACCACCGCTGTAGCCCATTATAGCTCCCGCTGTGATACCTAATATGTATGAGACTAACCAAACAGATAAAGCAAAACCCATGGAGTAACGAAATCCATATATTAAGCGCGCCAATACATCACGCCCTCTATCATCTGTACCAAACCAGTTCTCACTTGTTGGTGGTGATGGGTAATCTTCCACATTTTTATTAGTTTCAAAGGGGTCCCAAGTAATGATGGGCCACAATGCCCAATCGCCTTCAGATAACTCTAATTTTTTATAATTAGTAATCATGGTATCGGTTTGACCAAACTCTGTCGGATGATAAAAATTGTATATAGGCATATAGAGTTGATTGTTATAACTCATCAGTATGGGTTTACTATTGGCCCAAAACTCAGCCGTGACACTTAAAAACACAATCAAACCCAAAGCCCATAGTGAAACTATGGCTCTTTTAATGCGCTTAAAACGGCGCCATCTTTTGAGTGTTAAATCATTTTTAATAAATCTTTCAATCACGAGAAATCTATCCTTGGGTCAATAATAATATAAAGAAAATCACTGATAATACGACCGATTAGCATTAAAATACTTTGAATAAAAATAAGGCCCATTAAGACATTATAGTCTCTATCTAAAGCCGCTTTATAACTAAGTAAACCAATGCCTTCTAAACTAAATATTTGCTCAATAATAATGGAACCTGCCAAAAAGATACCTAAAATACTACTTAAACCTGTAGCCAATGGAATTAGGGCATTTCTCAATGCGTGTTTATACACAACTTTTTTTTCATCTAAACCTTTAGCGCGAGCGGTGCGAATGTAATCGAGTTTAATCACATCGAGCAAAGAATTCTTCATCAGAAAAGTTAGAACCGTAAAACTGCCAATCATGTAACAAATCATTGGTAGAACAAAGTGATGGATGCGATCAAATATTTTTTGATACCACAACATATATTCGTAGTCCTCGGAATGAAGTCCCCCCAGTGGAAACCAATCGTAAAAACTGCCACCTGCAAAAAATACGATAAGTAAAATACCCAACATCAAAGGTGGAATGGAATACATAACAAATAAGATAAAACTTGAAATGGCATCAAAATGTGTCCCATCTTTAACAGCTTTAAATACTCCTAAAGGAATGCATATCAAATACATAAAAAATAGCGAGACTAAACCAAACTGAAGTGAGACAGGAAAACGCTCAATAATCATATCTAGTACTGGGTCATAGGTGGAAAAACTGTCACCAAAATCAAAGGTGGCAATATTTTTTAACCAAATCCCATAGCGCACCAAAAGTGGTTTATCAAATCCGTATTGTTTTTTTAAAGCTTCAAGAACTTCTTCTGATACGCCGTAGGTTGAAGAGCCCGCCCCCGTTCCTCCATCTAAACCACTGGCAAATTTCATCTTTTGCAATTCTTGTTCGAGGGGGCTTCCCGGTGCTAAATTTATAATTATAAAAGACAATAATGTTATCCCAAACAATGTTGGGATAATCATTAAAATTCGCTTAAAAAAGTATATCCACATTTTTTATTCTATCCACCAATATCTTGTGCCTATGGCATACTGATGTGTATCTACGGGTTGTTTTACCCGTGAGTTAACGGCGTAATGTGCATATTTATTAACAAACATAAAAGCATATGGAGCATCATTAGCAATAATGCGATAAATCTTTTTCCATAGTGGTTTTCTTTTATCATTATCTAAAATTTGTCGACCCTCATCTATAAGCTTATCCACTTCTTTATTTGAATAAGAAATAAAATTAGATCCACCTGGAGTATTGCTAGTTGAGTGCCAAATTTGTTTTGGATCATTATTTACATCACCGCCGCCCCAAGCAAGAGCGACAGCATCAAATTTTTGTTCATCTAAGGCTTTAACAAAAGAATTCCATTCTATAACTTTTAAATCTGCAACTATTCCTGCCTTTTTCAGATCCTCTTTATAAATTGTAAAATACTTGTCTGCATCTTTATTGGCATACATTAATGAAAAAGCAAAAGATGTTTTCTTACCATTAATTACTTTATCTAAAATACCGTCCTTATCTGTATCTTTCCAACCAGCCTTATTTAGTAGTTTTTTAGCGGCTGCAGGATCAAACTCAAAAGGCTTTACATTTGGATCTGCATACGGACTTTGACGATACCAGGGGCCAGTAGCTAATAATGCTCTATTGTAATTAAATTTCTCATTCATTAGTTTACGATTCATAAGCCTAGCCAAAGCCTCTCTTACATCTCTACTTTGGAAAAGTGGATTTTTAAAATTCCACGCCACAAAGCCATATGATTTAGGCTCTAGATTTATTACTGCTTTTTTTAAAACCTTTGTGCCCCAAGGTTTTCCGTCTGTCTTTTTAACATATTGTTCAGGAGTTAAACCACCCCAGTCCAACTTTCCCTTTTTTAACATCTCTAAATGAACATTATCTTCCTTTACAAAACGAAATTGTATCTTATCAAAATTATATGCACCTTTATCAACTTCAGAAAGTTTATCGGTGTGATAGCCCCACCAATTGGGATTACGTTTTAGAGTAATAAAGCTACCCTTATTATATTTTTCGAGCATATAAGGGCCAGTGCCTACTAATTTTTTATTAGCTTTTTTGTCATTAGGGTTGCCATAGACTGATTTAGGTACGATACCAAGAATTGTATAACTACCAATAGAGTCTAAATTCCCGAAATACTTTCTTTTTATATTAAATTTCACAGTATATTTATCTATGATTTCGACATTTTTTATATTATCCAAATACGGTCGAATATGAAAAGCTTTATAAGCATCATCCATTCGTGCTTCATAGTTCCATTTCACAATGTCTGCAGTTAATTCTTCACCATTATGAAATTTTACTCCTTTACGTAAATAAAAAGTGTAAGACATACCATCTTTGGCCGTTTCATATTTCTCAGCTAAACAAGGTTCATATATGTAGGTATCTATATTTTGTTTGAGCAAACCCTCTACAGCATGTTTTTTGACGAATCTCGAAACTAAATCTGAACTATTAATCGGATTCAATCGCTCCGGTTCTGAATTTAAAGGATAATAAAAAGTGCCTTTTTGTGGTGGACGTTTTTCCACTTTTGGATTGGCATCTACTGCTCCACCGACATTGCCGATAAAGAGACCCAGAATAATGGTCGCTATAATTTTTTTATTTAACATGAAATCCCTCCTAAACTCTCTCTCAGCATGGGAACTGATGATCCCCTCAATTTTGTGGCGCATAAAACCACTCCACTGACTGCAATAATTTATAAAACAAGGATAATTAATCAAGTTCTAATCCTTTTTGAGAATATTAGCGACGCAAGGAGACAACATGTTGACCACAGTCAGAAACTACAATCCCAATATTTTGTTACGCAAACTCTACGATTGGGTCATGAAATGGGCCGAAGGTGCAAAAAGTCTCCACTTTTTATGCGGGCTCTCATTTGTTGAATCTATTTTTTTTCCCATTCCTGTTGATCCCTTTTTGATGGCCGTCGCTACTGCCAGACCTAAACGCGCTATTTGGTATGCTTTACTAGCCAGTACATTTTCGGTACTTGGTGGATGTTTGGGGTATGCTCTCGGCTATCTTTTTTGGGAAGGCACCCAAGATTTCTTTTTTGCCTATGTATTTTCTGAGGAAAAATTTCAGTTAGTCTTAGATCAGTTCCAACAAAATGCCTTTTGGGCCATGTTTTTAGCCGGATTTACTCCCATCCCTTTTAAAGTCTTCACTATTGCTGCAGGAGTCGCTCATTTAAGTTGGTTACCTTTTATTTTAGGCTCTTTCGTGAGTCGTTCTTTACGCTTTGGCATCGAAGGCGCTTTAATTTACTTCTACGGACCCAAAATTAGAAATTTTATTGAAACTTATTTTGAGAAAATAACACTGGCCACAGGCGCATTAATCATTTTAATTATAACCATATATAAACTTATTTAGGATAAGACATGGAAACCTACAATTTTTTAGGATTGAATACTCAACAAGACGAAGCCCAAATTGTTTTGCTCCCCGTCTGTTGGGATGTTACCACTTCTTATGGCAAAGGTACTTATCGTGGGCCATCAGCCATTGCCAATGCCAGCTCTCAACTTGATTTTGATGATTACGACTTTGGGGATTCTACAAAAAAAGGAATTCATATGCTGCCTAAGAGTGAAGCTATTGAAAAACATTATCGAGCAGCTCTACCCTTTGGTCAAAAAGTCATTAACTATTGTCACTCTCATGAGTTTGAAGATCCTACCTCTGAAATAAAAGAAGCCCAACAAATAGTAAATGAAGAAAGTCAAAAGATGGTCGATTACGTCCATTACTTTGCTAAAGATTTTTTAAATCAGGATAAATTTTTTGCCGTTGTCGGCGGAGATCATTCTTGTCCTTTAGGCTTAATCAAAGCTCTCGCTGAAAAATATAACGGCGACTTTGGTGTTTTACATATTGATGCCCACGCTGATTTACGAAATGCCTATCAAGGTTTTACTCACTCTCATGCATCAATTATGTACAATGTTTTACAATTAGATTTAGCTCCCAAAAAAATTGTGCAAGTAGGCATTAGAGATTATTGTGGTGAAGAAAAAGAACTGATTGATTCAGACTCTCGTATAAAAACTTTTTTTGGTCCACAATTATTTGCCGATCACTTTCGTGGAAAAAGTTGGCAAGTCCAGTGTGAGGAAATTATCCACGAACTCCCCAATAATATTTATATTTCTTTTGATATTGATGGCTTAGACCCAGAGTATTGCCCTAATACGGGGACTCCCGTACCAGGAGGCTTGAGTTTTTCACAAGCTGAACATTTGCTCCGCGTTTTTAAAGGCAGTGGAAAAAAAATTATTGGCTTTGATCTGTGTGAAGTGGCCCCCGACCCCAGTGGTAAAGACGAATGGGACGGCAATGTCGGAGCTCGCGTGCTTTATAAGTTGTGTGGATTGGTTTAATTTTTTGTATTAGCTATATTTGTTCGCCAAAAACGTTCTTTAGCTAACTCCCCTTTTCTTACAAAATCAGTTCCTAAAATAGGATTACTCACTACACTGAAGTAATAATAAGTTTCTTCAACAATTCTTGGTGAACTTTTATAATCTTCAATGAGTATGTCTTCCATGCTGGCTTTGCCTGGAATAAATTCTTTAACTTTCACTGGATCAATATAAATAATATCTAAACCATTAGCTGCTCTATTTGCCATTGTCTGTAAATCAGTAGACTCACGGTTGCTATATGAACCATAGGTCATTTGTGTGAGCACCCCTGAAGTGGCATTGCGAAGCATAGCTGTTTTTGTTTTAGGTAAACCTCTTTTTAAAGTAAAATCTTTTGCTAAGAGAACTAACTCAATACTATTTGTGGGAATTTTTGATTTTTCAACATCTGGAGAGTTAGAAATAATGACTTCTACACCTTCTTTTCTCAAAGTCTTGGCAATGTAGTTTGCCGTTTTTTCTACAGAACTCAAAGTTAAATCATTGAGATAAATTCTGCCAAAGGCCCCAAATTTTTCTATCACCTCGCGAACAGATTTCATGGTTGCGTAGAACTGCAGCTCGGGATCACCTTCAACAAAATCTACGTTGTTGGCACAACCATATTCAATATGGTGAATACCCGGTGCATTGGGGTTCATAAAATCA
>JAGRAE010000110.1 GCA_020435005.1 Bdellovibrionales bacterium
CTCTAATGGGTTCCTCTTGATTTGGAAAATTAAAAAAGAAGGTGGAGGCTAATCCAGCGCGCAGAGCTATAGGATTTGTAATTGAAATGGAAAGGTCATTGAAGTTTTCCAAGCGAGTTTTTTTAGAGAGTTCAATTTGTTTTTGTAGTGGTTGCAAAAAAAGAAATCTTGGCTTAGTAACATTTGGCAAATTCAAAATGATATCTATTTTTTGTAAAAACAGTAAACGATCTAATGGGAGAGTAATTAGGTCGTCAATATATTGATGGAATAAAGTACTTTTAGATACCCCATCATCTTCATATTTAGTGACAATAAAACGAGTTGTTTTTTCTTGAGGAAAAAAATTATTCTCTTTTAAATGTGCTCGTGTTGCACTTACCCAATCGCGTGTATCGGCTTCAACAAGACCATTTTTAACAATTATAAGATCTATATAGCTTAACATATCTAGTTCTTTAGCGGCCGTATCTGCTCGATTATTAATTTCACGTTTTAAAGTACTTCGTCCCTTTTCTGTTAGCAGTAAGTTATCGAAGGTGACCTCAATTTGATCCTTAGTGGAGTTATAAAATTTTGCACTAAGCAACCAGGTTTGTTTTGCATTTTTCAGGGGAAAAATGAAATGACATTGTCCAGAATTTTTTGATTGCATGATATTTTCTTGGCAGCTGACCCAATGTTTCTTGAATTCTTCAGGTATAAGTAAATTAAAAATATTTTTATTGCCAATGATTTTATCAATCTCAAGTTGGAATACTTGGCCTGGTTGATTGATTGATATTTTAAGTGGTGTCAATTCGGGAAGACTTAACACCATCTTTAAATGTTCTCCAGCAAAGGGTTCTTGATCCGTAAAATCAAGACTATCCATTTGTTTTAGCTCATCTACATTGTAATAAGCTAAACCGAGGCTTTGTTCATTTTTAGTTAGATCTTCATTTCTGTTGGTACCACTATATCTTTTTATGAATTGTTCTGAGGATTTGAAATGGCGAATTTGATTATCATTATTTTGTTCGCGTAAAAATCGAGTCATTTCTCGAGTAACGCGTTCGTCATCTTCTATAATTATAATATTAGCCATACTTATAATAATGATGGCAGCTCAAAAAATTTGATAGTCGTGTTTTATGGAAACAGACGTTGGCCCAGCCAATTTTCTGCTTCATTTCGCGAGAAGAGATACCTATCATGAAATCTATACTCTCGACCTATCCAAAATTCGATTTCGTAAGGTTTTATCAGATATCCTCCCCAGTGTTCTGGGCAGGGAACGTTTTTGTTTTCTAATTTTTTTTCTGCGTCTTTATAAAGTTTTTCTAATGTTGCCCTTGAATCAACGGGTTGCGATTGTTGCGAAACAAATTGGCTGATTTGGCTTTCGCGTGGACGAGTGATCCAGTAGTCAACATTTTCTTGGCGAGTTGTTTTTTGTGCAATTCCATGGATTTTAATTTGTTTAAAATTGGCGTCCCAATAAAAATTTGCTGCAATGTAAGGATTTTTTGCTAGTTCTTGTCCCTTTCTACTGTTGTAGTTGGAAAAGAAAACAAATCCTTCAGGAGTTATTTCTTTTAAAAGTACAATTCTAGAAGAAGGCCGCCCTAGTGAATCACAGGTGGAGATAGACATTGAATTGGCGTAGTTCATACCACAGTTTTCCTGCTGCCATTTTAACCACTCTTGTGCCAATTCAATGGGATTTTTGTATTCTAGTATGTCTTCACTAAATATATTCATATCAAAAGGTACACGGTTCTTTTTCCTTTAAACGCCGTGTAACACTCACTTTTATATATTGATATAGGCTACTAAATTCATATTATAAACTTATTTAATGAATATTACACGGCGTTTAAAGGAAAAAGAACCGTGTACCTTTTGGGAGAGAAATATGAGCCAGTCGACAGCCGCTGTTGAGAAGTTTGAATACTATGTAAAACACTTGCACGAAGTTGAATATGGTGATTTTAAGCGGAAACTGAGTTTGTACATATTACGCTTAGAGCAGGCCTACGGTAATAACTCACCGCAGGTGAAAAAATTAATTAAAGACATGCGAGAGAAGGCCATATACAGCCCAACAGGAAATATTGAAATGACTCGTGCTGAAATTTTAGAAATGGCAAAAAAAATATGAACTGCTCCCGTTAATTGGGACAGTTGAATGTTTGTTTAATTTCTTGTTTTAAATAATTCCAATTTTGTGAATAATCACTTTCTTGATGTTCACGCGCCATAATATTTGTAAATAAATGGTAAATAGTGTCTTTGTTTAGAAAGTCGCTATTTATTAAACTCTCATTTTCTCTCAATTGCATAGAGTAAAAATCTATTTTTTCTTGAAAAAGCTTTTCCGCATTAATTAAATCTTCGACAGCAGTTACATGAAGATGGAGTTGATGTTTTTCTTGATTTAAAAAACGTATGAGATCATTAAAGTTCTGTCTTCTTTGTTTTAAAATACTAATTGTATCATCATAAATAAGTCTCAAAGAACTTAAAACAGAAGTTCGCGACCTGCGATTACTACGATTTTTTGGTTTGTATTGGGGGTTCCAATATTGCCAAATATCAGTATTTTTTTCTTGAATTTTATTACCTAAACAAATGCTCTTATGCAAACGAGAAACAAGGCGATTCGAACTTGTATATCTTGACAGAGTTGAAAGAAGATCTGTTCTGGATTCATTTAATGAATAAACATGGGTATTATCCTCATTAAGCTCTCTATAATTTATTAATGAAGATAATAATTCATTAAATTCATAAAAGCGCTGTTCCGCCTGTTCTTGGCTTAAAAAATATTTATCGGCTAACAAAAATGCAGTTAGCAAGCGGTCTTCAAAACTCTTTTCTGAGTTTTCAGGAAAAAGTAAATTTTGAAAATTTTTGTGTAATTGATTTAAATCATAATTTTTTAAGCTTGCGTCAACTACTATTTCGGCAGTTGATGCTAAAAGAAAGCTAATTAAGTTGTATTTAGCAAAACGTGCTGCGCTTTTGCCTTTACTAATGATCCCGCGTAATTTACCTGCGTCTTTATGTCCCATAGAAAAACCACCCATAAAAACCATATTAAATGTTAGGTCTCCGTAAATATCATTTAACTGGCGATGCAAAAGCATTTCCATTTGTTGACCTACTGAGCTTTCCTCAGATTTCACGCCAAATTTGTCAAAATCTTGAGGGCATCGCAAATGATTAGCTGGTATCATTTCTGATTTCCCATAAAGAGTAAATAAAGCAGGTATTGTTGCTACAGTTATTGGATTCCAATACCTTGAAAAATACCTAAATATTTTATGGCCATGACCTCTGACTGATTCATAATCTAAAAGTGTAACTGCTAGACTTGTTAAAAGACCTTTTTGCATGTTTTTATCGACAGTTGATATGTTATGATTTAACCAATGCTCTGACATTTGTGAGCTTAGGTTTACACATTGTAAATTTAATTTATATATAAATTCATCTGCAATCAATTTTACAAAAGGGTCATTGCTATTAGTAGAGTTCCATGCTTTTAACAAAATTTGATTATAATAAATTTGTGTTTCACTTGAGATAGTTTTTTCATACATTTTATTTTTTGAATAAATATCACTGACCAAATCATTGATTTTGTCGCTAACTTCATTTTGGTTTTTTATGATTTCTTCTTGGTTTTCTTTTTCAGTAAAAGAAATACCAAACTTATTTTGAAGCTCAGAGTTTTGAGACAGCTTTTCACATTCAGACAGCGTCAAATCGAACTGGCAACGTTTTTGTGCATGCATGCATATGTTTTGCAAATAATCTTTGATCTCTCTACTGTCTTTAAATTCAGAAAATTCACAGCTATTTATAGTGTCATTCATGGCAACTGCTTGATCTACAGTTGCAACTATGAGTGATATAAAAATTAAACTATGAATCAAATAGTTCATTGATTATTTCTTCCTATAAATTTGATTCGGGTTCATTTACTTCAGTTTCTGGAGGAGGTGGAATATCATCAGAGCTCTCTGAAGTTGAAAGTAGGTCTTTGTTGTATTCTTTTTGTAGTCTTATAAACTTTTGTAATTCTGCGTATAAAACCTCTCCAGCAATTTCAAGATCGGCACTGGGATGAACAGTTCCTGTTGATTGAGTGTCTCTGATTTGACAGGCAAAACTTTCGGCATTTTTATTAGCTAAGCCTATTAGATCATGACCTCCAGTTAGTGCTGATATATTTGACAATATTTCAAAATTATCGACCAGTGAAGAACGTCCTGGTTGCAAGCGCAATGCTATTTTTTGAGCTTCATTTTCTAAAATTTGTGAAGCCTCCTCTTTATTTTCTTCTAATTTAGCTGGATCAAAACTATTATTTATGATGCCAACCATTTCTTGAGAATTGCAAGTTAGTCGATTAATGCTTAAATGTACAAAAAGTGGAAATAATGTTTCAGCGTCTAGCTTTGTATTTGAAAACTGAGGTAGTAAATCCATTAAGGTTTTTTTAAATGGGAGTGACCACATATCTTCCCCTTGATCAAAGGCAGCACCTAGGATCCAGCGTTGATAAAAGGATTCATCTTGATCAACACTTGAAGTCCCGCTCATGTTTTTTGCAGCAAGTTCTATCAAAGGAGATCTTGTCCATTCTAATTGTAAATCTGTCTGGGCGTCATTTAAGAATCCTCTATTACCTTCAATTGACCTAGCTACTTTAACAGACCACTCCCAGTTTTTATTGGCTTCAGGGATTGAGAATAGGGGAATTTCAATTTGAGAAGGTTGTAAAAGAGCATCGCCATGAACAAGGGATAATATTAATGCAGCGTAATTCAAACGTTGACTTTGATTATTGTCGATTGATTCTTGATTTTGTTCTTTAAGATCTTGTGTCATACTTAACTCTTCAATGGCTTTTTTACTTTCATAGTTTTTATTAGCAAGACTCGTCCATATTAAATATATGGCAACACGCTCTTGAGGGAACTTCACAAAGCGCCAAAATAGTTGCAATAACCAACGATTGTATTCATGAGCACTCATTGAAGCCGCCCGGCTTACAACTTTATCGATAACGCTATAATCTCCTTTAGGTCTTAGTTTGATAATCTGGTTATGTAATTCTTCTTTACTTAGATTAAATTTGTTTTCATTATTGGATAATAAATTTGTGATTCGATTGAACAAGTAGTCAAAATCACTTAAAGCTTTAGCGTTTTTGTCTTTAAGTAGTAATTGATAGTTGTATTCTTGTCTTAATTGATTGTTGTCTTGCCTTATATTGTTCATGACTCCATTAGAAATATTGTTTATCAATACGTCTGTGTCACGAGTTGTTCGTGACAGTTTTTCTGTTGATACATGATTGACATAAAAAGTAGCTACTTCATCAATAAGTTTTTTACTGTCTTCATTATTTGGAGCAATTTTATCTTTGGCTAATCCTTTTTTTGTGGGACAACTTACTTCTGAGCCAAAGCTGGATGTGGCAACCCCAGATTCTTCTGACCATAGAATGCCATCAGGGACTTTTCCGCCAAAAGTCCACGCGGCAGAACTTGTAACTGGGGCATTAGGATTTTTTAAAATTTGATCGGGGCGAATGATCATACTATAAGCTACCGCAAGCTTGTTGATAGCTTTTGCATCTTCTGGAACTTTAAATTTGTCCACCACTTTGTAATCGCGACTAGTGACTTCGCGTTTTAAACTTTGCGCATGACAATGAACATCTAGTGCTAACATAAAATTTTGTTCGTCAAGCTTTGCATCCATATCTAAAGGTAATTGATCTATGATATCATTTTGATATAACCACTGACGTCCATAACCAGCAGCACCTGAAGCGGCAGCAAAGGTCAAGACAGTTATCCATGCCTGCTTGGTTTTGAAGGCATGGGCGATATCTTTGCTAAAATTAACAAGTTTATTTGTAAGCATTTCTGACTTTTTTGTGGGTACTTCTGCCATTGCTTCGGCTGGAGAAGTCGTAGTTTTTTTGAGTTTTCCTTTTATGGCATCTCTCAAGCGTTTTTCAAGAGCCTCTTTGGTGTCTCCAGGTTTAACTCTATAAGAGTGACCAGGTAACCCAGAAGTCGGCGAGTACTTTCCTTTGGATTTTTCATCGTAGTTATGACTTTTTCTCTTAACTATGTTTTGTGGATTGATTTGTCTAGTGTAAGCGTAACCGTTTTCATCTACGTTAATTGAAGAATTCCTTGGGTTTGGTAACATTTTAGGATTTTTTAAGGCATATTCACTTTTCCACCAAGCAATGGCATCTTTTCGTAACATCCTAGCGGCATATTGTTCTTCTGTTTCAATAGGAACCTTTTTAAAACGTTTAGTAAAATGTGCATCTTTCCATGCTTTTATTGGATTTCTTTTCCAATAAATAACTGCTCCTACAATACTAGCAACTCCTACCCAAGGTGACCATTCTATAACATTATGAATATAGTCATCGCGATTTTTTTGGCGATCTACCATTTGTTTAGGTGTAAAGTACTGCGAACCAATTGTGGAAAGTAACATTTGCATAGGTCGAAAAGAATCAACTATTTTGCCTTCCTCTTGAAGCATAGTTAATTGTGTCGTCATCAAGTCATAAATAATACCTGTAAACTCTTTGTTATCTTCAGCAGCACATTTTTCATATAAAAAGTTAATCAATTCTGCTGCTTGAACTTTTAATTCGGGATCGTCGTAGGCTTTAGCAAAGGATTGTGTGGTGACATCTTTACCAATAACTTGGTGAATTTGATTAATTTGAACTTCTTCCTGTGGATATTTTTTGTTAAATTCCGCTACAAAGTTATGTAATTTTTGATTGTAGCCAATACTACAGTTTGAAGTTTCAGAAGCCTCTTGCACTCCAGCAGCCACTGCCGGGGCTATGGGCCAAGTAGTAGGCAAAATTAAGCTAATTGTTAAAAGTCCTCTTAAATAAACTTTCCAGTTTTTTATAGGATTTCTCATGGTTTCTTTCCTTCTATTGATTTGACGGCGTTCTTTAATAATTCCATTTCTTCAAATATATGGTTGAGCGGTGATGACCATTGCGCCACCAATAAGTCCCCTTTTTCTAGATGTGTTTGTTTGGCACTACTTCTAAATAAGGCATAAGCGGCATTGTTTAAAGCAATGGGATAGTCATTGAGGGCTGATAATTGGTTGTTTACCTCTGTAACTAATCGTTTATATGCTTCCTCAGCTTTAACTAGACGATGTCCCGTAAAATTCTTTCGGGCATTATCAAGAGCTTTGTTGAAACCTGAGATATTCCAATTCATTTCATTGGGTATGCCCAAGTCTTTAAAGTCTGAGTGAAAGAAATTTCGTTTTCTTCTAAATTTCTTAGAATATTTTGCGGCAATTTCAGGGTGAGGACCAGCTTTTTTGCCAACATTAACTCCTTCATAATATTTTTTGATCCACTTTTGCTCACGTCTTTTTAAATATTTCGGTTGCAAAAATTTATAGTAACCAATATTCACCACAGGTATAGAAATAATTGGAAGAGACAGCCAAAAAATATCCCATAAGGCTTCGGTTTTTAAGCCACTGACAATGGCTTCATACTGCTCTTCGATTTTTAAATATTCATAAGCACTGAGTACTGAGACATCCCATTTTTCTGCTTCAGTAAATGAGGCACGTGTTAGGCGTTCGTTAGTTTCCCTAACTTGCGGATACCTATAAAGTGCTATCCAAGCAAGGTCTATAGCAAATACAGCTGTTAAAGCCATCATATAAGTGTTTAAAAGTGAATTTGTTCTGTTAATGAGTGGCTTTAAGCCTGGAACGCGAAGACCAGGTACAGTTAATGTGGCTATTTTAACAGCCCAGATTAATAGGATTGGGTAAATTCCGGCAAAACTTGTGTGAAAAAATTGAGACCACAACTTTGCATAATATTCTTCGTTTAATTGATTGTTTCTCGATTTATCCAATACACACTTGCCATTTTCCCAAAAATTATGTGGTGAATTACCTAAGCATCTTTGTACATTTCTATGAACAGCGAGTGCTCCTAAATAAGCATCTTGTGTATTTATTAATTCGGCAGATGAAAATCGGCGGTTTACATCCAAATCAGCGATAAAACTTTCAGCCGAATTTTCACCAAGTAAATTGGCAATGGCTTTACTAAATGGACTCACTAATAAACCCAATTGGTGAGGATGATTAGCGTGACTTACAAGTCTTATTAACTCAATTGTATTATTACGTGTATACAATAAAGCTTCATTGATTACTCTTATTAACGCGGCACCATTATAGTCTGTCGTTAGTGGCTTTGGTAAAATAGGCACATGACTGTTTACCTTTGCATTTCTTTCCTCTTTATTTGCTTCCTGGACTTTTTGTTCTTGTGAAGTTTGTAGGGTTAAACAGTAAAGAGCTTCATACAATCTTGTCGCCTTTTTTTCATTTTCTTCAGTTCTAATGCAATTGGCATATGATACGGGAGCTCCTAAAATGCGAAATTCAACAAACAACTTTGCTCGCAATATATTTCTATAATCTTGAACAATTTGCTTCATTTCAGATTCATCTAAGTCTTGTGCTAAAGAGTGGTGAATATTTCTAATAGTACTTGGTCCGTACTGTTTATTATCTTCATCCAAAGTTGTGGTCCAGCCAAACCAAGAAGCTGCCATTTGTAATTGAGAATATTTATCAGCTTGTTTTTTTACAAATTCCTCAAGTGAGGTTTTTGAACCAAAAAAAGCACCTATTTTGTCGGTGATACCCCACTTAAAGGGGAGAGCATTAGTGACTTCGGTTTGTAAAGAAAATAACTCTAAGTTTGCTTTTATGTAAGCACTTGCCGCGGAAAAATTGGGAATTTGCAAGGCATCATCAATAACTTTTTGAACGTCGTTATCTAAAGCATTGATAGATTCAGTAAATAAATCTTTTAATGCCGCTTTATCGTAGGGAAGTTCGTAGGGTGAAAGATTAACCATTATATCTGTAGCTTTTTTGGCGACAGGAATTAAGGAGTAATTGTAATAATTTATTGCTGCTGTTTCTAAGAATGTATTTTGAGTTGAAAATAATTGCCAGCGACTTAATATTTGTTTAGCTACATTAGTTAAGACCTGTTGCTGTTCATTTTGATTAACATAAGGTCTAACATATTTTTTCTCCAAATAATTTATAATATTTTCGTGAGTTAATGAACCATTGTCCGGAGTTTGGGCATAAGTTAAAAGGTATTTAGTAGTTGTGCGAAGGGTTTGCACTTTAGTTTCTGTTAAGATTTTTACAAGGGTATCAAGTAAATGAATTTGGTCATCTTTTCGATAGGGTGAATATAATGGAGCTGACCACTTAGAAACTTGAGTTCTGAATTCACTCTCAAAAAACATAACCTCGCTAGAATAAATAAGATCGCTAACATTGTTGGGATCATTAAGTTCTTCAATCTCGTTAAAGAGAGGATTTTGAAAAATTTCACTAAGCTTTTCTGTTAAGCCACTATAGCTGCCCATATCAAAAAAAACTGAATCAAAATGGCGGGTGTATTCAATACGGCTATTGGTAATAGCATCTAGCAAGCTTATAAGTTCATCTTTTGTTAATATTCTTGCTTTGTTATCAGAGGATAAACTATTTATATTTTTAATATCTTCACTGATTTGTGTCGGAAATAGATATAAAAAGGGATAATAGTTTTTTACAGAAACTAGTTCACCATCCTCTTGAGAGCTCGGGGTGACTCTACGTCCATCTATGGCGATCGTTTTAAATATTTTGTTGTTTTCAAGTACATCGGAAAAAAAGTAAGGGGATCTCAATAAATAAGAGCGAACTTCATTTTCAAGAAATGGGCTTTGCTTTTCATATTGATATGTTTTTAAAAGGTCTTGGTGAGTAACGCCTTTACATAAAGCATTGTTAGAAAGATCTTGACCAACAAGATCTTTGTCATTGCTTTTCAAGTATAAATTTGTGGTTGCCAAGTCTGAATAGAGCATCATGCCCAATAAACAACGTACAAGTGGCATATAGTTTTTGTTGGCGTCACCCACATTGAGAGAGC
Source organism: Bdellovibrionales bacterium (assembly GCA_020435005.1). Lineage (GTDB taxonomy): Bacteria > Bdellovibrionota > Bdellovibrionia > Bdellovibrionales > UBA1609 > JACKAN01. The sequence continues at coordinate 10,037 of JAGRAE010000110.1, forward strand.
TAACAAGTTGAGCAAAAATCTCAGATTTATTCCACCTTAAAGCAACTTGTTTACCATGGCTATTGAGGTAAGCCATAGCATCAATATTTTTACTCAACAATTGACGGCTGGGATAGACTTTTAGAAATACATCCTCAGGTAGTATAATTGAAAATTGATTAGCTAGAGGCTGTAAGGGTTGTAGCATTAGCTGTGGTTGAAAATAACTTTGAATAAAGATAAGTTCAAAAGCTAAGGAAAAATAACTTTCAATTGTTAAGCGAGCAGCTTCACTAGAGGCTAATTGGGTCTTTACTAATTGTGTTATTAATTTTAGCTTCCAGTTTTCTAATTGTTCAATGTTTTGCTGCAGTTTATTTTGTCCCAATGAAGGGGTGGCCCACTTACCACGTAAGATTTCAGATTTAAAACCTAAAACAGACTCTTTTAAGACCTTCAACTGAAATTCAAGGTTTTCAAATTGTGTTATGGCTAAGTCTTTATTTTTTGCTTCTTGCAAATTGAGACTATTTATTTCTTTTTGCAGTTGAAACTTTTTTTCTATGGCTTCATTTAAAGCTTTGGTTTCTGGATCTAATTCTTCAGCTTTTTGAGTAAAAACATAGTTGTTATTAACTTCTACATCTGAAGTAATATCTGTATCTTGTTGGGTTATGTCTAAGTCCTGCAAAGAACCACTATTAGGCATTGTTGATATTGCGGAATCATCATTATTTATTTCTACAGTAGAAACTTCATTGTATTCGTTGGACTGTTCAGAAAGTGTAGTATCTACATCATCGTTTTTGGGAGTATTTTGAGAAAATGACGGGCTCGGTAAAGCCAGTGAAATGACTAAAATAAATGTATTTAGTTGCTTTAATAGTTTTACTAGTGATTTCATGGTCTTATCCACGGCTCCTTTTCTTCACAATTAATATGTGCAAGGCTCGGGCCAGTAATCCAAGCTGAATATCTAGAAAAAACAAGTAATATCAATTAGATAAGAGATATATAATAATTTTAATATACAACATTTGCATTATAATCAGCCGATGTCTCAAGATTGTCACTTTGTTGTCCAGAGATATGACATTTACCCCTTTGTCGTCTTCCTAATGAATCTTATTGTCTTCCCAATTAAAAAATCCAGGGATTTAAAACCCTGGATTTTTGTGTAACGAGTAAATAAATGAATTTAATAATATATTTATTTCGTCTACTAAGATTATCTTAGTTAACAGCACATTGTGCTTGAGCAGGTGCATAGAATACTGGATTCAAAATTTCACAGCTTCCCATTGCCTTTAAAGCTTTTGAAAGTGTAGCAATCGCACAGTGTCCTTGTTGGATAGACTTATTTGTTAAGTTCGCTAATTTCTGAGCGCCAACCGTTCCAACTGATTTGATTTTCTCTACAGTATTTCCCACAGCTACGCGGGCTTCGTTAATCATTTCACTTACAACTTGAATTGCATTGGCTCGTGAAGTTTCACTGTACTCTTTGCCAACTAAGCAAGCTTCATAACCAACACTGTATATAGCTTGGCCATTAAGTCCTAGGTTAGCAGCAACTTCTCTTCCATCTTGAATAGTTTCAATAGCTATTTGTTGTAAAGCTCTGTCTTGGAAATCTTGGCTTAATACTTTTTGCTCAAAAGCTTTGGTAGCTGTATCGTCAGTTCTTAAACTAGAAACTTCAGTGGCAGCAGTATTATTTGTTGTTGTTCTAACTTGTGTACCTGTTAGATCTTTGCTCGCTGCTCTTGGAGCAGTTAGGCCAGTACGCGCACGATTTGAGCGAACACTGTCTCTTTTTAATGCCTTTCCTTCTGTACCCAATTCTTTAACAACAGTTCCAACTTCTTCAACAACTTTT
>JAGRAE010000111.1 GCA_020435005.1 Bdellovibrionales bacterium
CATGGAGTCTCTAAAGCATTGGGATACAAAGGGGTAGTTGACTTTTTAGAGCAGCTTTAACCCTTTTATCCTGTTTATTTTTATTCTCCCTTTACTTGTCCTGTGATGCCTTAGGCCTCATGCCTTTAGCACCCAGATTTCCCTCACCATATCATACTTTTTTTTTCGCTCGGTTTACCGAGGGGGTTAGGTAAACCGAAGTTTTATACTTGTTTTTGTGAAAAAAAGACAGAAAAAAACTTCAAATCGCTACAAAAACGAGGAGTACTTGATTGCTCTTGGGGAGCACTGCCGTAAGCTGAGAACCAAGGCGGGCTATTCGGTCAATAGAATGACGAAGGAAGGGGAGCAACTTAGTCCTGATGTAATTAATAGGCTTGAGTCTGGCTCTGGTGCTGTCACGGTATTATCAATTGCGAGATATGCCGACATCTTAGGACTTCATCCTAAAAAGCTTCTAGACTTTTCGTTTGATTTTAATGAATGAGTGATACTTCGTTAGAATTGTAACTATCTTATCTAGCACGAAATATGACCTATTGAAAATTGAGCCATTTTTAAGTGTTTTCAATGAATTATCTCGTTAAAAGGCACAAAATAGGTTTTTTGAGCTATCTTTCCCACTGGGTTTTGGGCTAGTTAGTTTAGTTTCCAAATGAGTATTGTCCTGGGATTTACATCCAGATTTTTGTTTTTACATATATATGATGCCTCTTTTTCTAAACATTGTCTCATTTTGTGCCGATTTAAGGAATGCACAAGATTGAGGAGCATCATGGAAGAGCTACATAACCTAAGAGAACTATCGCACAGAAGTAGAGAAAGAATCAAAAACCTTGGAGAAGTGTTTACTCCTGAACACTATGTTGAGCAAATGCTTGATATTTTGAGTGAAGGGAAAAAAGGGTTTTGGGGAGAAGAAAATAATATTTTCTTTGAACCGACATGCGGTCACGGAAATATAATCTTGCCCATAGTGCAGAGAAGGCTTGAAGGTCTTTATAAAAAAGCTCAATCAAAAAAAATAAAGAATCCAGAGCTTTATGCAGTGGCAAATACTATTAATACAATTTGGGCTATAGATATTGACGAAGAAAATATTGAATTGTGTAGAGAGAGAGTATTTTCTGTTTTTTTCTACTTTATTATGGATAAGAGAAAAGTTGGAATTGAGGATTTACTTGATAGTGAATTTGATTTTTTCGTTCATCTCCTGTGTGCTATTAAGTGGCATATATACGAGAATGAGGCATTGTCCTCTGTTTCCGTAGATGAAGATGAGGCTGAGTGCTCGTCAAGGCAGACTAAGCTAAGCTGGAATTGGTATAATAAAAATGGATTTAACCCAATTGATTTTAGTCAAAGCTGGATAAGCTACTTCAAAGACTGCGACTCTAAAGACTTGGAGCCTATAGAATATGGAAGGGCCGAGAAATATTTAAATAATTTTTTAAAAGGTTCAAAACAAGGACTGTCTCACTTTAAATTTACTAAGAAAGCATTCACTTCGCCTCTAAATTTTGAGGGCCAATTAAACTTAGAGGTTATTTAAGAGTGGGAATTTTAAAAAAGATAGTCACAACTAATACTCATGTCGTCGATATCCTGGGAAATGTAAAGGGAAGAGACCAGCCTATTATGCTAATGGATAAAGCCCTTCAGCTTGTGGATACACTTCCCTCAGAAATTTTTGTAGATGACGAAGTAGTATTTTTTGACCCGTTCTGCAAGGCGGGAGAAATTTTGCTTTCATGTGCATTTAATAGCTGTATTCATAAGTCTAAAAAGAATCGTAAAGTCTTAGATGTTGAGGATATTCAGAAGGAACTTTATGAGTCGAAAAGATATTATGCAATCGCTCCAGATGAGCGGCACCATAGGTTAAGTTTGAGAACATTTTTAGGAAATGAAAATTCTCATAAAGATGAGTTTATTCGCATTATCAGAAATGGAAATTATTTAAGTGAAGTTGATGGAAGACTAGATGAAGAGATGTATCAAAAGGAGTTTGATAAAATGCTAGAATATATAAAACAAGACTCAGGAAAACAAAAAATTATTGCTGTAGGCAACCCCCCGTATCAAGAATCGGAAACTTCAGATGGTCCAGGTGCAAAATCTATTTATAATATTTTTGCAGAATCTTTGATGGATTGTAAGGATATTCAAGAGTTTGTCTTGGTTATTCCGTCCAGGTGGTTTACGAGTGGGAAAGGCTCAAAAAAATTCCGAGAGCGTGTTTTAGGTTCAACGAATATTAAAAACATCCGTCACTTTGTAAACTCTAAAGAGGTTTTTCCAACAGTGGATGTGCAAGGGGGGATTTGCTTTTTTCATTATAATGCAAATCATGATGGCAAAGTTGACTTTACAATGGACAATACAACATCAAATGTAGATTTAACAAAGTATGACATCATCTTAGATGATGTAAAAGGCTATGATTTAGTAGAGAAAGTGCTTTCAAACTGGAATGATGAGTTTGTATCGAGTATTGCTTGGCCAGTTAGACCGTGGGCAATTCGCACATTCTATTTTCAAAGAAATAAGCCACTTCCTGATGGTCATAAAGATGCAGTTCCATGTTACTCCAAGGGACGAAAAGTAATGAATGCAAATATTAATGATATTCCGAAGAATGTAGATAGGATTGATGAGTGGAAAGTTGCTGTGCCTACGGGGTACTCATTGGGTTCGAGAAGAGTAACCTTGCCGCCACATCAATTTTTCATTGTTCCTAAAGGGTATATCACTACAGAGACTTATAATATTGTGGGTTCATTTAAAAAGAAATATGAGGCAGAAAATTTTAGAAACTATCTTGCGACTAACTTTGGTAGATATTTTCTAGGTTTAAGGAAAGTTACTCAGCATATTTACCAAAAGCAATGGAGTTGGTTGCCATTGGTAGATGTCAGTCAAGATTGGACAGATGAAAAACTATTCAAAATGTTTAAGATAACTCTTGAAGAGCAAAAGCACATTGCTAAAAAACTTGAGGAGTGGTCATAGTGGCTAGAGAGCTTTATGTCTATTCAACAGAACGATATTTGCGAGATGGTCTCGTTAAGGTCGGAATGTGTGAAAAAGGTAGGCATAAAACTAGAATTCGTGAACAGTTTGGAACCTCTAACCCAGAACAGCCTTTAATTTTGTGGGTCAGAGAGCTTCCAGATACAGTTACAGATAAAGTTATTCATGCTCAACTTTTAAAAAACGGAATCAATAAGGCGGATGAAGGTGTCGGTACTGAATGGTTTTATGCTCAAACTCAAGATATCAAATTAGCCTATAATCAGGTTGTTTTTGGAAAATCACGAACTGAAAGTTATCCCCCGCGAAAAGAGCAACAGGAAGCGGTAGATAAAGCTCGAAAGTGGTTCTATCAAGAGCACCCTGAGGATGTTATCGGTGGAGCAAGTCACAATAGGTTTCTTTTGAATGCGAAGATGAGATTTGGAAAATGCTATACTGGGCTTCTTGTTGCAAAAGAGTTAAATGCTAAAAATACGATAGTTGTGACATATAAGCCGGAGGTCATCAGCGAATGGATGGAAGCAGCAAATACTCATGTGGCATTTGATGGGTGGATGGGTATTCGAGCTAGAAAAAATAGTTCAATTGAACCCCACTTAAGCGAGCATGGTGACTTTCCAATCCATGATGGGGAAAAAGTATTGTGTGTTTCGCTACAAGACCTGTCGATAGATAAAAATGGAAATACTAAGGTTCGATTAGAGAAAGTTGTAGAAACAGTATGGGACTTAATTATATTTGATGAGGTACACTTTGGTTCAGGTACAGATAGAGCAAAGCATATAATTGAAAGTTTGAAAACAAAATATCGTTTAGACTTATCTGGAACACCATTTCGTCTCATTCAACAAGATGATTTCCGCCCACAACAGGTATTCACTTATTCATATCTTGATGAAATGGAAAATAAAAAGATAGAAATAGAAGAAGACCCGGATGAAGAGGGGTTAAAGATTTACAGAGAAATGCCTAATCTAAATATAAATACAATTGAAATTACAGAGGAGGACCTAAATCAACAAAGAGATACTTTTCTGACAGATGATTTAGATTTTTCATTGAATGAATTATTTAAGGCAAATAAAAGTGGATTTATTTATGAAGATGCTGTTGACTATTTCATTGATGGATTAACTCGTTCAGACCACCAAGCTAGGGCAATAAGTGTGTTTGGAAAGCTCGGCTCGCAATTAGGTTGTCCGCCGACCCGCCATAGTGTTTGGTGGTTGAATCGAGTAGATTCAGTGAATGCTCTGGTAAAAAAGCTGAAAAAGCATCCTTATTTTTCAAAATTTGAAATCATAAATGCTTCGGGTGCAAGCAATTCAATAGATGACGATGATGAGGAAATGATTATTGTCAGAGATAAATCATCTATCGAAAGTGCCATAAAGAAAGTAAATGAAGACCCAACTAAGCTTGGCACAATTACATTGACTGTAAGACGATTTTTAACGGGAGTTACAATAAGGGAGTGGGACTCAATTCTTGTATTAAATGACGGAAAATCAGCAGAAAGTTATTATCAATCTATATTTCGTGTGCAAAGTGCTTGGGTAGATAAGAAGACAAGAGAGGTTCATAAGCCTGAAAGTTGGGTTTTTGATTTTGCAATTTCAAGGTGTTTAAGAATTACTCATGAATATGCAAAGGCATTGGCGGACCAATTGGACCAGCAAGATAGCTTCAACCAAAGTACAGATATATACAATGATAATCTTACGGCCACTGTTCAGGGATTATGTGATACATTAAGCATTAAGAGATTTTACGAGGGAAGTTTGGTAAGTGACTCAACGAGTGCAAAAGATATTTTTGAAGCACTAAATCTAGAAGGGTCTCGTATTGCCTTAGCTAAAAGAATTACATCAGATGTACTTGTAAACTTTGGTTCGCTAAAGTTGCTTGAAGAAAATCCTCACTTGTATGACATAATAAAGAAAATTAAGGGATATAGAACACAGGATGTGGGCACAATTGAGGATTTTGTGCAAATTGGAATTGATGCGGATAAGCTAAAAGACAAGTCAAAAACATCAGATGATATCGCAGAAGCCAATGAAGATTTTGTTGAAAAAGAAAAAGACAAAGAAGTTCAGACTAGAAAGAAATGGTATGCTACTCAAATTAAACGATTAGCTATCTGTATGGCTGATTTTATTTATATGACATATGTCAGAGAATATAACATTCAACAAGTTATCCATACAAAAGAACCTCATTTTTTTGAGGTGATGACCGGAATTACAAAAGATGAATTTCAGACATTGTGTGAGTACGGATTCATTAATACTCTGGCTCTAAATCGTATCGTTTGGGAATTTAAACAGCAAGAAGAAACCTCGTTAAGACCTGATGAATATATTTATGAAAGTCTAATGAAATTAGTCTCGTAGTATAAATTCAGTAAATCATTTTTTTGCATTTATTAGTGGTCGAAGTTTATCTTTCAAATCTTCTTTAAATTCATCGAATTTTCCTCTAGTTCCTGCAATGTTTACCCAGGCCTCTTGAAGTCCTGCATCTTGGAAAACCCCCTGCTGCCAATAGACAACTATGGTGTCGAAGTCAGCTCGTACACTTGCCCATTCTTTCCAAATTGAATCAAGGAGATTATGTATTTCATCGGGAAGGTAAACCTCTGCTTCATTCCATGCAGCTAAGAAGTCTTTAAAATCAGTAGCTACATTATCTTGGCGAATTTGAAGGAGCTTCTGAAATCTCTTGGCCTTATCTTCTTCATCAATAGCTTCGGTGCTCAAAGGATTTGCAATATACCTTATGGCCTCTACAAACCTTAATGAAGAGGCTAACACTCTACCAGCTACCTCCATTGTTTTCTTGAGTGTTTCTCTAGTTCTCCAGGCCTTAATTTCCTGTTGAATTTTAAATGATGCAAATATCAATGCTAGGATTGCTGCCAATCCAGCAAGAAAGCTTCCTAAGTTTGATGCCTCAGTGCTTGTAAACCATGTAAGAAAATCCAAACGATACTCCGTTTTTAGCTCAGTGCTTTTTATATAGTTTCCGATATGTGAGACCTTTAGTATTTGTCACAATTGTCCATTTTTCAATAATTTATGTATGAATGAGGTCGGTATCTGGCTATGCCAATTTTCTTAACTGGCAATGCCAATTGTCGGAACTTGGTTAATATTTTGTTTATTATAATGATTTGCTTTTTGGATAAGTCGAGGAAGGTCCCTCCGTCCTATCAGTTGAATGTGGTTGTGCTTTGCTAGTTCAACGGCAGACTCGCTAAACTCTTGATTGCTAATAACCATCCCCATATAGGCCCCGTAAACTGGAAGAGCTGTGCTTATTTCTTGGACAGCACTATTTGGTATTTTACGACTGTAGTGTTTTACCTGGACAGCAACAATCCCTTTGGGTGTGTATACAATTATATCAACCCCCTGTTCGCCAGAGCCCCTTCTTGATTGAATCCCATTTGGAAGCATTTTCAATTTTCTAAGCTCTGAAGTCGTGTAAGCCTCATACCCTAACATTCTAAAAATTTTGCATATGAACTTCTCGAATTCTAATCCTCGATGGTAACTACTTTCCCCTTTTCCTATGTTGTCAATAGCTTCCAGGTTTGCAGTTAAGGGTGAAGGTGGGAAAAATCTTTTCAAGATTGATAGGACTTTATTTTTTGCGAAGTAAAGAGGTTTGATAAGTAACAGATAAACAATTTTTTTAATTAAACTGGTAAAAACAAATGAAATTAGAGTCGCTAGTGAGCCACTTATAGTTAAGCTTGAGTAGTATAATGAATGTTGAATGGTTGATGTTTGCTCCAGGTTTAAATGGCTCATACCCTTATTCAAAAAATAAAGAACTAATGGCGATAAAATTACAAAAACTAGAAAGGGCCTTCCAAGGTATTTCCATATAGTTCCAATGGGGTTAAAGAACTTAAATATGAATAAGGTCATTAGTAGGTTAGCAAGCTGGGTACTCTCTATGGTGTTTTGTGTTCCAAAGGTCTCTGAAAAGATAAGAGACGATGTTTGTACTAATCCATAAGTAACAAGAACAAAGAGTAACTTTGGAAGAGCGGAATATTTAGAAAATCTGTTCGTAGCCATATATCTTTTATTTTATCCTGTAATGATTAAAAGGGAAAAGGCGATGGATTGGTGAGCGGATTGTGTGCTACCTAAAGCAGAATTATATAAGAACTTTCCCTTTATTGTGCTACCGATTTCGTCCTCAAAAAATTATTCATTCGATAAATGATGTTATTGGAGTTTCCGTATATAATTGAAAGTAATGAACAGAGGCTAGGATTATGGCTGCAAAGAAAATTAAGAGTCGTGGGAAAAGATATAATTTGGATATTATGTCTTCGTTGACAGACAGAATTGCCCTGTCGTTAATCAATTCTAACATTAAAGAATTTTGTCCAGGTGAGGGGCTAGATACTATTGTAAAAGAAAATATCAAATCAGGAGACTTTTTAGCGGCTAGAGTTTTTAGTGAGGCAAAGAAGAGCGGCAAGTACCAAGATTACCCTTTTGATTTAGATATTGCTCATGAGATTCGAGCTAGGTTTTTAATGAAACTGGATGAATCTGATAGCTTAAATGAATTGTGGGAAGAGTGCCTTTCTCTATTACCAAATTATCTTAAAGGAAAAAGTAAGTATAAGTTGTTATCAAAAGATTGTGACTCAGTTTTGGAGAAAATTAAGAGAGCTTTTGGTAAGGCAGATTTAAGATTAAGAAAAAGCTCATACAGTATGATTAATCCTGCTTCTGAGAAGTATGAAGGCCCCAAAGTTCTATCTGAAAAAGAAGCAATACATATTGGGTTAGAGCCTGGTCAGTTTGAAGATATTGTTTTAGATACGAGAAATGATGGACATGATATTTTGGCACTTAAAGAATTAGTATTGATTATGAGAGGTGAGCCAGTAGACAGGTTGACATTTGGCCCTGGTTTTTTCGGAAAGTTTATGAAAGAGCTTTGCGAAGAGGGTATTCATTCACTAATTTTTAAGGTTGAGAAAAATAGATTGTCAGAAATTGTTCCGGTTTATTTCATCAACTCAATCTCAAAAAATAAAGTTCTCCAAAGAGATATAGAAAAATTTGAGTATCATCCCTTAGATTTAACTTCCGACGGAAAGTTGATAAAGAAGTTTTATTCTCCTGTTGGCAGCTCCTTGGCCTTATCCCAAACCTATCAGTATGATGCAGTGGAAAAAGAATGTAAGTTGGGAAGTAAAAAATTTAAAAGTATCAAAGCAATTAAGAAAAAAGAGGTTAGCCAACTTTTTTGTTCTGAAACACGATATTATGTTGTTGTTAATGGAACTATTTCTGGTCCATCTGATAAAATGCCAATCAACTATGAGTGTTTTTCAAATAATAATTTGCGAATTCCTGCGGGAGAGGTATTTCTCTTTGAGGAAATATCTAGAAAAGTCGTTCAGACAAGAATATATTTTACTCCTTTTGAGTACGAACATATAAATCCGATTTTTCATCATGGCTCTATCTGCTTTGGTTCAAATGACCAAAGCTTTCACTCCACAACACAGTCAAGAGAGTATACCGAAATAGAGGGTAAGCTTCTGTCTCGTGACCCTTACTTGGATTTTTATAGAGATGGTTCGTATAGAGAGAAGGATGAGAGCGGAAAGTGGGTTTTAAAAGCCCTATATAAGCAAAATGGAGATAGTAAAATTGGAGGGACTCTTGATGATAAAGAAGGATATTGTGAAGAGCCGTATAGTGATTCTGTGATTTTCACAAGAATAAATTATTTTCCTGAAAAGCGGAGTGAACAGATTTTTAGTGGAGGATTCTCTTTTGATTCTAAAGCGAATAAAGCTAAGTGCTTTTTGCTGTTGGATGTTATGTGCTCATTACCAGGAATATCAAAATTTACTCAGTTTTATCATGGACTTTCGGTCAACGGACAAGCTCCTTTTTTTGTCAATTTTAAGAAGGATATTTTGGAGCTAAGTAAGTTTTATGCCCCCTTTACACATCGTTGGTGTTTAAAACAGTATCTCATTGATGGAGCTGGGCTTACTTTGGAGGTGCAGCCTACTTATATAAAACAGCTTGCCCAAAAGCTAAAACAAAAGGATGTGGTCGAGTTTATTAGAAACTTCAATGTGAAAAATAAAGCGATATAATTTTTTTGATTGGAATGGTATTGTCTCAAATTTATATGATATATTAAAATATAACAGTGTTATATTAAGAAATAACACTTTATAATTGACCAATCGCGTTAATTCGTGCTATCTTTTGTTTATTGGGAGGTCGCATGAAACAAGTAAGACAAACTAAATATAGTCGTTGTCGGGATAAGTTTCAAAAGTACTTCAGAGCAGTTCCAAAGGTAAATTCAAAAACAGGTAGAAGCTCAACCGTCATCCGCCTGGGTATGTATACCGATTTTGTGAAAGAAATTTCATCCTGTTCAATTCTTGAGAGTGAGCCTGAGGTAAAGGTACTTTTGCTAGTTCTTTATTCTACGGGTATTAGAATCAGTGAAGCTCTTCGTCTTAAAGTTGGGCAAGTAAATATTCAAAAACGGCGAATTACTCAAATCAAGTTATCAAAAAAGAGACGAGATTTTTATATGGATAAGCCCATACATCCACAGGCTTTGGAGAAATTAGCTCAGTTTCTAGAGGGAAAGGGCTCGAATGAAAATCTGTTTCCTAACATTGCAGACAGGTTTCAAGCAAGAAGACGAATTAGAGCTTACCTTGGAGACCTAACAACTCATGATACCCGGCATAGCTTTATTAGTAGAGCTGTAAACGAAGGGTCGGCCAAAAAAGAAAAGTATACAACTGCTGAACTTGCCAAAATGTGTGGTTTTGAAAGATTAGAGAATGCCACTACCTATTTAAATGTTGAAACGGATGTCTTATTTGACGAAATGTTTGACGAGGTAGCATAAGAATGAAGCTTCTAACGAAAGAAATGATTAAGAGATTTAAGGAAATTGGAAACCAGGAAGAAGTTCATCAGGAAGAAGTGCTTTTGATATGCAAGTTCTTTTGTCCTTGGAATAATTGGAGTTGGTATGCTTCAGAATATGACTCTCAAACTCGAATATTTTTCGGTTATGTGGAGGGGCATGAATGCGAGTGGGGATATTTTTCATTGTCTGAACTAGAGTCCGTCCAAGGTCCGGCAGGACTTACCATTGAAAGAGACCTCTATTTTAGTGAAATACCTTTTAAAAACTTGCGGGAATAGTAAACTAAACAAAGTAAATAGGGAGGAAAATTGCTTTCAAAGTCAAAGTTTATTTTAGGTAGACAATGCTTAAAGGCTCTATGGCTTGATAAGTACAAAAAAGAAGAAAAGGCTCCAGTGACTCTTGAGCAGGAGAGAGTATTTAAGCAAGGTCATATAGTGGGAGAGCTTGCTCAGAGAATTTTAGGCAACAAGCCATATGTTGTCTCTTCTGAAAATCTAACTGAGGCAATAAAAGAAACGGCATCCTTAGTTAAAAACCACGACTTAAAATGTCTGTGTGAGGCTACATTTCAATTTAATGGGGTTTTGGTAAGGGTAGATATACTTAACCGCTTAGAAGAAGGCTGGGAGCTAATAGAGGTCAAATCTTCGACCAGTGTCAAGGACCACTATTTAGAGGATGTAGCCTTACAGGTCCATGTTTTGAAAGAATCAGGTATTAATATTCAAAGTTATAAATTAGCAATTTTAGATAAAGAGAATTACTCTTTTGAAAAGAATCACTATTTCAATGTAATAGACCTAACTCATGAGCTAGGTACTGCTGGCATAGATATTCTGGTTGCAGAGCAATTAAAAGTTTTGAAGGGTGTAGAGCCTAAGATAGAAATATCGAGTCATTGCAATAAGCCATATCCATGTGCATTTAAAGATTACTGCCTACGACAAACTGGAGTCCCTAAAGTTAGTATTCTAAATCTACCTAACTCACGAAAACGATATAGCTATCTGAAGAGTGGAATTGTTAAACTAGATGACCCAAGGCTTTTGAAGGAAAATTTAAGTCCCTTACAGGCTAGAGTTGTTAAGGCTCACATTGAAAAGAAAATAATTGTTGATGTAACCAATTTAAGAAAATGGCTTGGTAAAACCGGGCAGACACCCTTTTCTTTAGATTTTGAAACTATCTCAAATGCTATTCCCAAGGATGAGTTTTCAAAGCCATATGAACATATCCCTTTTCAGTTCTCTCTCCATAAAGAGAGTAGGCATTGGGAATTTTTAAATACAAAGCCTCAGGATTATCTAGGTGAACTTGTAAGCCATTTGCTTGCATCATGTACTGGGGAAGAACCTATTCTTGTATGGAATGAATCATTTGAAAAGGGTGTTATAGAGAGGCTTTCAAGATGGTTCCCAAATAAAAGAAAAGAACTACTCAGTTTAAATGACAGAATGGTTGATTTGATGGAAGTGGTTAAAGATACGGTTTATCATCCAAATTTTGAGGGCTCATTTAGTTTAAAAAAAGTAGCTCCAGCACTCTTGGGTCGTGGCTATGAACACTTATCCGTATCAAGTGGAGTTGAAGCTATGGTGCAGTATGAAAAACTCTTAGAGAACTATGACTCGCAGAGTGA
>JAGRAE010000112.1 GCA_020435005.1 Bdellovibrionales bacterium
TTTCTATGCCCGGCCATTCGGCGCCTAACGTTTCTCGCTTGTTATGGAAGGGGAGTGGAAAGCTAAAGTTCTCGTTAAAGATATTGAACATGCTCAATCACACATTGTAAATTTAGATATTAAAGCCATTCAAAACCAAGCTCTGCGGATGGATGTTACAACGCCGGCCGGTGTTCACGTAGCAAGTCTTGCTATGAAGGATGACAATTTAGAGTATATCTTAATGCAAGATAAAAAATTTATTCGCGGTAAAGCCAACCCTAAAGCACTTAAACCACTTATTCGCGTACCCATGGACCCACGAGTTTTGCAGAATGTTGTTTTTGATTTACCAATTGATTTAAAAGGTTGGAAGTGTGAGAGCGATAAAAAAGATTACATTACTGACTGTATAAACAAAGAGGCAAACATAAAAATTGAATGGCGGGACAGAAAGCAAACTACAAAGCTTGTAAAAGTCATTCACCCTAAAGCTGAATTACAGATGAAGTTTTTAAGTTTTCAAAGTCATTTATCCAAACGTGAAAATGCATTTGAATTAAAGGTACCAAGTAAGTTTAAAGTTTACCGCCTTAGGTAGTGTATCATAATGATTCTGAGCTATTACTAAAGTCTAGCAACAATATGACTTCTAATAAGCCTCAGTTATGCCAAATAGAATAGAATCTAATTTTTAATACCTCTAATGCCATTCTTTTGTTGTTGAGTGGATAATTTTACAATTTTTATTTTCGGTTAATTTATGGTCATAAAAAGTTTAATTATTTTTAAATAGTTTCACTGTCATTTCAATCACTTGGAAGTTATAATAAAATTGAGTCTAAGGAGGAGGACCCATGACAGATTCTTTTAATTTTCGAGACCTAATTAGTGAATTTCAAAGCAATAGTAAATATCAAGATTTAACGTGGACAGGTAATTTTGACGATTACATAAAATTAGTAAAAGAAAATCCTAAAGTTACAAGAAATTCATTCCAGCGTATGTACGATATGATTATCGAAAAAGGTACAGACGAGTACATAGACGTTAAAAAGAAAATTATACGATACAACTTTTTTAAAGATGAAGCCTACAACGGAAAGGATGCTGTTTTTGGTTTAGATATTTCATTGATGAAATTAGTTAATGTTCTCCGCTCGGCGGCTCTTGGTTATGGAACAGAAAAAAGGGTCATTCTCCTCCACGGCCCTGTTGGTAGTTCTAAATCAACAATTTGTAGAATGTTAAAAAAAGGTCTTGAAGCTTATTCCAAAACTCCTCAAGGAGCTATGTACACCTTTGAATGGGTCGATGAAGCTGGTGAACATGAAGACGTGTTTGGCGAAGGTATACGCGTGTTTCCTTCTCCCATGCATGAAGAGCCATTGTTATTAATTCCTCAAGAGTTAAGAGATAAATTTTGTGATGAAATTAATCGCGGTTCTAAAGAAGAATTTCGCGTGAAAATTGATGGGGACATCTGTCCACCTAGTCGTTATATTTTTAATGCCCTTTTAGAAAAATATCATGGCGATATAAATAAAGTTTTAAATCATGTTCGTGTGAAAAGATTGATTCTTTCTGAAGCTGATCGCATAGGGATTGGTACTTTTCAACCAAAGGATGAAAAAAACCAAGACAGTACAGAACTTACTGGAGATATGAACTATCGCAAAATTGCAGAGTATGGCTCAGACTCTGACCCAAGAGCTTTCAATTTTGATGGAGAGTTTAATATTGCTAACCGTGGAATGATTGAGTTCGTGGAAGTATTAAAACTTGATGTAGCTTTCCTTTACGATTTGCTGGGAGCTTCACAAGAGCATAGAGTAAAACCTAAGAAGTTTGCCCAAACTCATATTGACGAAGTGATTATTGGTCACACCAATGAACCTGAATATCGCAAACTTCAAGATAATGAGTTTATGGAAGCACTTCGCGATAGAACAGTTAAAATTGATATCCCATATATTACAAAATTGAACGAAGAAATGAGAATTTATGAAAAGGATTTCAATTCACGTATTTTAAGAGGAGTGAGTATAGCCCCACATACTTTAGAAGTTGCAGCGATGTGGGCAATATTAACCAGACTTGAAAAACCTAAGAAAGCCAATCTTACTCGATTGCAAAAAATGAAACTTTATAACGGCACAACATTACCAAATTATACCGAAGACAATATTAAAGAATTGCGAAAGGATGCAAAAAGGGAAGGGCTGGATGGAATTTCTCCACGTTACATCCAAGATAAAATATCTAATGCCATTGTTATGGCCCAACAAACTAATAAGGGCTCGGTGAATCCATTTATGGTGCTCAATGAATTAGAGTCTGGTCTTAAGCATCATTCACTAATTTCAAATGAAGAATTAAAAAATGAATACCGTGAACTTTTAGGTGTCGTTAGACAAGAGTATGAAGAGATCATCAAAGCAGAAGTACAACGAGCTATCAGCGCTGATGATAGTGCATTGTCAAGGCTGTGTGGAAACTACATAGACAATGTGAATGCTTACACACAAAAAGAAAAAGTAAGAAATCCTTTTACAGGAAAAGATGAAGAGCCAGATGAAAGACTCATGAGGTCTATAGAAGAAAAAATTGAAATTCCTGAGTCAAGAAAAGAAGACTTCCGAAGAGAAATTATGAGCTACATAGGTAGAGTTTCTCTTGAGGGTAAGAAGTTTGATTACAAGACAAATGATCGACTACGTAAAGCTTTAGAAAGAAAGTTATTTGAAGATTCAAAGGATAGTATAAAACTAACCTCTCTAGTCTCTTCTGTAGCAGACAAAGATACTCAAGAAAAAATTGATATCGTTAAAACCCGTTTAATTAAAGAGTATGGATATGACGATGTATCGGCCACAGATGTTTTACATTATGTCGCTAGTATCTTTGCTCGAGGTGATGTAAAGGATAAAAAATAGGTTGTTATGCCAGGGACTTCAAGAATATTAGAAGATCACAATCGATTTAAAGATATCATTCGGGGACGTATTAAAAAGGATTTTAAGAAGTACGTCACTCATGGGGAGATGATTGGCAAACAGGAAAATGAATACGTAAAAATTCCTGTCTCTTCAATTGATTTACCTAAATTTCGATATGGTCCTAAACAGCAAGGTGGTGTCGGTCAAGGTCAGGGAGAAGCTGGCGATAATATTGACGGTCAACAAGCACCAGGACAGGGACAAGCTGGAAATACACCTGGTGAACATGTGTTAGAAGTTGATGTTTCACTGGATGAATTAGCAGATATACTTGGAGAAGAATTAGAATTACCTCGCATTGAGCCCCGTGGTCATAAAAATACAAATGTTAAATCTTTAAAATATTCAGGTCGTGGTCCTGTGGGACCAGATAGTTTGCGCCATTTTAAAGCCTCTTATAAAGAGGCTTTAAAAAGATCACTCGCAAGCGGTACTTATGACCCTAAAAAACCAATGGTTGTACCCATTCGACGTGATTTTCGTTATCGAACATACAGAGAAGTTGTAAAGCCACAAGCTAATGCTGTAGTAATTTATATGATGGACGTTTCGGGTTCGATGGGTGATGAACAAAAAGAAATAGTTAGACTAGAAAGTTTTTGGATCAATACATGGCTTAAGCGGAATTATAAGGGTCTTGAGACGAGGTTTATTATTCACGATGCTGCAGCAAAAGAAGTCGATGAAAAAACATTTTTTAGCACCAGTGAATCTGGTGGAACTTTAATTAGTTCAGCCTATAAGCTTTGCCAAAAGATAATTGAAACAGACTATCCTTGGAATGAATGGAATATTTATCCTTTTCACTTTAGTGATGGTGACAATTGGTCTGGTGAAGATACCAGACTTTGTTTAAAACTTTTAAAAGATTATTTTCTGCCCAATGTGAATATGTTTGGTTATGGACAAGTTGAAAGCAAGTATGGGAGTGGTCAATTTCTTAAAGATTTAGAAAAAGAATTTCACAGTGATGATCGTTTAATTGTTAGTAAGATTGAAAATCGCGATAAAATATTGAATTCAATTAAAGACTTTTTAGGGAAGGGTAAATAATGAAAAGTACAAGTTTAACTCCTGAACTTGAAGAGTCTAGAAAAAAGATTAAAAAGATAGCTGAAAGTGTTGGTCTAGATTTTTTTGAAACTATTTTTGAGCTAGTTCCATATAACAAGTTAAATGAAATAGCAGCTAGAGGTGGTTTTCCTGTGCGTTACCCACACTGGCGCTGGGGAATGGAATACGAACAACTTTCAAAGAGTTACGAGTACGGTTTGTCTAAGATTTATGAGTTAGTCATAAACAACGACCCTTGTTACGCGTACTTGATGGAAGGCAATGAGTTGTTAGATCAAAAATTAGTAATGGCCCATGTTTATGGACACTGTGACTTTTTTAAGAATAACATGTGGTTCTCACAAACGGATAGAAAAATGATGGATACCATGGCTAATCATGCAACTCGGGTTAGAAGGTATATTGACCGATATGGAATAGACGTAGTTGAAGATTTTATTGATAAATGTTTGAGCTTGGAAAATTTAATTGATAGGTACAGCCCTTATACAAAATCAAAAATAATTACAAAAGAGGATTCAGGAAAAAAGAAATCTCATATGTTTGATCAACCTCAACCAGCTGGAAAGCTTATAGTACAAAGAGAGTACATGGAAAGTTGGATAAATCCTACTGGCGTACTAAGTGAGGCACAAAAAAAGGAACAAGAAGATCATAGGCCTGTTTTTCCTGAAAAACCTGAAAAGGACATTCTTTTATTTTTAATACAAAATGCACCTCTTGAAGATTGGCAAGCAGATATAGTCTCTATAATCCGTGAAGAGTCTTATTATTTTTCCCCACAAGGCATGACAAAAATTATGAATGAAGGTTGGGCTTCTTACTGGCATTCCAAGCTTATGACAGAAGAAATTATGAATGACAGTGAAATCATTGATTTTGCCGATCGCCACAGTGGTACTATGGCCATGGCTCCCAATGGTTTTAATCCTTATAAAATTGGTATAGAAATCTTTAGAGAAATTGAACAACGCTGGAATAAAGGTCAACACGGCAAAGAATGGGAAGAATGTACAGACATAGATGCAAAAAAGAATTGGGATACAAAGGCGGGGCAAGGAAAAGAAAAAATTTTCCAAGTTCGCAGAGATTACAATGACGTGACTTTTATTGACGAATTTTTAACTGAAGATTTTTGTATTAGAAATCGCATGTTTGTATATAAGTACAATAAGAGAACGAATCAATTCGAAGTTGATACGAGAGATTTTAAAGCTATTAAAGCTAAATTTTTATTTCAATTAACAAATTTTGGACAACCAATTGTAAGTATAGTTGATGCCAACTTCCAAAACCGTGGAGAATTGCTATTAGCTCATTTACACGAGGGTATTGACATGCAACCTAACCATATGGAAGCCACATTAAAAAACCTTCAAAGTATTTGGCAAAGACCTGTAAACTTAGTCACTTTAATGGATGGCGAGGGCAGAGTTTTTACCCACGACGGTAAAGAAATTAAAAGCACCCCCTTTTCAGACCTCCCAGTGGGAGAGCAGAACTGAAATCTCTTTGATTTAACCATTATTTTCTTGCTCAATGCATTGAGAACCGATAATTATTTAAATTAAGTTTAATACAGAGACAAAACAGGTGATTTTTTATGTTTGAGATTCCCCTACACCCCGTTGCGGTTCACTTTCCAATCGTTTTAGGATTGTTAATTCCTATAGCTAGCCTCAGTGTTTTTATATTAATAAAATTAAAATATTTGGACCCACGAATTTGGTTGCTAGTAGTTATTTTAAGTGGATTATTTTTCGCTTCCGCTGTTGTTGCTGTTCAAACAGGTGAAAAAGATGAGCATAAAGTAGAAGAAGTGGTTGGTCACAAAGTTCTAGAAACACATGAGGAGCATGGTGAAAAAATCCAATGGCTTGCTTTAGCTGTATTTTTAATCTCAATTACTCCATTGTTATTAAAGAAGCCCACAGAGTTGCAAATATTAACTGTAATTATTAGCTCAATAGTCGTTTATCCCTTAATAGAAACAGGACATACGGGCGGAGAGTTGATTTATAAACACGGAGCTGCCGAGGCTCATATGATCGAAGAAATTGAAGAAGATTGTTCAGAACAATTAGAGCCAGGAGGCTCTTGTTCAAAAATTTTAGAGGATTCTTCAAATCAAAACTTGGATGATCATTTATAAAACTACAAGTTTATAGGGTTTAATTGAAGATCTCAGTAAAAGTAAAACCAAATTCAAAACAAGAGTTAGTGGATAAACAAGAAGATGGAACTTTTCTTGTAAAAGTAAATGCTCCTCCCACAGAAGGAAAGGCTAATAAGAGGGTCATTGAGCTATTAGCTAAACATTTTAAAGTTCCAAAATCAAAAATTGAACTAATATCTGGTGGAAAATCTAAGTTAAAAATGTTTAAACTTCCTGGCGAGCTTTGATGTCTTTGTCTAACTTCTTATACAAGTTTTCAAGAAGACTTGATCTTTGATTATCTGATAAGGGTCGATATCCAGAGTCATGAGTGGTAATTAATGAATCGGGAACTTCACATAAAAAGCGTGAAGGGCTGATGTCTCTCCATTTTCCATAACGCTTTCTTTTGCGAGATCGTGTTAGTAGTAGTTCATTTTTAGCTCTCGTCACGCCGACGTAAAACAAACGCCTCTCTTCAGCGATATTATGACCTAAATTTTCGTGGGGGAGTAAACCTTCATCAACACCCATTAATATTACAATAGGATATTCGAGGCCTTTGCTAGCGTGTAAGGTTAGTAGTTGAACTTTATCTGATTGTTCTTCTTTGTCATCGTCGGAGTCTCTCAACTCAAGTGTCTCAATGAATTCTCGAATAGTCTTTTCATTTTTACCGCTTCTCTCAACAAAGCTGTCTAATATTCTTCCCAAAATTTCAACTAACTGCCACTTTCTTTGTGCCGTGGCCTTGTCTTTATAAGATTTTTGAACATACTCTTGGTAACCTATATTGGCAAAAAACTTAGGTAAAAGTTGTTCATATCTGTATGGAGAATTCAATAGTTGTGATTTGAAGTCGTTTATTAAATCTAAAAACTTATTAATTTCTCCTCCGGTTTTTTCTGGGATTTCTGTTTGCGACCACTTTCTAATAGAAGCATAAAAA
Source organism: Bdellovibrionales bacterium (assembly GCA_020435005.1). Classification (GTDB taxonomy): domain Bacteria; phylum Bdellovibrionota; class Bdellovibrionia; order Bdellovibrionales; family UBA1609; genus JACKAN01. Next base: position 7,157 of record JAGRAE010000112.1, read on the forward strand.
CTGAGTTCATGAGCTTTTTGGAAATCTATTAATTTATGAATGCTGGTATCGCCAATACCACGACTTGGCACATTCAGTATTCTTCTAAGCGCTATATCATTAGGAGATATGGCCGTACGAATGTAGGCAAGAACATCGCGGACCTCTTTGCGGTCGATAAGAGCAGGGCCTCCAGTCATATCGTAAGCAATATTATTTCTTTTTAAATAGCCCTCAAGGAGAGTTCCTTGTGAATTAGATCTAAAAAGTATTGCAATATCCTTAAAAGGGATGCCTTTTTTATGATAGTCTAAAATGAGATGATTAACTTCTTCACATTCCATTTCTTCATTATCATAAATAAAAACTTCAGGTAAGGGACCGGAGTTTGCAGAGGGATTTGGCACTAGTTGTTTTTTATGTCTTTCATCATTTCGATTAATAATAGAATTAGCCATTTCAAGAATTTGCGGTGTAGAACGATAGTTAGTCTCTAATCTGACAACTTCACAGTTCTTAAATAACTTAGGAAATCCCAATATATTTTGAATTTCAGCACCACGCCAACCATAAATAGACTGATCATCATCACCTACAACAGCTAGATTTTGTTGAGAATTACAAATAGACATTACTAAATCCATTTGAGTCTTATTAGTATCTTGAAATTCATCAACCATTATGTACTTATATCGTTGCTTATAAGATGCTGCGAGATCAGGGTTTTCTTTTAGAAGTTCAATGGGTTTTAAAATCAGTCCGTCAAAATCAATGAGTCCGAGAGAGTGCATTTTAGAAATATAAGCAGGAAGTAACCAATCGGCCATATCTAAATAGCTTTCATCTATTTTAGGACTAACACTTTTTCCAGCTCTCTGATTAGATAAAATACTTTGTAAAAGTTCGACATCAAAACTAGCTTTGGCATGGTGTTGGCGTTCTTTTAACAAATCTTTTATTAGTGATCTAGCATCAGTTGCATCAAGCAAGCCAAAACGCTGCGGAAGTCCAGCTAGTTTATAATTTTTTTTTAAAAATTCTAAACCCCAACCATGAAAAGTTCCCGCCCATACTTTTTTACTGTCTGCACCTAATTTATGACTGACTCTTTCTTTCAGTTCTTTAGCCGCTTTATTTGTAAAAGTGAGAACTAAGACTTCTTGAGGTTTTGCTAAACTTTGAGAAAGTATGTAACCAGTCCTTGAGACTAATACGGTTGTTTTGCCCGATCCTGCACCAGCTAAAATAAGTAGAGGACCATCAGTTTTTAGTACGGCTTGGCGTTGTTGTTCGTTTAGACTTTGTAACCAGGAATTATTCATATTATTATTTTCTAAGTGAAGTTCACCATTTTGTATTATGGGAGTGGGAAATGTCAAATCTTGATGCTTGGGAAAAAAGATTCAAATTAAAAGTAGTAGAAGCTATTTCCTCATTGGACCCGGCCCATGACCTTTTGCATTTTCAAAGAGTGGTAAATTTGTCTAAAAATTTGTGTCAATTCGAAAATGCAAACTTGTCAGTTGTTTTGCCAGCAGCTTGGTTGCACGACTTAGTAATTATTCCCAAAAACGACCCCAAAAGAAATGAGGCCTCACGTTTATCTGCAGATGCAGCAATAGAATTTTTAAAAAGTATAAATTATACAGAAGGCCCTTTAGATGAAATTCATCATGCCATATGTGCCCATAGCTTTAGCGCTAATATTCCTTGTGAAACCTTAGAGGCTAAAATTATTCAAGATGCTGATAGATTGGATGGAATTGGTGCTATCGGTATTGCTAGGTGCTTTGCTACCTCTGGTCTTTTAAAAAGACAACTTTATGCTGAAGAGGATCCTCTCTGTGAAAACAGAGAGCCTGATGATTTAATATATACTTTAGATCACTTTTACAAAAAGCTTTTTAAAGTTGTAGATAAACTTCACACAAAAGAAGCCCAAAAAGTTGGTCGTCATCGTCTAGAAATTATGAAGACTTATGTCCGTGATTTGTATCATGAAATTGAAGGTGAAAGCTAAACTTCATAGAAGTCAAGACCTATGCACCCTTTACAAGTCTAAAACCAGTATCATCGGTTAAATATTTCAATTAACACAGCATTTTTCGCTTTAATTGACCTTTTGCTCTTCACTTAGTGAATTAAATGTGGGGGGCAGAATGAATTTTAGTCAATTTAGATTAGTTGTAGGGGTTTTTGTAATTTTATCTATGGGCAGACTCTCTGCATTTGCAGAAGATGTAAATAATCAAAGTACATATACTGTGTGTGGCGCGACAATGAACTCCTTTGATGAATTTGAGGTCTTTAAACAAGAACTAAAAAGAGAGGGAGGTTTTATATTTGAAGAACTCACTGATAATGCACCCTATGCTCAAACATCGCAACGAGAGGAATGGTTTCATAATTCTTGTCGCAATAAACAAATACAATGTGATATTTTAATAGTGAGTGGTCATTTTGGAGGACATTTCTTTGGTGATAACCAAAAGTATGACTTATATCTCTCCACTTTAGAGAATGCTTCTTGCCAAAATAGTTGTAGCAATATTATTAATCGCCCTCTAGAAACATTTTTATTTGGTTGCAATACCCTTGCTGGTAAAAAAGATGATGGTAGAAATCGTCAAGAATATCGTCGTTTGTTAATTAATGAGGACCATATTCCTCCAGATCAAGCGGACCGGATCATTGCTGCTCGCTATGGGCCATGGGGTGGAACTTGGGGAGACCGCATGGTAAATGGCTTCAGAGATGTTGTAAATATCTATGGTTATACCTCGCGTTCTCCTCTGGGAAAGAATAACAAAACAAACGTGAGAAGATACATTAGAGAGATTCAAAAAAATTATGGCAGTTACAAAAATTACTTAGATAAACTTTTAAAAAGGCGTCGTAATTTTCATTCTTCAAATAAAGACATGAAAAATAAAGAATTTTTTACAAGTTTTGCTGGACAGTTAATTCACCAGGAGCAAGGTAGTCGAGGTCAAGAACAATATTACCAAGATGTATGTCAATTAAAGGCAGAAGAAAAAAGTATTGAAGATCGATTGAAGTTAGTAGACCATATTTTTAATCGAAGCTCAAAGGTCAACGATCCTGATCGACTCAAGTACTTTTTAATAATTTCAGAAATGATACAGCAAAATGTTACTTTCGTAGATCGTATGCGGTTACAACACGTACTAGAACCTATTGCCAATTTTAATATTGTCAGAGAACAATTTCTAGAAGGGCTCGCCAAGACAGAATCGCCACCCATTCTTATAGATTTAGCTATATTGGGTCACACAGTAGGTTGGCTCAGTGAAAGCCAAGCTGCACAGGTTGTTAGAGAAGCCTTGTATAATCTAGATGAGAAGCATCCAAATGCTAAGTACGGACAATATCTAGCCTGTGTTTCTGGACAAAACTATAAAGATTTAGGACGTTATTTTAATTATGATGAAATTCGCGAGTCCAGTGATAGTTATAAAATTGAAATGATCGGTTGCCTGCACATGGTTGATGAAGAAAGCAAAAACTTTTTTTTGAATAAATATCTTCAGTCAAACTTAACTCGTGAGGAAAAATTTGATTTGCGTCTGCAAATGTTTAATTTACAAGAAGAACTTATTCCCAATGAACAGCAAATAAGTCTATTAATTAGTAAGTATGAAGCACATGAGTCAGAGCAGCCTGATGGCTGTTATTACGAGTTAGGACAAGTTATGACTATATTGGACAACTTGCCAAATGTTCCACCTCAGTTAGATCAATTTTATAAAAAGTTAGAGAGAGACAAGAATAGAAATCAATGTGATCATATCGTGGAAAAGCACCGTGAAAAAGTAAAGTTAGTCAGTGTTATAAAATGATATAATTAATACTGTTTTTTGTTTTTTATCAGATACTTTTTCACTATTTCTGATTTAAAAAGTTTCACTCACTCACTCACTCACTCACTCACTCACTCACTCACTCACTCACTCACTCACTCACTCACTCACTCACTCACT
>JAGRAE010000113.1 GCA_020435005.1 Bdellovibrionales bacterium
TTTACAGCCCGTCCCCTTTAGCCACTCGGGCATCTCTCCACAAATCCAACGCATCCATCTAACTTAATATTTGGAGCGGGAGACGGGTCTCGAACCCGCAACCCTCAGCTTGGAAGGCTGATACTCTACCAATTGAGCTACTCCCGCTAAGTTAGTCACAACGTACATATTGGAGCTGGATAAGGGACTCGAACCCCCAACCTGCTGATTACAAATCAGCTGCTCTACCAATTGAGCTAATCCAGCCAATAGGCACACCAGTGCACCGATACGTAAAGGGAATTAATAGAGGCCTGACTTGCTAGAGTCAAAGGAAATCTTAGCAAAATCAAGAATATCTCACTTTTTGTGGAGACTTATAAATGGCCCCCTAAATATTAGAAACCTAAACCTATAAATAAGACTCTGTCTCGGCGCGTAAACTATTGGCCTTTTGCAGACATTTTCTTTTTTAGTCGCAAAAGAGTAAGTTTCTGTTCCTTCGAAAGCCCTAAAGGACCTGAACTGGTTTGACTTTCCAACTCATATAGCTCCATTAATAAGGAATAGGCCTGTTCGCTCCATTTATCTTTAGGGAAAAGAGTTATATAATCTTCAAGCAACCTTCGTTCTGAACCAGGATTCCATGTTTTACGGGCTATTATATTTAACTGATATTGTCGTTTACTTCTTAAGTCAGATTTTAAAGCTTTTGTTGTGAGTATCACACAAAAGACACTAGCTATTTTGTCATTGCTACAGTTAAACTCTGTAAAGTTAGCCAAGGCGGTGCTGCTAAGACCCTTTGTTTGCTGGGAAATATTTAGTGCATTTAAAGATAGTTCTTTTAAGGCTTCAGACTTTTCAAAGGATAATTTCTTACTTAATGATAGATAAAATTGAGAGAGGTCCTCCAAACTTACAAATTGATTTACGGTCATGTCTTCAGCCAACCTTTGCCAGGCTTTATATTTATCTATTGAGAAATTGTTGTTAATTTCTTTTGCTAATAATTCAAATGCTTTAGGATATTGATTTTTCTCGTAAGCATTTAACATTTCCACTTCACTACCGAATGATACTAAAGAATAAAACAAAACAAATATGCTAACTCTTATCATTGGACTTTCCTTGCCCTTTCTGAACGCGCGCCAGGTGCACTGCCCTTGAACTCATTTCTAAAAATATCATAGTAACTTTCATTTTCAGAGCACAACCCCAATGACTTTTGAACATGACAAACATTTAAAGGTTTAGATTGTGCAATAAAGGGAGCTATTTGAGCATAAGTGCTTGGCCATTGCTTGTACTTCTTAAAATAATCTTTAAATGCGCTAGTAATTCGACCACATCCACCGTTATAAGCTGCAATGGCTATTCTTTGCTGCTCCCTCTCACTTGTTACTCGATAATTCATAGCTTTTGCTGGACTGCTTTTAGGAATGGTTGAGCTGGGACAATTCATTAATTCTTTCATAAATTTTGCCTTGGCTCTAACGCAACCCTCCTCACTATAAGCACTTAACCTTAAACTGCCGCCTTTAGGAGAAGTTTCACCCAAATAGTAATAACCTAATTTTTTTCTCTTATTGTGATTTATTTCCTTCTCAGGACAAAGTTTTGCCAACTGATAAGTTGGATTTTTTTGTTTTTTAAGAACTCTTTCCTTATAGGCTTTTTTAATAGCGGCACTTTTAGACTTATTGGTACATAGTTCAGGTGACAGAGCTAGTACCTCATCTAAGTTATCAAACCAGGCTATGCCGTACCGATGAGCATTTTCTGCCCCAAACATTCCACAACCTTTTCCCCATTTGTACACTTTTAAATAGTTATTGATTTTTGTGCCTTGAAACAAGTGACTATGGTATAGTTTTTTTTCAAAAAAATTTGTTTTATATTTAAAACTAGTTTCCACCATAATTGAGGCTTTTAGAAATGCCGGATCTATATCTAATTCTTTAGATATTTTCATTATTTTATCATCGTATTTTTTTTGATCGCTTTGGCTTATCACATTTAAGTTATCATTTTCACAAGACTCTACCTGACATATCCGCTTATCGGCAGGAAGTTTTTTGGTTTGTTCTTCAACTTCTCTTTTAACCTCACCGCCCTCAACTACACCGCCGTACCAAATGAAGCATTTTAACTTATTATCATCACTCTCAACATCCCCATTTAAAATTTCATCATGGAGGATATCGAATGCAATCTCATAGCCAATGACTCGTTTTTTTCCTTGCTCCGAATAAAATGCAGTATCTAAAACTTTACCTTGAGTGTCTTTGGGAATCATTACAATAGTATTCGCTTGGTTTTGTTTAACAAAATCAGGAGTACTTCGGCAGGACATGTGATCCGTTAATTTTACATACTCTCCTTTTTTTCTAGCAACTGGCTGGCCAACAGGAGGGCTTTTTGACTCAAAAGAACGAGAGTAATCCCTGTCAAAAGAAGAGTTTTGTGTGACCCAATAAATCGAATCATCCGCTGAGTCTACACGACGTATGGCCATTTGAATCGGACTTGTGTATTCAAAAAATGTATCTCTCAAGTCATTTCTTCGATAAGCGACTACCTCGTAGGTAGGGATTACACCATCATCATTTATATCTGCTGTTCTTGTATAACCCACTTTTCTTGGAATCTTGTTAGCACTAAAATCTGGCAACGGATCTTTACTTACTTCAGCACTTTTATCGAAATAAATTTTAGGTCTTTCACTTTCCGGAAAAATAATAATATTGGCTGGAAATGTTTTACGCCCATTATACTTTGTATCAACGGCCTTGCCATTTAATTGTTCTAAAACCCAGGCCGATTCCGATTTAGCTTTCTCGTTAGACCGGCCATACTTTAAATAATTCTCTGCATATATTTGTTCATAAATTTTTTGATTAATTCGGCAAGTCTCATTATTAGCTGTACAGATTTTTGGGACCTGTTGTGCTATCACCTGTTGAGACAAAGCAAGCAATATAAGTACTAAAATACGTTCTAAAATCACATTTTTATAATATCAAATTATATTGGGTTCTGAATCTGAATAATTGTACAACTAGACTAAATTTTAGGTTTTTTTTCAAAAATAAATACTCTTAACGACAAACTGGTATAAAAACTGCTAATAGAAACTTGATTACAATTTAGGACCTAAAATTTTTAACAAGCTCAAATATTAGTTGTTTTAGCTTTGTTTATTTGTAGTTAAAAATTATAAATGTCAGCTTGTAAATAAGTTCGACAATTTTTGAGTGAAAAGCATGGAGACTTTGCAGTGAAAAAAACATTTTTTTTATCCTTTTTTTTATCCTTTGTTTGCCTACAAACACAAGCCTCTACATTTCGTTTAAAACTCAAAAATAATTGTGAGTTCTCAGGGTTAAATAATACTTCAGATTTACGCAGCACTGTAGAAAGGCGTGGGAATGAATTATATGTTAAAATTATGTTTATTCACAATGGTCACGAAGTAGAAATGTACTTCATCGATAACAAACCAAAATTTTCTAGTAGGACATTTTCAGAATCAAAGACAACAACAATGCAAATGGACCCCAATGACATTACCCCCTTTTATATGCGCATAGGTGATTTGATTGTACCCGGTATTAACTCCTATCAGTTGACAGTTTCAAATGATAAAACACTTGTTTCCTTTGCCCTAGACGAAGTTAAAAAAGCAGAAAAAAAATTAGGTACCATTGATCAATACATTCCAGAACTGTTCCTAAATTTTTCAAACTTAGATTTTGTACTTAATAGAGCCCTCACGCCATCCTATTGGAATCACGCCACAGCAAAGCAAAAATCTAAAGCCCTTAAACAAAGTCGTCTAAGAAAAAACAAAAATGGCCAAATTGAAGAACTGGTACGACTAGAAATTTACCGCAAAGGGATTTCTGGACAAGCACAAAAATCTCCAATTATGGTTTTTGAAGATTGGCAAGCATTGCAGGTGGACGGCGAATAGATTTTAACTACTGCTGATGCTGTCTAACCGTTTCAGTTAAAGCAATGGCTGCAGCTACAGAGGCATTGTAGCTTGCTGTAGGTATAACTTGTGGAATAGACACTAATTGATCGCAGGCATTGGCCACAGGTTTTCGCAATCCTTTTTCTTCTGAACCAATCACCCAGGCTACTTTGCCATCTAACTCTTGCTTCCATAGAGTGTTCTTTTCCGAATGTGCTAAACCTAAAACCCAAAACCCATTGTCTTGAAGCTCCTTCATTATGGAGGGTAACTGGGGTTCTATCACAAGCGGTAAATGCTCCGCTGCCCCACTAGCCACTTTGGCCACACTCGGCGTAAGCCCCACGCTACGATGTTGAGATGTAATAACCGCCTCACAGCCCATGAGCCAAGCCGTACGCATAATGGCTCCCAAATTGTGAGGATCTACAACTCCATCTAATATAAGTACTATAGCTTTTTCTTTTTTGTATAGACTAGACCAATCTAGCTCGGGAGAATCATTTACCTCTAGGGCAATGCCTTGGTGAGTACGAGCTATTTTAGCAAGCTCTTGATCGTTAACCCATCTAACATCTAAGTCTAAATGATTTAAATTTTTAGAAAGTTCTTCCCCTTCACTTCCTCTTTTTACAAAAGCTTTTACAATACTTTGTGGTCGAACATTTAAAACTTCTCGACAAGCGTGAACTCCCACCACCCAACGTGTGTGTTTTGAAAATAATGGTTTTTTAGATTGTGGTTTTTTAGATTGTGGTTTTTTAGATTTCTGATGTGAATGCTTTTTTTTTGCCAATGTTCTAACCTCTACATTGAAATAGCTTGTGCAAAACGACTAGCAGCCTCTTCAGGTTGCTGGGCCTTGACGATGGGACGACCTACTACTAAAGCAGAAGCGCCTCGCCGAATGGCTTCACCGGGAGTTAATATTCTTTTTTGATCGTCAGCACTATTTTCAGCTAATCGAATCCCTGGTGTTACAAAAAAACCTTGAGGAAATTTTTCTTTGAGTGATTTAACTTCTACACCTGAGCATACGATACCTGATAATCCTGCGCTAAAGGCTTCCCTAGCTAAATCATAGACTTGGTCCGATAATGGCTTGTCCTGCCAATTACTTGGTTTATTATTTTCATCAAAACTAGTTAACACTGTGACTACTAAAATTTTAAAAAATCGCTGTTTATTTAATTCACGTTCTAATTGAGCTAATTTTTTGAGACATTCATGACCATTACTTGCATGAATAGTGACATACGTTGCACCGGCATCAAAAGTTGATTGCACAGCAGAATAAACTGTAGAGGGAATATCGTGATATTTATTATCTACAAAAACTTCTCCCAGCTTTGCAACTTCTTGGATTATAGACTCACCATATTTTATAAGTAAACGTGGACCTAGCTTAAAGCCACCAACATAGGGAGCTACTTTTTTAGCCAAAGTTAGTGCTTCATTTTTACAGTCGACATCTAAAGCTACGAAAATAGGGATCTTCATAGTGTTTGTTGACCCCACCACTCAATAATAGTTTTTTTAATATCTGAAATGGCTATGGATCTTTTCTCTCCAGTTTTTCTTTCAACAATTTCAACTTCACCATTCTCGACACCTCTTCCCCCAACAGTCACCCGCAAGGGCATTCCCAATAAGTCGGCATCTTTAAATTTAACTCCTGGTCGCTCATCGCGATCATCCATTAAACAATCGATACCTTGAGCATTTAAGTCATTATAAAGTGAATAAGCAACGCCACTTACTTTTTCATCCTTTGGATCTAATATGCAAATATGTACAGCATATGGAGCTATAGCCGCTGGCCAAATCATTCCGTCTTTATCATGATTCTGCTCTATAACTGCCTGTACGCTTCTTGAAATTCCAATGCCATAGCAACCCATTTCTATTGTTTGAGATTTTCCATTTTTATCTAAATAGGTGGCACCCATTGCTTTGGAATAAACTTGGCCCAAATAAAAAATATGCCCCACTTCTATGCCGCGGTAACTTTTTAACTGTCCTTTACCATCGGGAGACTTATCACCTTCTTTAGCCAAGCGTAAATCAACAATTTTTTCAACTTTATAATCGCGATCATGATTAACATTTCTTATATGTTTATTGTCTTTATTAGCTCCTACGACATAATTTTTCATAGAAGCTACACCAGTATCCATATAAATAGGTATGTTTAGGCCAACTGGACCACAACTTCCTGGAAACGCACCGGATACATTTTTAACTTCTTGATCGTTGAGCATTAGTGGTTCATCATTTAGTCCCAATAAATTCTTCAGTTTAATAGGATTTAATTCATCACTGCCGCGAAGTAAAATGGCAACTGGCTTTAGTTCCTTTTCCGGCTCGTTTGAAGCCGAGTAAAATAAAGTTTTAACAAGATCTTTCTCTGAAATCTTTAAACTGTTTGCTAAGTCAGCAATGGTTTTTAATCCCGGAGTATCAAACTCCTCTAAGGACTTCAGTTCTTCTTGACTTGAACTAGCGTCTTCAAAATCAATGGCGGGACAAATTTCAACATTAGCGGCAAATGAGCCGTCTTCAGAAACTAGTAAATGATCTTCACCACTATCAGCAAGTATATGAAATTCTTCAGAAGTATCCCCACCAATACTTCCACTATCAGCTTTAACCACACGAAAATTTGCACCTAAGCGTTCAAATATACGACAATAAGCCGTGTGCATTTTTTTATAAGAGTCCAAAGCTGATTCTGGGTCCGCATCAAAACTATAGGCATCTTTCATTATAAATTCACGACCGCGCATCAAGCCAAAACGAGGACGAATTTCATCACGATATTTTGTAGCTACTTGGAATAAATTTTTAGGTAAATCTCTATAGCTTTTAATGTCTTTGCGAATAAAATCTGTAATCACTTCTTCATGAGTAGCACCCAAACACCAATCTTGGTTCAGTCGATTTTTAAATTTTAAAAGGGCTTTACCCATTTTATCCCATCGTCCAGTTTCATCCCAAAGCTCTTTAGGGTGAACTAATGGCATTAGAAGCTCAACGCATCCACTTTTTTCTAGTTCTTCACGAACAATTTTTTCGAATTTGCGAATGGACCTTAACATTAGAGGACCATAGGTATGAACACCTTGTCCCAACTTGCGTATCATACCTGCTCGGACTAATAATTTATGACTTGGAATTTCAGCATCTGCAGGGGAATCTTTTAACGTATATATATAACCTTCTGACCACTTCATAATTTTATACTTCTATGCCATAGTTTTTAATTTTTCTATGTAAATAACTTCTTTCCAAGCCTATAGACTCAGCTGTTTTACTTATATTGCCTTTATTTTCGTTTATTTTTTGAGAAATAAATTCTTTTTCGAACAGAGCTCTAGCTTCACGAAAATCTAAATCTGCTAAGCCACCTAAGTTTCCACTATCAGTACTCAACCCAGCAAATTTTAAATCATGAACTTCAATGCACTCACCAGGCGTGAGTATATACAGCCTTTCAACAAAGTTTTTTAATTCTCGAACATTTCCTGGCCAATTGTACTCACACATAATTTGTAAAGCATCTTCAGATATAATTTTCTCTCGATAGCCACTTTCTCTTGAGAACTGTTGGCTAAAATGCTGAAGTAAAGATGGAATGTCCTCCCTACGTTCTCTTAGTGAAGGCACATGAAAAGGAATAACATTTAATCGATAGTACAAATCTTCTCTAAAATTTCCTTTTTCAATTTCTTCTCTTAAATCTTTATTAGTTGCCGCTACGACTCTTACATCTACTTGGATCGACTCAATACCACCAACTCGAGTAAAACTCTGCTCTTGAAGAATACGCAATACTTTAGCTTGAGCCTCTAAACTCATATCACCAATTTCATCTAAAAATAAAGTCCCACCATTAGCTAGATCAAACTTTCCACGCTTTGTTCTATCAGCCCCTGTAAAGGCTCCTTTTTCAAAGCCAAAAAGTTCACTTTCTATTAAATCTTTTGGTATTGCCGCACAGTTAACATCGACAAATGGCTTACTCGCCCTCTTTGATAAATAATGGATATTTTGGGCAACTAATTCTTTACCTGTTCCATTATCGCCAGTGATTAATACCCATGAGTTTGCTGGAGCCACTCTTGATATTAGTTTTTTTAGAGAGGTCATAGCCTCGCTTTCTCCGATGAGAGCTATATTTTTTCTCAAACGATTAAGCAAAGACAACTTTTCAGATTGTTCACTTTGAAAATTTAAAATGTTTTTAATAAGGATAGATATTTTATCCATGGATAATGGCTTCTCTACAAAATCCCATGCACCAAGCTTAGTAGCTTTTACTGCTGTTTCTATAGTGCCATGTCCTGACATAATGATAAACTGTGTTTTTGAAGATCGAGATTTTGCACGATTAAGCACTTCTAATCCATCAAGTTCTCCAGGCATCCAAATGTCCAATAAAACTATATCTGGCTGAAATTGTGCAATTTGGTCTAATCCCCTTAAACCATCGCGAGCAACTTCGACTTCATAACTATCATCTCTCAAAGAGGCTGAAAGTACATCGCGTATTGCTGCTTCATCATCTATAATAAGTATTTTTATACTCATAATCTAAAAACATCCCCTATGCATTACGACTGTTATCAACTGAATTTTGGTTTGCGTCAACAATTTGAGCGGCTGTTTTTTCAATAGTACTGCCCAATACAGGTAACTCAATTATAATTTTAGTTCCATTAGGTGAATTTGGAAAAGCCCGTATAAACCCATTGTGGTCTTCGACGGTCCGCTTCACAATTGCCAGCCCCAGCCCTGTTCCCGAGCTCTTTGTCGTAACGTAAGGCTCAAACATACGATCACGAAGATTTTTACTAATACCTTGTCCATTGTCCAATACAATGACTCTAGCAATTTTAAGTTCCTTATCGTACTCCCCTTGAACTTCAATGATTGGATGTGCAATATTTTTTGTTGCATCAATTGCATTTTCAAATAGGTTCATAAAAACCCTTTTCATTTGTTCCGGATCCAAAAGAAATGGTGAACAATCGAGCTTTTTTTCGAATTTAAATTGAAAATTACGATGAGCTTGTCGGTATAGAGAAAGAGCAGCTTCTATAATATGATTTATATCAACAATTTGTGGTACTGTTTTTGGCATGCGTGCAAAATTGCTAAACTCGTTTACCAAATTTTTTAGTCCATCAACTTGTTCAATAATCATATGCGTGCATTCTGTAAAAGCCTTGTCTTTAACCTCATGGCCAAACTTTCTTTCCAATCTTTGAGCAGCTAAACTAATTGGCGTTAGAGGATTTTTTATTTCATGAGCAATTCTTCTTGCCACCTCAGTCCAAGCGGCAGCTCTTTGTGCATTTACCACCATAGATAAATCATCAAACACAATAATTTTTCCTAACTCCTCACCCTTCTCATTTCTTAAAATTGATAAAGAAAGTTGCAGAGGTAATGAGCGTCCAGCTATTTCTAAACGAATTTCTTTTTGAACCGTTGTGGCTCCGTGTTGAGTCATATTTTGGGAAAGTTCTTTGTATAAATTGCGAAATTCGGCAGGCAGAACAGCTGATAATTTTTTTCCTATATAACGTTGAGGTTCAATTTTCAAAAGCTTGGCGGCATGGTGATTTATCATTGTAATCACCCCTTCATTATTAATAGATGTTACTCCTGTTGTTACATTGGCTAACAGAACTTCTATATACCGTGTATGGCGCTGCAAATTTTCATTGGATTTTGTTATTTCATCTCGGGATCGCTCTAAGCTTTCTGACATGCGATTAAAATTTTCGACCAGAAGATTTATTTCTGGTGACCCAGATTTTATTTTCACTTGGTGATAATCCTGGTCAGAGACTCTTTTTGCCGCATTTGCCAGCATTTCTAGAGGAATGGATAACTGCTTTGCCAAGTAGAATCCAAACCAAGTAGCAGCTAATAAAATAACAAGTGTCATTAAAACAAGAATTATTAAATATATAGATTTTAGAGGGTAAGATAGGGTATTTGAATCTCTAAAATCGTCATAGGCTTGGGTAATGTCATCCATTTTTGATATTAAAGAAAGGGGAATAAAAGTAGAAACAACAACAGCACCATCTTGACCCTGCCAATTTATGGGCCGAATAATACGAACTAAATTTCCTTGTCCAAAATGATGTAGATAACTAGCTTCAACTTTTTGAACAATTCCTTTTTTCTTAAATTCTAATGAAACTTCGGGCAATTCCGAGAGTGATAAATCCTTTGATGCCGAAAAGTATCTTTTTTTAAATAAACCTGGATAAAATTCAATAGCATCCAGCTTAAAAAATTCAATCTTTTCTCTTAAGAATTGATTTAGTTTGTTTTGTTCTACATTTTTTAACTCTTTAACTATTGTATCAGAAAAGTGATAATTTCTTTTTTTTGCACTCGTATAGTATTGATTCATCACTTCTAGTGAACTTTTTAAAACACTTGATGTTCTTTGACTAAACCATTTATCAAAACTGTTATTAATGTAAAAAACTGAGACGAGAAACATAAGCGTCGTTGGAATAAAGCTAAAAGCAACAAATGCAGCAATTAATTTACTTTTTAGGGAGCGGCCAGCAAAACTTTTTTCTCTTTCAGCAAACGATTTAACAACGTTTCTAAATATCAAAAAAGCTAAGAGCAAAAAGATTATTATATTGAAATTGACTAGGCCAAAGAAAAATATGGAGTATTCAAAAGGTAAGTTGTGACTGTAGCCAAAAATGCGAAAGGCTACCCAAGAAAGTATTAAAAAGAGTACACCAATACCTACAACGAGAGCCCACTCTTTTCTTCTTTTATGTAACTCATGTGGACCTTTGCCCAAGCTAGAGTCACCATCGAGTACCTTCATTCTTTTTCCTTTTTAAAAGGTGACAGGCCCTCTTTCCGGACGCAGAGCAA
>JAGRAE010000114.1 GCA_020435005.1 Bdellovibrionales bacterium
TTTAACTAAATTGAGTAAAGTGAGACAAAAAATGGAACGCATGCGCCAGCAGGCTAATGATGAGTTAAAATTAAAATACCAAGAAAAATTAAAAAAGTGGTCACATTATGATGAACATAGAATATCACAAGAAATTGCCAGCTTATTAGATAAAGCAGATATCAATGAAGAGTTATCTCGTCTTAATGAGCATGTAAAAGGTTGCCATAATATTCTTAATATTCAATTGCCTGTGGGTAAAAAGTTAGATTTTTATTCTCAAGAAATTTTACGAGAAATTAATACGATAGGTTCCAAATCACAAATAGCAAAATTAACGGAACAAGTGGTGGAAGCTAAGTCTATTGTTGAAAGATTTCGTGAGCAAGTTCAAAACGTAGAATAATTTATAGTGGCGCACTCAAACGAAGAACCCAAAGAGAGTAGCTTGGTATTATGACGTCAGATGATTCGATGAATCTTGTTTCATGACCTTCAAAGCCTCTTTTTAAAAGAGTTTCATAAAGTTTTTTATTGACGGTTGAAATCTTAATTTCAAATGATTTAAAATCATGCTGATTACTTAACTGCATATCTCTAATGAAATTTGCAACTGCGGCTACGAGTTGGCCGAGAGCTTCGCTATAACCCTTATAGGGCTTGGCATCTTTTAAAGCATTTCCATTTGATTTATAAGCCAAATCATTCACTGTTAGAAATAAATGATTTGTTCCATCTTTTAGAATCTGCTTCTGCGCATAGAGCTTTGCTTTGAGGTTTTCGAGTTCAAAAGCTTGAAAATTTTTTGATTCATCTTCTACCCAACTCTTAAACCAATTTTTTATTGGGTTAGTATTTAATCGTTTGACAGGTAAATTATTGAGAGTCGTGAAAAGATAAAAATAACTAGTCTGGTAGACTTCTGAAGAGATAAATCTTTCAGAATCCAGATAAAGCTGCAAGGCCGGTGGCAAATTAACGTGTTTTGCTTTGCCATTCTCAGTCTCCATTGCTTGATTACAAGCCCAATTGATAGGGGAAAATCCTAAAATTAGAATTATAATAAAGTACTTAAACATAAAGAAATGTAATGCAATTCAAGGACCATATCTTGTTGATTCTGTGGAGTTTTTATTGACCTTTGGGAGGGTTTCATAGAAAACCATGGAATAAATTACGCAAAAAAGGTAAATTATTGTCATCATGGGTAAATTAATCATCGTAGTGGGACCGAGTGGTGCCGGTAAATCAAGTTTTGTAGAAAAAGCGGTTGAGGAACTGCCCCAATTAGTGGATGTAATAACCTGCACAACTCGTCAGATGAGAAATGGAGAGCGCCCGGGATATCCTTATCATTTTTTTACTAAAGAGGACTTTGAGAAAAAAATTAAAGAGGATTTCTTTGTTGAGTATGCAAAGGTACATGGAAATTATTATGGCACCCCACGAGATCAAATAGAAAAAACCTGGCAACAGGGAAATGCTGTCATCATGGATGTCGATATACAGGGGGCCAAAACCTTTATGGAAAAGTATCCGAATGAAGTGCAAACCATATTTATCTTGCCACCATCTATTGACGAGTTGCGTAAAAGAATAGTTGGCCGAGATGGAGACCATGTAAAAGATTTGGATTTGAGGCTTGAAAATGGCAAAAAGGAAATTGCTCAGGCTGAAAACTTTCAATTTCAAGTCATAAATGATGACTTTGAAGAAGCTTACGGAAAATTCAAGAAAATTATTGAAAAAATCCTGTCATAAAGGTAAGTTACCAGACTTAATTAAAGGGAGTTATGTGTGGCTAGAGTAACTGTTGAAGATTGTTTAGATAAAGTTCCAAACCGTTTTGCCTTAGTTTTGTTAGTAGCTAAAAGAGCTAAACATTTGTTAAAGGGTATGACTCCTACTTCAGCAGCAAAGAGTGGCAATAAATATATTGTTAATGCTCTAAGAGAAGTTGCAGCGGATAAAGTAAACTTTAAAGTGACTGATTCAGAGTATACGATTGATGAGCAAATTGCTCGCGACCTCAATAGGTAACTTTTATCTGGACTTTGAGCTGGCTCGAGGTTGTCAAAAATTAATAGTTTTTGAATATTTACCGATAGATAGGGGATGAGGATTTGTTATCACCTATGAGCCAAGAACCGAGATTGATTGATCAGCAAACCGAAGCTGTCGTGGAGACTATTGATGAGTTATTAGAACTCATGAAGGTTTCTTATTCTCCTGAAATATGTGAAAAAATTAAAAAGGTTTACAAGTTCTCAGAGAAAGCTCATGAGGGTCAAATTCGTCGTAGTGGTGAGCCTTATATATCTCATCCTATTGGTGTCGCAGCAATTTTAGCCGAATTAAATTTAGATTATGCAACTATAGCTACAGGATTACTTCACGATACTGTTGAAGACACGGGTGTTACACTGGAAGAGTTAGAAGATCTTTTCGGAAAGACTATCTCTGAACTTGTCGATGGCGTAACTAAAATAAACCAAATTAAATTTCGCAATACGCATGAAAAGCAAGGTGAAAACATCCGTAAAATGATTGTGGCAATGGGGCAAGATGTTCGAGTGGTACTCGTTAAATTGGCTGACCGTTTACATAATATGCGCACACTCAATCATATGCCCTATGAAAAACAGGTTAAAAAAGCTCAGGAGACCTTAGACATATACGCTCCATTAGCAGGACGTTTAGGAATGATGTCTGTTAAGGTAGAGCTTGAAGATTTAAGCTTTCGTTACTCCATGCCTGATCAATATTACAATTTAGTTCAAAAAATTAATAAAAAGAAAAAAGAGCGAGAAAAATACATCGATGAAGTTATTGATGTTCTCGGTCAAGAAATAAAAAAACGAGCAAAGTTTAATTTTGATTTATATGGTCGTCCAAAACATTTGTATTCCATCTACAAAAAAATGAGTCATCGCAATGTAGACTACGATCAGCTTTACGATTTATTAGCTTTTCGCGTGATAGTGAACACAGTTCCCGAATGTTATGAGGTTTTAGGTATTGTACATTCAGTTTTCAAGCCGATACCTGGACGATTTAAAGATTTTATTGCGATGGCAAAAGCCAACAATTATCAAAGTTTACACACGACCGTTGTTGGCCCGAGTGGGGAAAGAATAGAAATTCAAATTCGCACACATGAAATGCATGAAGTTGCGGAAAGAGGGATTGCCGCCCATTGGCAGTATAAAGAGACAAGTAGTCATAAAAGCTCATCACAACAAGCTATTGATAAATTTAATTGGCTACGTGACTTGGTGAGTATGCATCAACAAACACATGATTCTGATGAGTTTTTAGAAAACATTAAAAAAGATTTAGTAGATGAAGAGATTTATGTTTTTACCCCAAAAGGGGATGTAAAAGCTTTTCCAGATGGTTCAACACCAATTGATTTTGCTTTTTCAGTACATACTGATGTTGGTTCGCAAATTGTTGCAGCTAGAGTGAATGGAAAATTAGTTCCTTTAAAGTATGAGTTGCAAAATGGTGATACAGTTGAAGTAATAACTTCTAAAAATCAAAAACCTTCAAAAGATTGGTTAAACTATTGCGTAACTACAAAAGCTCGCTCCAAAATTCGTGCTTATGTAAAATCAGAACAGCGAAAGCGCGCTATGGAGTTAGGTAAAGAATTGTTAGAAAAAGCATTTCGTCGTGAAGGGATGTCCGCACAAAAATATTTTGATGGAATCTTATTTGAAAAATTCTTACGAGATAATGGGGCTAATAGCGCAGACGATTTATTTATGGTCGTAGGCTATGGTAAAATATCGCCTAAATTTGTTATACAAAGTTTAGTGCCCAACTACACAGAAAAGAAAAAGGCATCTGAAGAAGAAGGCTTTTTACAAAAAGCCATGCGTTCTGCTCTTCTTAAAAAGAAAACTTCAGATTCACTCGTAATTGTAGATGGTATGGATGATGTGCTTGTTCGTTTTGCAAAATGTTGTAGTCCAATCCCGGGTGATGCCATCGTTGGTTTTATAACTTTAGGGAGAGGCATTACTATCCATAAGGCCGATTGTGAAAAGACATTTGAGATAGATCCAGCGAGAAGAGTTGACGTTGAATGGACTCGAGGTAAAACAGTAAGCGCTTCAAGAATGGTTCGTATGAGGGTAGTAAGTCATGATATTCCTGGATTACTCAAACAAATGACTGAAGTGATGTCTTCTTCTGGAACTAATATTCACAATGCACAAATTCGTACTACACGTGACAAAAAAGCTATCTGCATTTTTGATATTAGTGTAAGAGATACAGAGCAGCTTGAAAACGTCATGCAAAATCTTAATAAATTAAAAGGTGTACTAGGCGTATCTCGCATAACACATTCATAAGGGGTTCTAATGTTAACAAAGTTGTTATTCAACAATGCATCAAATTTGAATTCTACTAAAGCCCATTTCGGTTTATTGTTATTGAGACTTTTTGCTGGTTTGAGTATGGCCTTTGCTCACGGTACTGGAAAAATTCCTCCTAATGAACAGTTCGTAGGCTTTCTAGAAATGTTGGGTTTACCCATGGCGATAATGTTTGCTTGGATGGCAGGTCTCGCAGAATTTGTGGGGGGTATTTTAATAGCTTTGGGTTTACTGACTCGTCCAGCAGCCTTATCTTTAATAATAACTATGGCAGTAGCTGCATTTTTGGCCCATGCCACCGACCCTTTTCAGAAGAAAGAAATGTCCTTGTTGTACTTTTTTATTTATTTAGCCATTTTGTTAATGGGGCCGGGAAAGTACAGTGTTGATAGCAAAATAATTGTGAAATAAATTAAAAATCTATCGCTACACCAAAACGTAAAGCCATGTAATTGGCTTTAACCGTTTCAGAAGCGGGGTACATTCCATATTCAAATTGTACGGGAATATACATATCATTTTTAAAAAACCAATCAAAACCAAGTCCGCCGGCAAATACTGATGTGCTTGTGATAGATTCTTCATCAATAGCCGTTGAAGCTTTTGATGATGGAAAAAGTAGATTAAAACCTAAACCTGCCCAGGGGCGAAAAGTTCCAGTTGAAAAAAGATAACGGCCCCACAAATCAAGAGCTAAATAAGAAATTTCAACATCACAAACTTCATCATTATTAGCACCACAAATTTTTTGGTCGCCTTCAGTTGCAAAATTTTCTAAACCTAACATGCCTCGAAACCAGATACTTGTCCACAATGCATAATCAAATAAAAGCCTGCCGCTAAAACCACTCCCAGACATATCAACATCAGTTGTCGTATTTCCTGTAGTATCAATAGTAGCGGTCATAGTATCTGATGCAAAGCCCGCCATAACACCATAGTATGATCCAGATGTAGGAGCTTGTTTTAGTTTTTCATAACGATCTTTTTTTTCTGAATTATTGTCTGCTGTGCTCGTTTCACTAGCCCCGCGAACTTTTAAGCTCCAACCTTTTTGCGCCTTGCCTTTAAGGCTACCCAAAGCACGATTGCCTTTTACCATTCTAACTTTAACCAAACCTCTTTTTTTACCTTGTCCATCAAAAATTTCTAAAATGTCACCCTTGCGTGCTTCAATTCTTGATTCCAATAAAATATAAACTTTTTTACCTTTAACTTTTGCGATAGTAGCTGAATTAGCAAACTGAGGGGTTATTAAAAGAGAAATAAAAAGGCAAAAAACTGGTAATATGTATTTCATAGATGTCTCCTCAACATTTTAAATTATAAATGTTTTTTTATTCTATGAGGAGAATGGATTATAATTTGCTAATCTAAGGTCGGGTCTAATTATTTTCTTTGTAATAGGCGACAATTTCTTCGATTAAATTTAATTCTTCTTCACTCCAGTGAAGGGGTTTAGTTTTTTCAAAAGTACAACTAAAACTCGTATCATAATAACGAATTATATATTTCTCACTGTTCTCTACATTTTCCCATTCAGGTAAAATATTTGTCGAACTCGTCTGAAAACAATGCTTTTGTGAGAGTTGTTGATTCGACTTTGCGGAATTAGTAAGTTCAAACCCTCTTTCACGAAGAAACTTTCTGGCATCTGATTCGTAGATACTGCAAGAGTTTAATATCGTGAGAGCTAAAAGCCCCCACGAAATTTGAAGCAACCTTTTCATGATACTATTTTACTAGAAAGGAATCTCTTCGTCGGCATCAAAAGAAGGTTCTGGGCCAAAGTTTTGTGCAGGAAAGTCATTGTCCATGCCGCCACTCGCATATTCATTCTGAGATTGCGTTCCACCTAAGAACTGTACGGTATTCGCTACAACTTCAGTGGTATAGCGCTTTTGCCCTTGTTGATCTTCCCAACTTCTTGTTTGCAATCGTCCTTCTAAATAAACTTGTCTTCCCTTTGAGAGATATTTTCCACAAAGTTCGGCAAGTTTACCCCAGACCACCACTCGGTGCCACTCGGTACGCTCTTGTTTTTGACCATTACGGTCTGTCCAGTTTTCACTTGTAGCTACACTTAATCGAGCTACAGTATTATCTCCGCTAACAGTTTTCACTTCTGGATCTGTTCCTAAACGGCCAATAATAATTACTTTATTTACGCCTGACATAATTACCCCTCATGTAAAATGAAATAATAACAAGCTAATGGAGCAATAGAGTTACTCTAATTAATCGTATTTGTTAAGCTTTGACATCTCGGGAGGTACACCAAAACGAGCACCTTCGACGCGGAGCAGATATTGGTCGCCTTGATTGGAGCTAACTTTGTACCTGTCGAGCAAGGTCCATAGAATTTGTAGCTCTTTGATATCACTGGCTTTATTGTTGACTTCCAGCTTAAATTTGTAGGAGCCAGGGAGGGGTTGCAGACCTTGAGGGGTGTTGAGGAGTTTGAGCGCCATACTGCCTTTGAGGCGTAGGGACAGAGGGTCTTTTTCAGAACCCAACTCAAGTTGCTCAATAATTAATTCTCCTGCCGTAATCCTTCCGTTGAGTAGAAATTTATCAAAAGTCATTTCAGGAAAGGGCATTTCTCCCATAGCAGTAGGAAAAACCGTCGCTGGTAATTTTAATTTTTGGGTAACTAATGACAATTCACCATCTGGTTGTTGATCAAATTTATAATCCACATCAGCATTGATGTCTAAATTTGCGCGAGACTTTATATTTAAAGGCAACTTAATAAACTGCTTTAGTTCTGATAATTGAATATTTTCTGCTTCTAAACGAACATTGTGTATTGGTGTTTTGTTCTCTGTTTCTCCCGTTGGTTTAATTGATAGTTTAATATCTCCATCTAACAGGCCCTGGAAGCTAGAGCTAAAACCAATTTTTTTACTAATTAAACTTGAAACAGAGGGAGAGAAGGACATGGCTTTAACTTCAATAGTTGGAAGATTTTGGATGTCTAACTTTACGTTTTCCATATCCAAACCAATGTTTGGGAATAAGGATAGATTGAGATCGTCAAAGCTAATAAAGACTTGATTATTTGTTTGTTTCGCCACTGTTTCTGTAACTAAACCACTTAAGTCTTCATAAGGGAATAACCAAATGAAGCAAATTAAAGCTGACAAAATAATCATTAGAAGTTTCTTTTTGTGAAACTTAAAAATATTTATAAAAAATTGAGCAAACTTTTGCAGCATTAACCGTTTTTATCCTTTTTTCTGAAAGGTCTATTTTTTCTTCTATCTTTAGTTTTGTCACCAGGCTCTTCTTCTTTAACAAGAGCATCGGGTAAATAAAACTTGCTCAGTTTAAATTCGACATCAAAATATCCAGCTTTATCATTTACGGAATTTACAGTAATTCCAGTCATTTTTAAATCATCAAAGTTTCTAATCAAGTCAGATCCTACTTGTACTATTTGATCCAAATTTAATTTTTTAAGCTGAATAGTAAAAGTTTCTTCTTCTACTGGTGGTTTCGATAAAGAGTTTTGTAATTTAGGTCCTAAATTTATGGGGCCCAATTGCTCTTCAGTAAGATTATAACTTTGTAGTGAAGAATTGATTCTGGTTTTTAAAGATTCTAAGTTGCCACGAGTAAACTGTGCAATATTACCATCTGCTTTGCCAACTTTTAGTAGGTCAGAGATAGCTTCTTTATAAGTTTGATATTTTTGTTCGTTTTCACGAGCCGCTTCGAAATAACCATATGGGATGTAAAATAAAATAAATAAAACGAGAAAAATAATAGTAGCTAAAATACCTTTTTGAGCCGAGGAGGGAAGCGTTTCATATTTTTCCTTTATGGAATTAAATGAAGGATCTTCTTGAATTTTGCTTTTAATTCTATCCCAATTTTCGAGAAGTTGATCTTTTAAGTCATCAAAATTCACAATTAAAAATCCTCTCTTCGGTTAACTTTTAAATCATAGGCAAAAGGTAACCATCCTGTTTGTGCTTTTAACAAACTACCTGCTTTCTCAACATTATTGCCAATAGCCACAGATTTTAAAGCATTTTCTAGTAATTTTAAAGAGTTGCTATTTTTAATTTCCCCTTCCATACGTAAATTTTCATTTTGTAATTGGAAGATTTTTACATTTATATTTAAATTTTTATTACTGGGAGTTTTATTGGAAATCAAACTGAGAATATCCATGGCAGAATTTATAGATTGCAGGCTTTCTGTCATTTTTAAGTTCTTTTTCAACTTTTTTTGATCTTTTACATATTTATTTACTTTAGACAAAGTTACGCGAAGTGGTTTTAATTTCAAAATTTGAGCGCCGTGGTCTCTAAGAGTTGTCTCGGCACTATCTGCCATGTTGGCGGTAAAGTTTTCTCTAAGCATACCAAAAACAATAAAAAAGATAAAAGTAGCTACGGCTATGCTTAACGTATGTCCCCACTTATTTATTAGCAAGTTGACAGTCTGACTTTGTTTTTTAAATTCACCAACTCTTAAGTTTACAGCGGGATTTTTAGGTTTTTTAAGAGCTTCAATAGCTAAACCTATTGCGGTTGTCGCAATTAAACCTTCATTTGTAGTCATCACATTTTGTGCATTGGGAACAAGGGTGCGAATGTCTATTTTTTTGAATGGAATTTCAGTTTTTTGAGTTAAGTAAGGGGCTATATTTTTTAGAGAACTAAAGCCGCCTACCAGCGTGCCTTTTACGTAGTTAAGATTGTAAAGACTTTTAAGTTCTAAAAGTACAAGTTTTAATTGTTTAGTGAATTTGTTGATTTCAAGCTTAATACAATCAGATGTTTTTATTTGATCTTCAGTTGCAATATCGTGATTGAGTAATAATAGATCACTATTTTCAATTTCACGTACGGCTTCGGTAAAATGTTTACTTTTAAGAGTTGCAAGGGCTTTAGCAACATCATTGCCGCCCCAATCGAAATCTCTTACTTCTATAACTTGTCCATTTTTCAGAACAATTAAATTACTAATTGAGTGTCCAATATCGATTATAATTTCTGCTGGAGCCACCACTTCTTGTGTTTCTTCAACAGTGCCTTCAGTAGTAGGAGGGGCTTCGTACCAAGAAGTGAATAGGTTGGCGATGGCTAAATTGTTAATGCCAATAATGTCTAATGGAAAGTTGCAATCTAAACTCAATTGTATAATTTTTTCGACAACTTCCGAAGGGCAGGCAATGGCTAAGACTTCAGTGGTGTTGCCGATGTATTCAATGACTTTAGCATTGAATACAGCATTTTCTTGAGAAATAGGGATGTCGTCTTCTAATTCAAAGGGTAAACTTTTAATTATTTTGTGTCGTTCTTTGAATGGGAAATTAAGTCTACGAACGGTTACTTGATTTTGATGGACGCCTAGAACAAATTTGGTGGTTGAAGGATCATATTCCTGAGCTAAGTTTCTTAATGCATCAAGAATTTCTATTTCTTTATCTTTATTGGGGTCAATGCTTAGGGGAATTTTTAAGAAGCGATTTATTCTATAGCCTTTATTGAGGGCTTCGACTTCTGCGACTCTAATTCCGTAACTGCCTATATCAATACCTAAACTAATCATGCCTAAAGTATAAACTCTAAAGACTTAGATATCTATAGAAAATTCTTGAGTTTTTAAGGATTTTTTGAGCATTCAATTTTGCCTCAAGCCTTTGGGCTAGGCAAAGAAATATTTAAGAGCTGAAGGGGGGCAAGTGTTTATCACAAATGTTACTATCGGCTTCCTTTAATGGCGGAGGACGATTTGTCGCGCACCGGTAAAAACCAGAGTAGAGGGTTCGTTGTTTGCTTTTGAAAACTATGCTTTGAGCGTGTAATATTTGAACCATCAAATTTTAAAGTAAAAATGTTTTATAGCTCAATTGCAAGTCTCATCCGTAAATAAAGTGGGTGGCTTTTTGTTTGTAATCATAAACTTATTTACATTAATAAATAAGTTTATGATTACAAACAAAAAATTGCGCTTCATACTAACTGCACCCGTTAATTGCGGATGCATCTTGCTGTTACGCTTTCTAAAAACCTTTTTTTACTTTGTCATTTGATGATTCGAGCATTACTTCTCAAAACAAAGACTCGAGATGCACACAACGAGCACAAAATTTACTTAATATGATGGGTTTTAACGGGGCGTGTGAATTCCCAATCCGCAATTAGCGAGGGCAGTTAGAAATGCTTAAGTGTTTAACTTTGGAAGCTGAATCCAATTGTGAACTGCAACAAGTGCTCAAGTAAAAGGAATAGTTGTAAAACGATGGATTATCACAGCTTGAAATTCACCTAATCTCAACCATTAAAAATAGTAATAGGCTTCTGTATTTTTTAAATAATAGTAATTGGTTTCTGTATCTTTTAAATAATAGTAATTGGTTTCTGTATCTTTTAAATAATAGTCGGTTTCTGCATCTTTTAAATAATAGTCGGTTTCTGTATCTTAAAATAATAGTCAGTTTCCGTATCTTAAAATAATAGTCAGTTTCCGTATCTTAAAATAATAGTCAGTTTC
>JAGRAE010000115.1 GCA_020435005.1 Bdellovibrionales bacterium
GTAAAAAAACAATATTTAGATCAATTTGATTTTTAAAGAGTACGCTATTCAGACCAATTTGATTTTTAAAGAGGACACTATTCAGGTCAATTTGATTAAATTGGTCGCACGAGTGTAAATTATAAGTTGTAGGTATGTTTTCTAGTCATGTGCGATGTTTGTTTTGAGAACATTTTTTTAGCACTTGCTTCAATTGACATTCTGAATCCAGATTTTTTTCAGTATCTGTAATTAAACAATATTCAGATCAATTTGATTTTTAAAGAGGATACCATTCAAACCAATTTGATTTTTAAAGAGGACACTATTCAGGCCAATTTGATTAAATTGGTCGCATGAGAGTAAAATATACGTTGTCGGTAAACAATGTCTTATAAGTTTGTTTACATTCTCAAACCTTCATAGTCGTTCTGAGTTTTCAGCCTTTTTTTAGAAGATCTATTGCCAATTAAATGAGTTCAAACTACAACCTTTATCCGTTAATTGCGGATAGATCTTTTTGTTACGCTTTCTAATTATTTTTTTACTTTGTCATTTTATGATTCGATAATCACTTCTCAAAGTAAAAACTCGAGATGCACACAGCGAGCACAAAAATTTACTTAATATGACGGAACGGGGCGTGTGAATTCCCATTCCGTAATTAACGGGTGTAATTAACGATTATATGATTGTTTTTGTTTAGAACTTAAAATTTCATTAACTATTTAATAGTACTTAAAGATGCAATTGGTGAACTGTGAAAGTGTTATAGCATAGAAATTTGAAAATGGCTTAATTAGTATATATTGAAGTATATTCACAAGATAAAAAAGTTTTGGAAACCTAGTTAAAGTCATTTACGATGTGATTCGTTATATAGCAACCTATGTAATCTACTACTATCACTTGCCTCCTGTCTGATGTGTATGACTATTATTTCTACAAAATGGATTTAGAATTTCTAAATTAATTTGATTATTTGGAGTGCACCATAACTCTTATTAACCAACTTTTAAGAACATTTTGAAATTCTTTGTGCAAAGGCATGGGTTTTAATTTTTTCGTTTTAACTCCAATCATGTATTTAAGGCTGTCTACTTTTGAAGGGTTATTTGCAAAGAAGTGATCAAACCCATTTATAATATTCACTTGATAATTTAGATGGCCTACATCTTCGAGCGTCGTTGCCGCTAAAGCCGTATCTTTGACAGAAACAACCCAATCTGATGTGCCTTGAATTATAAGAATGGGTTGTTTCAGCTGTGAAAGTACTTTGAGCTGATTGTGTTTAACTGTTTGTTTCCAAAATTCTATGGATTGACCATCGACAACTTCAACCCCATTAATTAACTGGCATTTTATGTCTTTTTCACAGAGGTAAGAAGGGCTAATAATATTTTCAATCCAATTTGTATTCTTCTTAAGCTCTTCTTTTATTTTATTTTCTGTCATCCCTTTGAAACGAAACAATATACTTAATTGATCATTGTTAAACTCAGAAAAAGTTCTTGTTGGGCTAGCTACAAGGATAACCCCCTTAATCCATGCAAAATCATTTGCCAATCGTGATGCTCTGGTGCCCCCCATGCTTTGACCCAAAACAAATATTTTTTTGGAATTTACATTGGACTGAGATTTTAGGAAAACAAGAGCATTCTTAGCATCTCTATAATTGTCTTCAAGCGTAGCTTTGTGGAATTGCCCTTTATCACTATTGTAACCACTTCCTCTTTTATTATATCTTAATGAGCCCACACCAAATGTTGCTAAAAACTCAGCAATTTGCCTAAATGAACTTTCACTTGTCTCCACTTTATCAGTGGACTGGCCAGAACCTTCCAGCAAAAGGACAGCAGGAAATTTTTTCTTAGCCTTCGGTGTTGTGAAATAACCTCTTAAGGTGATATTTCCAGACTTAAATTTGATTTCAGAATGATTAGAATCTGACGCATGCAAGTGATTTGAAAACATTAAAAAAAATGATAGTACAATAAATTTCATTCTTGTTTATCTATCAAGAATCTTAGCTCTTTTCAAGTGAAATACCTTACTTCTCTTCCCACAATACAATTCGTGGGCGACCTTTGGGGATGGCTTTTTTGTTTTTATCCGAATCTTTTTTTTCAGAAGTATCATTGCCAGTAGTTTCATTTTCTTTTTTTGCTCCATCTCCAGATGAATCTTCTCCCGCGCCTTCGCCAGAAGATTCATCACCAGAGCTACCACCAGACTCTTCTTCATCTTGCTTATCTAAATAATCAGCCATGCGTCCTACTAGATTTTCGACATCATAAGTGACAACTTCAATTTCCCTCGTTGATTTGGCAAATTCACCTGTACTTCTAATTCGAAAGTTGTAAGGGTTATCAAAAAATAATGGAATTCCTCCCTTGTTAAATTCAGCTGTATTAATAGAAGTTTTAATATCTAAAAAACTTAGAAAATCATCTTCGTTTTTAAAGAGACCACCCTCTTCGGGAGTGTTTCTGCGGCGAATGATTTCTTTGGCGACTTCCTCATCAATTTGTTCATCTAAACTCATAAGAATATCCTTGTTGGCAAAATTAATATTTATTCCCTTTACACCAAAAACAGTTATGCGATTTTTTAGCAAATTATAAAAATCATCTTTCATGCCAGCAACCATGTGCAACTCATCAACAGACTGCAAAGGGCGGTTAGGTGGAATAAACTCTGTTGGATTATCTTTTAAAAAGTCGCGGTAATAACTTTTTTCTCCTCCACCGTTTAAGCTCTCGTCATTCTCATCAATCCAATCCGTAATATTATTTAATAATTCTTCGAAGTTCGTATTTCGCCATTTAGCTTCAAACTCATCGTTATATTCAACTTCCATGTTAAATATTTTTAAGATTTGTGCTTTAGTGCTTTCACGCAATGCTTTTATATCTGAACCCAGATCATTTATGTCTATTTTACCACCTTCACTCTCTATGGAAGTGATGTAAGTGGCTTGCATGCTAGATTCACCTTCAACTTTTTTTAAAGAATCAAAAGTAATAGCCGTAACATCATCCTTGGGAATAAATTTTGTGGGTGGCCAGGCAAAAGGAAAATTCCATATAGGATCAAGCATACTTTTATTTTCACCCAATTGATCGCCAAAGCTGGCCACGGCTTTTTTATATAATAAAATTCTTAGTAAACTGAGCTCTGCTCCAGATTTAGCCGCGTAATAGGCTTTGAGTCGATTTACTTTTTGTGAAGAAATAACGTATTCAACATTGGTTTCATAGGAAACCTCCATGGCAAAAAATGTGAGTAAACCCATTGAAAAGATAGCAATCAAAAGGGCTATACCCTTATTGTTTTTCTGTTTCTTCAGCTTTTTTTTGTTCATCTATACGTTCCTGTGTAGTTTTCTGATGATTGGGAAAACTCAGCGGAGCCACTACCGTCATAGCTACTTTTTTGGCTCCTTCTTTTATCGGCTTCATTTCAATACTTATTTCAACGGCATAGGGAAATATATTTTTAGAAACTGCATCACCACTTTCATCTGTCATCCAAGTATTGCGCCATTCCTCTTCGCTTTCTGGACCAATAAATTTAAACTTTACACTTTCTACATCTTCTAACAGAACTTGTTTGCTGCCACCTTCATCAACTTTGTCATCTATCACTGGCGAGAGTCGACGCCATAAACATTTACTGCTTTTACGCTTATCTAAACGTCCACGACAGTCTTCAGTATAATATCCCACTTCAGCTAAATTAGAAAAAGGTGAGTTTTCAAGAGATCGAGAATTGCAAGTGCAAGTGAAGTTTAATTTGTCGCTTTCACCTAAAAATTGTGTAAATCGTTTTTCTTCTTTTTTTTCAAAAGTTTTTTGTTGTCCTGGTTTTTCTGCTGTCTCTGTTTGTGGACTTGTTTCGCCCGTGGGTGGAGTACTTTCACTTTCACCTTCACCTTCTTTTTTTTCTCCTTCTTTTTTACCCTTACTATTTTTATTTTTTTTCTGTTCGTATCTTTTTTTACGTTCATCTTGAGCCAGATTAAACAATTCAATATTAATGTCTTTATAATTATAAGCTTGGCGTATATCTTCTGCCATGATTTTTAGTGCATCACGAACATAGGCAGTTTCTTCAATTTGTTTTATTGTTTTGGCTTTAAATTTTATAGCGTTTTGTATGCTTGCCGCTGTAAATACTGAGATAAAAGCCAATATGGCAACGGAAATGATTACTTCTAAGAGAGTAAAACCTTTTGAGTAATTCAATTGCCTCCTCCGCCTAGTGTGAGTTCTTCGTCGTAACTTACAAAATAGGTGGTTACTGAGTATTCTATTTCTCGAGCCGGCGTTTTTACAAATACACTGACAGTGACTTCTTTGACGGATTTAGAAATAAACTCCTGAGTTTGTTTCATAACAGTTAAAAGCATTTCTTCACCTTGATCCTGACTGATCAATAATGAACTTAAATCAGGAAATTCAAATTTTTGACTTTTTAAAGTCCATCGATACTGTTTGTATTCAGAACCAAAGTCTCCACTTTCCTCTTCCGGAATTTCATCTAAAGTCTTTTCTCTATAAAGAGCTTCCACTTCGGTCATTTTTCTCTCTAAAAGAACTGCCACATTGTTGTTGAGAGCAGTTTTTCTTATTCGAAGATTATTACCCATGGTTGCAAGACTTAATGTGATCATGCTTGCAGAAATTATGGCGACGGCAATTAAAACTTCTAAAAGAGTAAAACCCTGACGATGAGTCACTGGTTTTTGATATCCTTTAAGGATACGTATTGACTGGCTATATCTGTTTTTCCCGTCAATGGGTGTATGGCTAATGTCCATTGGTTTTCTTCCAGCTTTAAGTGTATGGCAGCTTCCTCCACTCGTCCAGAGGGAAAGAAATGAATAAAAATCTTGCCAGCACGTAAGTCTTTTTCAAAGCCACTCAACTCAACACTTTCAATAAACATTCCACTTGGAAGCTCATGAGGTCCACGTAAAATACTTTTATCTTGTTGAAAAGCTTGAGGTGTACCGACTTCTTCCTCTTCTTCTTTGTCTTCAAGACTTTTAATATAATTTTCTTCGCGATTTTCAGTGAGTAAAAACTCATTTGTGGATTTTTCTAACCAGTACTGATGTTTATTCTCAGAGCCGGGTTCACCCAAATCTAAAACTAAACGAAAGGTGGCATTTTGTAATTTGGCAGAGCTGCGAACCTGGCGTGTCAGTGTGGCGAGTTGCCGAACCTCTGATTTTATTTCATTATTTCTATTGCCTATTCGTGGAATGACCATAGCAGCAAGAGCTGCTAAGATAGCCACCACGATCATAATTTCCATTAGAGTAAAGCCATCATTTTTCCCAAAAATAGGGGTGTGGCTTAATTTATTCATTGGTTGATTATAGTTCTTCGGAACTAATGTCTTTGCTAGTTCCATCTCCGCCAGGTTTTCTGTCTTCACCATAGGAAACAAGAATGTAAGAACCATTATCATATTCATACTCAAATTCATTACCCCATGGATCTTTAGGTATCTTTTTTAAATAAGGATCGGGACCCCAATTAGGGCAATTGGAAGGGGCATTAACGAGATCACTTAGTCCAGCCTCTGGGTAAAAACCGCAATCGGTATAAAACATATCTAGTGCTTTACCAATTTCTGCAATTTGAATACGGGCTTCTTTAACACGAGCCGCGGCGAGACGACTAGTAACTTGACCGGCTAATATAGTAATTAGTCCACCTAGAATAGCCAAGACGATCATTATTTCTAAAAGAGTCATCCCTTTTTGATCATTTAACTTAATAAAAAGATTTTTTCGCATATCAACTCCTCCAGGAAAAAAACTATATCACAATATCTATATATTTAGCCACCCAAACTCGATAATTGAAACATCGGCATCATCACGGCAAATACAATAACACCTATGACGCCACCCATAAAAATCAGCATAACCGGTCCCAGTAACGATGTCATGCCTTCTACAGAGTTTTTGACCTGGAAGTCATAGGCATCACTGACCTGCGTTAGCATGTTTTCAAGTTCCCCCGTTTTTTCACCAATACTTATCATATGAATAACTAATGGAGGAAATTCTCCCGATTTTTTTAATGGTGCGGCAATTGATTCACCTTCACTTATATTGTCTCTAGCATTATCAATGGCGGAAGCTAAAACTTCATTGGAAACAACGTTTCTAACTATAGACATAGCATTAAGCATGGGGACACCTCCAGTAAGTAATGTCGAAAGTGTTCTGGTAAAACGTGAAACAGCAATCATTCTCACAATTTTTCCAATTACAGGAAACTTTAGACGGATTCCATCCCATTGCTTTTCACCACTTTTAGTATTTTTCCAGCTTTTAAAAGCCACCCAACCAACAAAAGAACAAAGCATTAACAGCCACCAGTAATTAACTATAAATCCACTAATATCAATAACCATGAGCGTGTACCACTCGAGGGTTAAATCTGGTGAAGAATCAAATATGGTTACCATTTTGGGAATAATAAAAATAAATATACCAGCGAGGAGAAGCGTGCTCACCACCATCATGAGAATAGGGTAGAGCATTGCCGAGCGAATTTTAGCATTGAGTTCATTTTGCGCCTCTGTAAATTCAGCTAAACGAATCAAAATCATATCTAAAGTACCTGACATTTCGCCCGCTTCACACATGGATACGTAGATCTTATCAAAGACTTTAGGATATTTTGAAAGGGCTTTGTGAAAAGCTCCTCCTTCGTTTACAGAAGTTTTAATCTCAGCCATAATATTTGACAAAATTGGGTTCTCTAACTGGTCAGAAACTGCTCCTAAAGAGTCTACCAGTGGCACACCAGCTTTAATTAAAACAGCTAATTGTCGAGTCATTAGTGATAAGTCTTGTACATCGACACGTTTATTGAGTCCGGATTTTTTATTATTACTTTTTCTGGCGGCTTTGGTTTTATCTTTAATATCGATAATATAAATGCGATCTTTTTTTAGTTTGGCGCGAGCCACACGAATATTTTCAGCGTCAATGGTTCCTTTTATATTTTTACCCTGTTTATTGAGACCTTTATACTCGAAAATTGCCATTATAAATCCAATTGGGTATTACTTAACACTTCTTCTATGGATGTCACACCATTGAGTACCTTTTCAATACCGTGATCTCTAAAAGTTTCCATGCCATCGGTTACAGCTTGTTTTTTTATAGTATTACCATCTTTTCTCTGCATAATTAAACTGCGAATTTTTTCTGTAACTATAAGAAGCTCTTGTATTACCGTTCGTCCAATATAACCTTTTTGGTTGCATTCAGGGCAGCCCACTGGCTTGCAAATGTTTTTACCAATAACGTCTTCGCGGGTTAATTCTAAATTTTGTAATTCTAAATCAGTGGGAGTATAAGGTTCCTTGCAATGTGGACAGAGAACGCGAACCAAACGCTGAGCCACTACTCCAAGCAAAGAAGTGGCTATTAAAAAAGGCTCACAACCCATATCAATTAATCGAGGAAATACTCCTGAGGAGTCGTTGGTGTGAATAGTAGAGAGCACTAAGTGACCAGTCAGTGATGCGTTGATGGCAATTTCGGCAGTTTCCAAATCGCGAATCTCACCAATCATAACGACATCTGGATCTTGACGAAGTATAGCTCTCAAGCCTGAAGCGAAGGTCAGGCCGATTTTTGAATTCACTTGAATTTGACCTATGCCATGAATTCTTTGTTCTACAGGATCTTCAACGGTTACAATATTTCTTTCAACACTATTGATTTTTTGCAGACAGGCGTAAAGAGTTGTTGATTTACCGGAACCAGTGGGACCTGTTACTAAAAATATACCATAAGTTTTTTCCAGCATATCATCAATTTGCTTAAGACTTCGCTCATTAAACCCCAATTGGGTTAATTCTAGGATCACATTGGAGCGGTCCTGCAAACGCATGACGATTCTTTCACCAAAAGCAGTCGGTACAGTGTTCAAACGAACATCTATATCCTTACCGGCTAATTTCAAAGGTATGCGACCATCTTGAGGTAATCTTTTCTCGGCGATGTTTAAATTGCCCATGACCTTAATACGAGAAGTAATTGAATTCTGTAAGCGCTTAGGCGGTTTGTAGATATCAAACAAAATACCATCAATACGAAAACGAACGACCATGTCTTTTTCATAGGGCTCAATGTGAATATCAGAGGCTTTTTCTTTGACGGCTCGAAATAACAAAGTATTTACGAGTTTAATAACAGGGGCATCGTCATCTCCGGCTTCTAATAAATCAATAACTGGATCGTCTAAGTCGTATTCTTCTTCATCTATTTCCTCTAAGCCTTCTAAAGCTGCGGTACTTTTCTCATAGACTCTATTGATGGCTTCATGAATTCTGTGGCTGGTTGTGACGAGCGGAACAATTTTTTTATGAAACAAAACTCGTAGATCGTCTAAAATTTTATAATTGAGTGGATTTGAGACCAATACTGTGACTTTGTCACTTTCCTCCTTAAACGGAAGTACCTCATGATTTTTGGCATAGTTAATGGGGATGTCTCTAACTAAGTCCACAGAAATATCCCCAGTGGGAATATCTTTTATAAAATCGACGTCGATGTTGTTACAAAGCTCGGAAAGTGCGTCCTCTGCCGAAGTATAAGTTTGTTGAGCTAAACTTTCTTCAATGGGTACACCATGTTTGTCAGGTAAACTCAACAGAGACTTTAACTCTGTTTCATTTATACTTGTACCCTTTATAAGAAGGGTCTCAAAATTACTTTCGGCCATACGTGAATAGAATAGCCGAAAGCATTGTTTGACACAAGTTTTCTTATTTTTTTGCTGCTATCTTAAAGTTAAGCTTAACATCATCATAAATGAGTTTGTCCCCCAAATTTTCGAAGAATTTTCCAGATTTGTATTTCACATCGAATTTAGTTCTGTCAAAAGTCAACTCTCCTTCATAGGTGCCAGATTTTTCGACAACTTCAAATTTAACCGGCTGAGTCTTGCCTTTTATGGTTAATTTACCAGACACATTGTACTTGTCTTTGCCAGCGTTTATCATTTTATCTAAAACCAGTTTGGCCTCTTTGTGTTTATCGACCGAGAAAAAGTCGTCACTTCTTAGGTGATTCATTAATTTCCCTTTCCACTCACCTTTAAGGTCAGTGACGTCTATGCTAGTCATATCGACAACAACAGTAGCTTTTTGCTTTTTAAGGTCAAAATTTCCAGATTTAACTTTCACGGTGCCGACATGTTCTCCTGTTACTTTTTTGCCCTTCCAATTAATTACACTTTTTGTAGGATCGACAACTATATTGGCGAGAGAAGATAGGGAAAATAAAATTGTAAATGCAAAAATAAGCTGCTTTAGCATTGAAGCCTCCTTTGTGAGTTGGCAAATATGTTATTGCAAAAACTTTAAAGCAGGAACTTAAATGCAATGCAAAATTAGGAGCTGTTATTTTTTGCTAACAGCTCCTTGCGTATAAACTTTTAAGATTAAAAAGTATCGGCAGGTGACTCAGGTTCGAATTCTTCTGGTGAAGGTGTAGTTGATTCCGGCGAGGGCTCTTCGAGAGCCGGAATTTCGTCAACACTTTCCATAGGTTCATTGTCAAAAGAAGAATCATTTTTGTAATTCACACGTGCGGCATTTCTAGGTAAATTGTCAATTTCAGAGCCGTAGGGATCGCGACCACTCATGTATCTCTGAATAAATTGTATACGTTCATCCAGTTTATTGTGTAGAACCTCACCATTGTCTTCGGAGTTCCTAATGATTTTAGGTGTAATAAAAACTAATAAATTAGTTTTTACATTATCTACCGAACGAGATTTAAATAACCAACCCAAAATGGGAATGTCACCTAGAATGGGAATTTTAGCTACAGTTTCTTTTTCTTTGTTTTTCATTAAGCCCCCGAGAACCGCGGTGTCACCACTATTAACAACGAGAGTGGTATTTATGGAGCGAGTGCTTAAAGCAACAGCAGAATTTGCCAGATCAGCGGCTTGAATTTGTCTTTCGGAAATATCTTTTACCTGTTGTTTGATTTTCATGCGCACAGAGTCGGTATCAGGACTAATAAAAGGGGTGAGTTCTAGTTTTATAGTGGCCTCTTTAAACTCCACAGAAATATCACTACCAGCTGCCGTAGAAGTACTTTTTTTACCCACGGGAACTTCGTCTCCAACTTCAATAACCGCTTCTTCATTATCCATGGCCATAATTTGAGGAGTCGATAATATATTACTACTGGTATTACCTTGAATTAATTTTACAAGTCCAACCATGCTTGAAACAGTTGTGGTTTGGCCGCCTATTTTAATATCAAAACGATCTCCACTGCCAAAACCAAAAATAGCACCGCTATCACTGCGAGGGTCAATAAGCGCTTCTAGAGAAGAAGAACCGCGAAAACCAAAACGGCCAATACCTTCACTCTTTTTATCAAAGGCATAATAATCAACACCCCAATTAAGTTTTTTATCAGCGTTCATTTCCATAATGATGCTTTTGACAAAAACTTGGTCGCGGGCGATATCAATTTTACTCAAAATATTTTTAACCACTTCGTAATCTTGCTTACTGGCAGTAATGACTAAACTATTAGTATCCTTATCAGCTGTAACTTTAACATCTCCACCAAATACGGCATCGGGAGTATCAGCAGTGCTTGTAGAAGAGCCACGGGTAGGGGCGGAAGAACTACCACCTTTATCTTGTTGGGCTTTTTTTGATTCGGTGGCAATACCATTTAAAACGTTGGCAATTTTTTTTTTTTTTTTTTTTCGTACATAATATAAGAGAACGCCCCCGGATTCTTCTGGTCTTAAATGAAAGTCTTCTTGGGTTTTTAATTTTCGAATTTTTCTTATTAATTTTTCTTTTCCTACAATAATA
>JAGRAE010000116.1 GCA_020435005.1 Bdellovibrionales bacterium
TTTGGCCTTTAAACGATTACACTCCACATAATGGTGCTTTAGAAGTCTTACCCGGCTCACAAAATCATGTATTTAATTGTAGTGAAGAAGAATTTACCAGAGACTCAAAACGAGTTTTTTGTAATGCTGGAGATTTAATAATATTTAATGCAAGGTTAATACACCGAACTGACATTAATCACACAGACAATTTTAGACATGCACTAACTTTGAATGCATGCCGACATTATATGAAGCCAAGATTTGATTGGGTAAGAATGATTCCTAAAGAATTTTGCAGTGATTTAAATGCTCAAGCTTTAAGAATCATAGGTTATGACAGTCAAGTACCTACTTCACTTGACGAATACTTTGTTCCGCCTGAAAAACGTTTATATAAAGGTGGACAAGAGTGATCAGTGTAATAATTCCTGTATATAATAACCAAAACACTCTTTTTGAACTCACAGAACAACTTATTGAAACATTAAAAAATTATGGGGTTGAAATTATTTACATTAATGATGGGAGCAAAGACCAATCAGCTGAAATCTTAAATCAGTTATCTGATCAAAATCCAATGGTAAAAGTCATTCATTTAGCAAAAAATTTTGGACAACACCCTGCAATAAGTGCTGGATTAGAACATGCCACTGGTGAAATCCTTATACTCATGGACGCCGATTTAGAAGATATACCCTCTAACATTCCAAAACTCATACAATCTATTGAGAGAGGGAATGATATTTGTTTCACAATTAAAATAGAAGCTAAAAAGTTTACGTTAAACAAATTGCTCTCTAAAAGCTATCATATTCTTATCGACTCTCTACTCAAAGAGAAAAACCCCACAAATTTAGGTACTTTTCGTGCATTTAATAAAAAAGTATTAAATGCATTATTAATGTATCCAGAAAGAAATATATTATATGGACCTTTAATGCATCATTTAGGATTCAAACGTGAATTTATTTTAGTAGAACGAAATACAAAGTACAAATATAGTTCGTATACTTTAAACAAAAGAATCCAATTAGCTATAAATAGTTTAATATCATACTCTGATTTACCTCACAGGATTTTTTTATGGATGGGGTCATTAATATTTTTGCTGTCTACAATGTATGGTTTAATATCTTTTATACAATATATCTATTGGGGAAAACAATTAATGAGTGGTTTAACACTTGTTATTATGATTTTATTAATTATTCTAAGTACTTTAATGATTGGCCTTGGGATTATAGGCTCATATGTATTTCGAGTATTCCAAGAGGTTTTAAATCGACCAAGGTATTTAATACAAGAGAAAAGGAATTTATAATGAACCATAACAGACAAGAGATTATTCAAGCAAATATTCAATTGCATACCAAGTTGAGTGAAGTTTACAACGAAACTGAACCACATTTTTTTCCTGAAAATCAAGAGGTTGTTCGAAATATTTTGGTTCAATTGCAAAAATCAACGAACGGAAAAAAACATTTAGACATTGGCTGTGGCACTGGGTTTATTTTAAATTTGTCACATGATTTATTTGATGAGGTCTATGGCATAGATGCAACTAAAGCTATGCTAAATAGAGTTAACACTCAAAACGGAAAAATAAAGCTTATTGAAGGGTTTGCTGAAGAGTTACCTTTTAACGAAGCTGAGTTTGACTTAGTAACTGGCTACTCTTTTCTGCATCATTTATTTGAAGTAAAACCAGTTATTCAAGAGACCTTTCGAGTTCTAAAAAATGGTGGAAAAGCTTATTTTGATCTTGAACCCAATAAAGATTTTTGGTTAGAGATAAAAGATATTAAAGAGTCACAAATCTACTCTCCTCTTATTCAAAGAGAAATAGATTCAGTAAAGGGAACAGCAGAAAGAATTGAAAAAGAGTATGGTATAGATAAAGAAATTTTTCATAAAGCAGAGTATATAAAAGATTATAAGGATGGGATTTCTCCAGCTGATTTTAAAAATATGGCTAAAGAAATTGGTTTTAGTGAAGTAAAGGTTGAGTATTATTGGTATCCCGGTCAAGGCAATATTCTTCGTCAAAACACCAAGGAAACTTGTGAAGCCATAGACCAACTATTAAAAGATTTATTGCCAAATAGTCGATATCTTTATAAGTATCTAAGATTTACCTTAACAAAGTAAAATTGGGCGTTGATAAAAGAACCCGATAAAAAATACCCTCGATTTCTCGAAGGTGAATTGGGGCGATCGACGGGGCTTGAACCCGCGACAGCCGGAATCACAATCCGGTGCTCTACCAACTGAGCTACGACCGCCATAAAGGAATGTTCATATATAGGGGAAAATTACTGATATTTCAATAATTGGTAGTGGATGCGTCGCATTAATCAGTAATCACAGGGGCCCACTTTTAACTCATTGGGATCACATTTATCAAAAAATGTGGCTGGCAAACGCATTTCATCAACCCAGTCACCATTGGCATTGCATAATCGGCGCACACAATTCACGTGGGGTAAATCTGTACGACAACGCTTTTCGCCTTTAGGATTATTTTCACACTGCCAAAAACACTGATTTAATTTCCCCTTAGGCTGATTGCATATAAATTTATTCTTTGTAGTTTTTGAGGCCAGTTTTCGTTCAATTTGCATGTCATTGGCCGCATCTGATTCAAACTTTAAGTTTTTTACTTCAGCCTCTGTCATTTTGTAAACAGGAGTCATATAACCTCTAGCAATGAAATCATTGATCTCATCTTCACTGAAAACATCTGTACTGTTCGCTGCGACGACAAAGCTAGCCTCTTGACCTCCCAGAACATTTTGTTTCTTTTGTAAATCAGCACTGGCTAACTCAACATCCCCTTCTATGGTTTGGACTTTTGTTACAGCTTTTTGATTTATTTCATAAGAAACGACGAATTCAGTCCCTCTTACTCCAGCAACGGC
Organism: Bdellovibrionales bacterium; assembly: GCA_020435005.1. GTDB lineage: Bacteria > Bdellovibrionota > Bdellovibrionia > Bdellovibrionales > UBA1609 > JACKAN01. The sequence continues at coordinate 2,901 of JAGRAE010000116.1, forward strand.
ACTCTTTGTGCGAATTCGATAATAATTATCGGCCCCTTTAATTTTATCAGTAACATTACTTCTAACTTTACCTTTGTATAAATCGATGAGAGTTTTTTGTTCACCAATATTAACTTCTGTCATTTTCATGATTGAATTAGGTAAAACATGAATAATATTTCCATTTGTGAGCTTTATTCTTACTCTGCCATTACTCGCTGTAATTACCATATCTGATTCATATAAGCTCTCTCCTGTAGAAAGATCTTTTTGAACCCCTGCTTCATTTTTACTCCAAGCACTCCCCTTTAATAAATTTACGGTACCCACTTTTGGACTCACGGGAATATATTTTGGGTCGTCTTTTTTAGCTTGAGTTGTAGAAGCAATTTCCCTATTTTGACCTTTGTTTTTTTTATAAGCTAAACATGCCGGTGTCGGTTCTTCTAATTCTGTACATGTTGGTTTTGCGCAGGATTTAACTTTTTTCCCTTGAGCACATTTTTCTGTGTAGAAAGTAACTCCCGTTTGTTCTTCACAAGGGTTATTACATTTAACAGTTGGACAATCACAGCTGTTATCTGCTGATTCTGCATTTGCAAATAGACTTAAAAAGATAATAATAACGCTGAAAAACTTCATTATTTCACCACTCACATTTGTTACTAGTAGTCATCGGCAAAAACAGGACCTTTCCTAAGCGCATAATTGAGATAATAAATAATCTTAGTGGAGATGTGCCATATTGAATCATTGATTTATTCTTTGAATTATTTAATGTCTCATCTTAATATTGTGACATCTTTTAGGAGGTCATTATGAGACTCTTGTTAATTTTAACTTTTGGATTATTTTGCTTTAATAGTAGTTGGGCTTACTACTCGTTAATGGATACAGCAGAATTAGTTGACGAGGGAAAGTATAATGCCAATGTTGAAACACAGTTTATTACAGATGGGGAAGATGGTTTAAATTTACTTGGTCGCTTTGACTCTCGTTTATCAGATGAAACCAGTTATAGAATTGAAGCCGGTTTTGGCGTGGTGGACTTTAACATTGCCGCATTTTACAAATGGGCACCTATACCTGATACAGATAAGCAGCCGGCAATTTCGGTGGCTGGTGGTATAAGCATCGCTCGCTATGAATTTGGTAAAGAGAGTGCCAATGATCTTAGTTTGAGAGTCCATCCGATTATAAGCAAAAAATTTAAAAATGATTTTGGCATTATTACCCCTTATGGTGGTATTCCTCTTGGGCTTAGATCTGTAGATGGCGATACTGATCTTGTTGCCCATTTAACTTTTGGTTCTAGCGTAAAACCCAGTCGCTTCGATAATATTAGTTTTATGGCTGAACTGGGTTTTGATCTGGCGGAGGCATTTACTTATTTGAGTCTTGGACTCAATTTGAGTATAGACCCAGATGAAGGTATCAAATTTCAATAAGAGTGTTCTTATGAATAAAACTGCACTCGTTTTATCTGGCGGCGGCTCGCGTGGAGCTTATCAAGCTGGAACCTTAAAAGGTCTGGCAAAAATTTGTTCGGAATGTGAGAGCAATCTGCCGTTTCATATATTAAGTGGTACGAGTGCCGGCGCAATTAATGCTGGTTTTTTAGCGAGTACCATTCATGAAAGTCATAAATCAGCCGATCGACTTTGTGAGATGTGGAGCGAGTTAAAAACTGATGACATTTTTGAAATGCACACATTTTCAATTACAAAACGTGCTCTTAAACTGGCTCGCGGCGTATCCTTGGGTGGGATTGATGAGTTGTTTCGATCAGGTCCCTTTTCATTATTAGATACCAATCCCTTATATAATTTATTAAATAAAAAAATTAATTTTGATCAGTTAAATAAAAACATAGAACAAAATATTATCGAATCTTTAGCGGTAACAGCCACTGACTATAGGTCCTCCAAAGGAGTTACCTTTGTGCAAAGTTACAAGCCTTTTACTGAGTGGGAAAACTTACATAGATCCAGCTGTGCAAGTCAGGTAACCTGTGATCATATTATGGCGTCAAGTGCTATTCCCTTTTTCTTCACTCCCATAAATATAGAAGATGTTTTTTATGGAGATGGTTGTTTAAGAAATACAGCTCCACTTTCTCCTGCTATTAATTTAGGAGCAGACAAATTATTTGTTGTCGGTGTTCGCAATGAAAGCCAATTGGGAATTCAAAAAAATATCGAGCCTACTTTAGCCCGAGTCCTTTCTGTGGTAACAAATGCCGTTTTTCTGGACGCCATTGAATCTGATTTAGATCGACTCAATTTATTTAACCAAAGTCGATTAAAAAAAATGAAAAACATAAAAAGTTTTTACCTATGCCCTTCTGAAGATTTATCAGAAATTGCCAAAGAAAACATGGAAAGCCTGCCAAAGATATTAAAGTTTTTAATTAGAGGCCTGGGTAGCGACGAGGAATCTGCAGAACTTGTCTCTTATTTAATGTTTGAAAAAGCCTATACTGAACAACTCATAGATCTCGGTTATAAAGATGTTTTAAATAAACGCGATGAAATTCTACATTTTTTTGAAAACTAAAAAGTACATTGAAAAAATCTTAAAGTTTATAAGCTTATTTGCAGGCGCGAGGAGAAAGCTGTACTTTGTACCGCAACGACGAAGCAACACACAAATAAGCCATAAACTTAAGATTTTAAACGTCTTTGTAGTCGGCGTCGATAACATCATCATCCCCACCACTCGAGGATGAATCACCTGCACTTGCGCTTTGACCACTTTCCTCAGTTTTAGTTTTTTGCTTTTCATAAAGTGAAGAGCTAATTTTATGATTCACTTGAGTCAAACTCTCTTGAGCCTTTTTAAACTCTTCTAAGCTAGTTTCTTTATTTTGGAGCAAAGCTTTTGCAGCATCAACTTCTGCCTGCAATGAAGATTTATCTTCAGCCGTTAAATCAGCTTCATTATCTTTTATAAGCTTCTCAGTTTGATAAACAAGATTATCAAGCTCATTGTAAGATGTTATTTTTTCTTTTTTAGCTTTGTCTTCATCAGCATGAGCTTCTGCATCTTTAACCATGCGATCAATTTCATCCTCACTCAGTCCTGATTTAGCTGTAATCTTAATGGCTTGTTCTTTACCTGTACCTAAATCTTTAGCAGAAACATTTAAGATACCATTGGCATCAATATCAAATGTCACCTCAATTTGTGGCACACCTCTTGGTGCTGTTGGAATTCCAACCAGCTCAAATCTTCCTAAAGGTTTATTGTCTGCGGCCATTTCGCGCTCACCTTGAAGAACATGAACATCAACACTGCTTTGGTTGTCCGCAGCTGTAGAAAAGATTTGTGATTTTCTAGTTGGAATTGTTGTGTTTCTCTCGATAAGCTTAGTCATTACTCCGCCCAAAGTTTCAATTCCTAGAGATAATGGTGTAACGTCTAATAAAAGGACATCTTTAACATCACCAGCTAATACTCCACCTTGTACTGCAGCGCCAATGGCTACCACTTCATCTGGATTCACAGAGCGGTTAGGTTCTTTACCAAAAAATTCTTTAACCGCTTTTTGAATAGCAGGAATTCGAGTGGAACCACCTACTAATACAACTTCATCAATTTCACTGGCACTAAAACCAGAATCTTTTATGGCTTTTTCACAAGGAGTTAAAGAACGTTTAACAAGGTCTTCTGTCATTTGTTCAAATTTTGAACGCGATAATTTCAAGTTTAAATGTTTAGGACCTGATTGATCAGCAGTTATAAAAGGAAGATTGATTTCTGTTTCCTGCCTAGAACTTAACTCAATTTTTGCCTTTTCTGCGGCTTCTTTTAAGCGTTGTAAGGCCATTTTGTCATTGGATAAATCAATACCTTGATCTTTTTTAAATTCAGCGATCATCCATTCTAAAATGGCTGTATCAAAGTTATCACCACCCAGGTGAGTGTCTCCATTGGTTGCCTTTACTTCAACAACGTTATCACCCACTTCGAGAATAGAAATATCAAATGTACCACCACCAAAGTCAAAAATAGCGATCTTTTGATCTGTTTTTTTATCCAACCCATAGGCAAGTGCAGCCGCTGTAGGTTCGTTGATAATACGCTTAACCTCTAGACCAGCAATTTTACCGGCATCTTTTGTTGCCTGTCTTTGCGCATCGTTGAAGTAAGCTGGTACGGTAATTACAGCCTCTGTGACTTCTGTACCTAAATAATCTTCAGCATCTTTTTTAAGTTTTGCTAAAATAGAGGCGCTGATTTCTTCAGCTGGCACAAGTTTACCATCAATATCAAAAGCACAATCGTTACTACCTTTTTTAACTACCTTATAAGGTACGAGTCTTAATTCTGAACTCACCTCTTCATAACGTCGTCCAATAAATCTTTTTGCGGAATAAATTGTTTTTTCTGGGTTTGTAACAGCTTGTCTTTTAGCGACTTGCCCCACTAATTTTTCACCGTCTTTAGTGTAAGCAACTATTGAAGGGGTTGTTCTTGCGCCCTCTTCGTTGACAATCACCTTGGGTTCTCCACCCTCCATGATAGCAACACAAGAATTTGTTGTTCCTAAGTCGATACCTATAATTTTGCCCATAGTGTTAATACTCCTTATTAAATCTTACAAATTTAATTTGTGTTGAATTAGGCCGCCGTCAAGTTGAGAAGTTATCTAAAAAAGACCTTTTTTCGGTTTTTTTACTCTATCTCCACTTATTTCAGCTAGTTGAGCTAATAACTCCGCTTCTTTTTTACTTATTTTTTTAGGGGTTTTTACGTTTAAACGCAAAAATAAATCGCCCTGTTGAGGAGATCTTAGGCCAGGTAGACCTTTTCCTTTAAGTCTGATTTCATCACCGAATTGACTACCTTTAGAAATTTCAACTTCGATACTTTCATCGAACAATTGAAACTCTAGTTGAGTTCCTAATATAGCTTGCAAATAAGTTACTTCTAAATCAGCAAAAAGATTTTTTCCTTCACGGTGCAGATTTTTTTCTGGATGAACATGAATTTCGACATAGAGATCCCCTCGAGGACCACCTAAAGTTCCGCCTTCACCTTCACCAGATAAACGCAATTGATTGCCATTATCTATACCCGCAGGAATAGTGACCTTAATTTTTCTTTGAACTTGCTCTCGCCCCTCTCCATGGCAAGCTTTACAGGGGTGGCGAATGATCGTCCCTCTCCCCTCACATTCATGACAGGGTGTTGCCATTTGAAAAAAGCCCTGACGTCTTACAACTTGGCCACTACCACCACAACTGGGGCAAGTTTCCGGCTCTGTCCCTTTTTCTGCACCACTGCCATTGCAGCTAGAACAACTTTGTTCTGTTTGGAATTCAACTTGTTTTTCACAGCCAGTTAAAACTTCTTTTAAATTAATCTCTAAAATATAACGTAAGTCAGCTCCGCGGCGTGGCCTATGACTTCTTTGTTGGGAAAATCCTCCCCCAAAAAAATCGCCAAAAATATCACCAAAAGCGGAAAATATATCGCCCACATCGGTAAAATTATGCCCCGCAGCTCCCCCATTAACACCCGCTTCACCAAAGCGATCGTAACGAGATCTTTTATCTGGATCACTGAGCACTTCGTAGGCTCTGGCAGCTTCTTTAAACCTGTCTTCAGCTTCTTTATTGCCTGGATTTTTATCGGGATGATATTTCATGGCCATTTGCCGGTAAGCTTTTTTAATAGTTGAAGCATCCGCTGAACGCTCAACACCTAAAATTTCATAGTAATCTTGCGACATATTTTTCCCAGTTTAATTGCAATTTTTATGGAACAACAATAAATGTGTGTTTATTTTTTAAAAGGTCAAGCTTATAGGCTTATTTTCTCAATTGAGATTCCAGCTGTGAAATTCTTTCATCTATTTCTTTTATTTTTTTAGTTTCACCCGTTTTTTCCAAGTAGACTTTGTATTGTTTAAGTGAGGTAATTCCCAAAAAAACTTGCCCTGATTTTGTATACAACTTGGAAGCCAAAGAATAGACCCAATGAGGGGCTCCTAAATCACCAGCTCTGCGCAAATATTTAGCAGCTCTTTCTATGTCATCTAGCTCGAACATAAAGTGGTAGGCTGCACCATAGAAAAGTTTCCAATCATCAGGAAAGTTTTTAAGGGCTTTATCATAAAGCAGAGCCGCTCCTTCGTGATCTTCCACCAAAACGCTAAGTATGGTTGTGCCCACAAGATAGGAGTATCGAAACTTTGGCGCTAAATTAGTTACAGCGTCTAACATTAAAAACGACCAACCTTTGTCACAAACTTTTCGTTTTTCGCGATCAAAGCCCAAACTTAAATCTTGCTTGCCCTTATTTTCCTCTTTATAGCCTTGAAAGTTATCTTCAAAAACAGTCCTCGATATTTTCTCCTTACCACATTCTTCAGGGTTCTGAACCCATCTTAACCATAAAGAGTCCGCTAAATTTTCATGATAACCAAAAGTCATTAATTTAATTTGCTCGGGTGGCGGGATGAATAGTTTTTTGTTTAAACCTTCACTTTCTTGATTTAAGTCGTGAACATTTAAAGCTATTAAAGCTGAATACAAGAGAAATAATAATAAGGAAAGTTTGAATATTTCTTTATTCACTGAAGCTCTTTAAAAAATTTATTTAATGCTAATATTATATTGTTTAAATCTTCGCTCAGTTGTGAGTAAATAGGAAGCCTTACTAAGCCCTCTACAATACTTTCTGTTACATTTAGTTTTTGATAATTTAAGGCAAATTTTTCTGCTGCTTTTGACTTATGCAGGGGCTCATAGTGTGTGGCAACTTGAACACTATGAGCATTCATAAAATCAATAAAATCTTCTTTAATATTTGCTTCTGGTAGTACTAACCAAAAAATATGAGCATTGTGTGCAACTTTATCATGCAGACTCGCTATTTTACACAAACCTTTATCAGAAAAAACTTTTAAACATTTATAATAAGAATTCCAAACTTTAATTCTTTCAACTTGCCATGGTTTCCAATGAGTCAACTGAGCTCTCAAGTATGCGGCTGACAGCTCAGGCATTAAGTACGAAGACCCTAAGCTTTGCCACACATATTTATTGGCCTTTCCACTTTTAAAATCAAAACGATTTGTGCCTTTTTCTTGGATAATGCGAGCTGCATCAATATACTTATTGTCATTTATAAGTAGAGCTCCGCCTTCTCCGCATTGAATATTTTTACTTTGATGAAAACTCAAACAAGCTAACGAACCGAAGCTTCCTAAAAATTTATCATCATATTGACTACCAATACATTGAGCCGCATCTTCGAGTAAAATTATATTGTTTTTTATGCATATATTTTGAATTTTAGTTAAGTCCGCCGCAACTCCACCATAATGAATAACGACACAAGCTTTGGTTTTTTCAGTAATAGACTTTTCTAATGACTGAGGACATAAGTTTAATGTTTTCTCTTCTATATCTGCAAATACAACTTTGGCACCTCTCAAAGCAAAGGCGTTAGCTGTACTTACAAATGTAAACGACGGCATTATAACTTCATCTCCTGGACCAATATTTAACAGAAGCGCCATCATTTCTAATGCAGCCGTCGCTGATGGTGTTAATAGTACATTCTTAAAATTAAAATCTTTTTTTAATATATCCGATACTTTATTAGCTTGATATTGATTTCCAGAAGTCTGACCAGACTTTAACACATCTTCAATATACTCCAACTCTAACATTTTATCAGATGAGATTTTATGATAAGGATATTGATTAATTTCTAACACTCTTAATATGTTATAATTAATATAATTAAAATCAATTTATTTCTTATCAGAAAATAGAAGTTCAGAATCTCTATCACACATATACTTAAAATTTTGATATTTATTTTTGATCTGACCAAAATTTTCACTGGCTTTTTCAAGTTTACTCA
>JAGRAE010000117.1 GCA_020435005.1 Bdellovibrionales bacterium
CAGAAAAAACTCCGACGTCGGAGTTGGCAAGCCAAAACCTATCACTGAGTGACGAGCTCGCTATAAATAATTTAGAAAAGTCTGTGCCATACAAAACCGCAGAATCAAAAAATTCTGATATCACAAAATCAGAAAAAACTCCGACGTCGGAGTTGGAAAACCAAAGCCTCGCCTTGAGTGACGAGCTCGTTATAAATAATTTAGAAAAGTCTGTGCCATACAAAACCGCAAATGCGAAAGATTCTGATAGAAAAGATAGAATTGATAATAAAGATAGAGTAGATAGCAAAGATCTAGATGACAATGAACTAGATAGTAAAGATCAAGATAATAAATATCAGGACAGAAAAGTTCACGAAAAGAGAAATCACAAAAGAAGAGATCTAGAGAGTAGAAATTTAACTAAAATGAATAACCAAATAAAAAGCCAAAACCCGCGCTATATTTCTAAAAAGCTTAAGTATCACATATGGCAAAGAGATAGCGGCAAGTGCACGAAGTGTGGTAGTCGGCAACATCTAAATGTAGACCACGTGAAACCGGTAGCGCTGGGGGGTGAAGCCAACTCTGAGAATTTAAGACTTTTATGTCAGCCTTGTAATCAACGACAGGCCATAAGAATATTTGGCCTGAATCTTGTTGAGAGCCAAATAAAAAAAGAAAGAATGAAAGAAAGAAAGAATGAAGGTATGAAGGTGTAATTCCCCAATAGTCAGTCAGATTTGGTGATAGTATTGACAGGAGCGAATTGAGGTCTATATGAATATATTGAGTGAGAGCTGAACCAAATTAGATGCAAAGAGGACCGTTTGGCGATACTCTCTGACGTTGAGAAGATAAGTCGTGGATAAAATATACCACTATTAGAATCAAACCACTGCACAAAAAGTACACATTGAAAAGACCTTAAAGCAAAAGTTCCCACAATTTGACGGAAAACCCTTTATTTAGATGAAATGCTCAACTTTCCTGTTGTTAAAGGGTGCATTCATTAGCTCTACCGCCTCGATATGTTAAATAGTTTTAAGAAGCTAAGTTACTTATTACTTATGGGAGAATCCTATTTTGTGAGTACACTAAATAGGATTGCCGTCGGATGTTGTATTACTATAATTTATTTAAACACTCTCTGTTATGATTATGAAATCTCTTGCTTTTCCTGTGTTTCTTGCAATTTTACAATGAATATGGTATAATTATATATACCATATTGGAGCATAAATATGAACCACTATAAAAGTAAGATATCGGAAAGGACCTTAAGTAATCAGCTCAATCTCTCAAGAACAACCTTGAGAAAGGCTTTATCCTTCGATGAAAGTGTTAAATTATCGACCCTAAAAAAAATTGCTAATTATTTTGATCGCACGATTAAGGTAATTACTTATCCTAAAAGTCACACACCCAATTGTACAACAGTAAGCACTAGCTTTCGAATTGCCAAAGATGGTTTTGGTTCGTGGAAGATCCATTTAATGGAAATGGTTGATGAGTTTAGAAAAACAAAAGATATGAGAATTTTTTTACTACCTCCAGATTCATGCTGTCCGGAAAAAATTAATGCGCTTATCGCTGCAACTGTTATTGAACTTTGTGATGAACAAGGTTTTCAAACTCCTGAGTGGGCATTATCCATAAAACCCCTTGAAGAACCCTGGTTTGTTTCCGAAATGAATTCCTTAAAAGCTTCAGCACTTTTAGAGTCTCCATTTAGCTTCAGATGCAAGAATATTTTTGTTCACGACAACTTTTTACTGAGAGCTTAAAGTGTTAGAAAAAAAACAAATAGAAATGTTATTTAAAAAACTCAACTCTAAATTAAAAAGACGAAATGAAAAGGGTGAGATTGGCTTAGTTGGTGGTGCCGTTATGTGCTTAGTTTACAATGCACGAGCATCTACAAAAGATGTTGATGCCATTTTCGAACCCTCAGAAATCATTAGAAAACTTGTCACTGAAATTGCTGAAGAAGAGCACCTTCCAAGTGATTGGCTAAATGATGGTGCTAAAGCATATATTCATCCAGGCTTTCAACGAGAAGCTGTTATAAATTTATCTCACCTTCTTGTTTGGGCTCCGGAAACCAAATACATGTTGGCTATGAAATGTATAAGTGCAAGATGGGACACAAGTGATAGAGATGATGTAATTTTTCTGATCAAGTACTTGGAGTTATCAAACGCAAAAGAAGTATTTATGATCATTGAAAAGTACTACCCTAAACAAATAGTCCCTTCCAAAACTAAATTTTTTATTGAAGAAGTATTTGAAGAATTTTAAATGGTGAATCATAATGACAACTAAACATAGCTCGACAATTTATTGATTAGCTCGGTTGGACTTACAGGTTTACTCAAATAGTCAGTGAAGCCCGCCTTCAAACAGCGTTCTCTGTCTTGTGAAAAAGCGTGTGCTGTTAAAGCAATTATCGGTTTATCTATTCCATTTTTTCTCATTTTACTAACGGCTTCATAGCCATCCATGATTGGCATTTGTAAGTCTAAAATTATTAAGTCGAAGTGGTCAGTGGCATAACTTGCACGGTTTAAAGCTTGAAGACCATTTTCGACCATAGTTAAATTTAAATTCTTTGATTTTAATACAATATTTAAAAAGGTGCGATTGTCTTCAGAATCCTCTGCAATTAAAACATTCATTCCTTTCATTTTTTCCAGAGCGTCCTGCTTTATTTTTTGGTTTTTCTTTTTTCCCTTATTTATACTAGTAATAGGTAACATTAGTTGAAAAACACTTCCTCTGTTGACTAAAGACTCTTTCAGGTTGAGGTCGCCGCCGAGTGCTCGTGCTAACTTCTTTGATAAAGCTAAGCCTATACCAGATCCTGATTTTAAACGAGATTTTCCACTCTCACCTCGATTGAAAAAATCAAATATTCTCTGGCTGTCTTCTACACTAATGCCGAAACCTTGATCAATAACTTCTATCTGCAAAAAACTTTTATTAATGTTTAGTCTAACAATTTTTACAATCACCTCAATCATGCCCTTGTCTGAAAATTTAATCGCATTCTCTAAGAGGTTTGACACTATTTGTTTCAGTTTAACAGGATCTGTATTAAATGTTTGAGGCACTCCTTCGTGAAATTTAACATTAATTTCTATACCTTTTGTTTCTGCTTGACTGAGATATTTGTTAACAACTTCAAAAATTAGTTTTCTAATTTCTATTACATTTTTATTTATGACAACTTGACCGGCACCAATTCTAGATAGATCAATAACTTTTTCAACTAATTGCAAAAGATATTTACTATTTTCATGAATTCTATCCACATAGAAAGCTTTCTGAACATCATTAGTTTTTTTGTTTTTCATTAATTCAGAGAAGCCAATAATGGCCGTTAATGGAGTTCTAATTTCATGGCTCATTGTTGCTAAAAATAAATTTTTGGATTCATTTGTAGAATCTTCTAGACCTCTCTTGTGGCTTAAAACTATAAAATAATCTCGCAAATAAACACCAAGCCCAGCAAAAACAGTGAAAAACAATAAATTTCTAATTATCCAACCTTCAAAAACGGGTGGTATATTAAAATAATTATTCATAACAGCACCAGTTATGATTATACTCAGTACTGAAACAACAATAGTTCCCCTGGTAGAAAGTATTAAACTACTCACTAGTATGCCATGACCTATTAAAGACAAAATTCTTACTCTTTGCATTTCTGAATCAGCCAAAAAAGCTGCTGAAATAAAGATGACAACTAAGGATATTATCCAACTCAAAGCAATTGGTTTATAGAATTTTGTTCTGCTTACTAAATAAAAAAGGAAATACATTAGAATTGATGTCAAAAACAATGGAGTAATTTTTGTCATTACTTCTGGAGATAAATCAGTTTGTAACCAAAAATAGGTGATTATAGTAAGGGTTATATAAATCAACAATAAAGATGAAAGCATGGTTGCACGAAAGATTTCAACTTCGTTTAAAATCTTATCTGAAGGTTTCACAAGTTTATTTAGAATAGTTTTGAATAAGTTTATTACTTTATTTCCCATAGATTTTTCTCATCAATTACGAATTGAATGCGCCAGTGACGCAAGCTATCGGAAACATATTCAAATTACATGTAAATTACTTGTAAGACTGTTTTAGTTTTTTTAACAAATGGACAAACTTATATATAAAAGTGCAATTCTATTAAAACGTGGGCGCTGCGGCCATGACAATTGTACCAAAATTAATAATTCCAAACCAAACTAGTGCTCTTAGTAAGCCTTCCACAAAAATTCTCCTCAGTACTTATTCAATCTCTAAATCAGAGTTCCAACTATGATCTTCTAACACATGCTCAATGGGCATAGAGTTTGATTTTTTTTCAAAACTCTGGCCTATTTTAAATTTATTTAGCTCTGTTTTAAGCCTCTGATTTTCACTTTCTAAAACTTTTACTAGCGTTTGTAAATCCGCAACTTCATCTTTAAGAATTAGCACTTGTTCTTCTTTTTCTTGAAGAATGAGTGAATAAGCTTTTTTTATTTCATTCAAATATGTTAGATGTGCCGTACAATCTTTATTTGATTGAGAATTTTGTGCTTCAACCGGTTTCATGATTGGTGGTGGTGGCGAAACCGGTTGAGCAGATGGTGGTTGTGATAACTCCAAGGAGCTTCCCAAGTGAGAACTCGTTGTATTCGGCGGTTGTGGAGGGGCGGATACAATTCTATCTTCTCTTTGTTTATTGGGACGGTGGTCTTTCAGAGATAAATCTTTTAAGAGGTACTTGCCGTCTTCGTAGATACATTCAACACGGTTTGCTCTTATGCGACGTCTTAGGGTAGATATACTTACCTGATATTTATTTGAATATTCAGTTAAGGGTATCCACATAGCATCTGTCACAAAGTCATCTCCTTCTGACTACCCAACAATAGCATAGAGGGTAGGTAAGTAAAGCCCCCGGCTTGGTTATCCAACAACTACTAGTCCTAAAACCAGTGAAAATAAAGCAAAACCGGACTTTCATCTTATTTGACCATGCCTTTTGTAGGTGGTCAAAGACTATTCAAATGAATTTATAGCTGGTCAAATCTTTCCATTATTCTATTCAATTGTTAAAAAATTAATTATTGAGTGCCCAAATGCATAATCATTGGCTATTATTTGCCTATGCGTTTAAGCGACAAGAAGAAACCAGCTCTAGTTTTAAGCGGAGGCGGAGTGAAGGCCGCAGCCTTTCACATAGGTGTCTGTTTAGCGCTTCAGGAAAAGGGCTTTAAATTTGCTGGTGGAAGTCCAGTCAAAGTTCAAAATGAATATCCAGATGACAAAATGACTTTTAAAACTTACGTGGGGTCTAGTGCCGGCTCAGTAATCTCCACATTTCTTGCAAGTGGATATGATGTAGATGCAATTATTCGAGCTTTTACCCAGGGATCTGGTTTACCTTCTGTTACAAGAACAGGTAAAAAATCAAACGTTAAAGATAATCACCTAAAACCTATAACTTATAGAAATATTTTTGGTCTAAACTTAAAGGCTGGCCATCCCTCGCGCATTTTAAGAAGTGTGTTCAGAAAAACTCCTGTGATTTCAGGGGGTCTTGAGGTTCTACTAAAACGCGGGTTTAAAGTTAATGGTCTTTTTACAACCAATAGTCTTGAAAAGTACATTCGTGAAAGCGCATGTAATGATAATAAGTTTAGCTCTTTGGGCGTTGAGCTCTACATTATTGCTACGCAACTCAACCATTCACGAAAAGTCATTTTTGGAAATTTTGATCAAACAACAAAAGACGAAAGAATAAAATATGCTGGTTATGCAAAAATTAGTGAAGCGGTAGCTGCATCCGCAGCATTGCCTCCTTTTTTTGCACCCTATGGTATTCACAACCACAAAGGACGCGAAGTTTTCTTTTTTGACGGCGAAATTCGCGATACCCTTTCAACTCATGTTGCCGCCGATCATGGAAGTGATTTGGTTATCGCCTCATACTCTATACATCCCTACCATTTTAATAATGAAATTGGTTCTTTAAGTGATTACGGAATTCCTATTATTTTTAATCAAGCTCTATACCAAGTGGTTCAACAAAAAATTGACACACATATTCGACATCAACGAGAAGTTCGTTCTATGATCAAAGCTGTTGATGGATATTTGAAACAGACAAATATTGAACCCGAGCACCGTGAAAAACTCTTAGAAATTCTTAATGAGCGAACACAAAATAAACCTGAAGTTGACTATATATATATACACCCCAGTCCACATGATTATGAGATGTTTTTTGCTGATCACTTTAGTTTAAATCCAAAAATTTTAGCTAAAATCGTACAAACAGGCTTTAGATCGGCAATGAGAACTTTGCGAAAGCACAATGTATAGCTGAGCAACTCCCAATTGATGAAGTTGCTCATAGCGATTGTATTTTAATTAGTTTCGTTATTATCTGGAGAAACTGATTTTTTTGTGCAAACAATTTTTTCATCAATTGGCTGCTCACCCCAGCTACCTTTTGCCACGCCAACAGTATCCTGAGCTAATTCATTATTAACATTTATATAAAAATAAACTTCAGCATCAAGAAAAGCGACATATTGTCCTTGTTGGTAAAGATCGGATTCATAGTCTAACAAAAAGTGAGATCCATAAGGTGCTTTATCACCACAAGTTAATCTAAACTTTGCATTTTTCTCTTCTTCAGAGTCAGGCAGTTGCAACCATGCTCCATCAGCAGGTAGTCCACCATTTCCATTAAACTCTAAATAATAAACACCATTTAACTCAAATGTTTCAACTGTTAATTCTTCTTCACCACAAGTGTAAACACCTGATAAATCTGGACAGGCCTGAGCCTCTACTTCTGTTTCTGCCTGAACTGATAAGCCAAATAGCATAAGCAAGGCCAATAAAGTTGTTTTCATGATTCCCCCTCTGTTAACAACCAGTTTTGTTTTGGAAGTCATTACATGGTCTTGTAATAATTATGTCTACTTAAAACATCTGTAATGAAATGTATTCTTTGTTGCGGCAAGTCTATATTTGTAAGCTTTGCAATTTAAAACTTAGCAACAGCTTGATGAACAAAATTATAAACGGGTTCCGAAAACAAACCTAACAACATAATTAAAAAAGCCATGGTCCCAACACTGAAGGCAGTGAGTTGTTTGCCTGGCATAACAAACATCGTTTGTTCGTCGGTTTCTTTCATATACATGTAAACTATAGGTCTTAGATAATAATATACACTAATAATCGAACTAATAACACCCCATACGGCCAGCCAGATTAAACCTTGTTCAATGGCTGCTGTAAAAACAAAAAACTTTCCAAAAAAACCAATAGTTGGTGGTATGCCAGCTAAACTTAACAACATAATTGTCATAGATAAAGCGACCCATGGATTTCTTACTGCAAGTCCTTTTAAGTCTGAAACTAGTAATTGTGTGTCTTCTCGTTTTTCAAACAAGCATACAAAGCCAAAGGTTCCAATTGTCATTATAGAATATGCAAAAATATAAAATACTGTTCCGGTTGAGCCCAGCAACGAATCAGATCCTAAGCCAGCAGCTAACACACCCATCAAAGCATAACCTGAATGAGAAATGCTTGAGTAAGCCAACATCCTTTTTAAATTATCTTGAAGTATTGCTGCCATATTACCTAATAGCATCGAACCAACAGCAACCCATTGTACAAAAGTAACAATGTCTTCTGATCTTCCGGAGGAAAATACTTTAAGATCTACGAATCTTAAAATGGCGGCGAAAGTAACAACCTTTACTCCTGCTGCCATAAAAGCTGTTACGGGAGTAGGTGAACCTTCATATACATCGGGAGACCAGGCGTGAAATGGCACCAAGCCTACTTTAAAAAAGAAACCAATAAGGGTAAGCACTACGCCCACTACAAACAAACGGTTGGTTGTTAAAAGGTCAGCACCCACTTTAGTAAGCTCATTCAAGTAAGTAGTTCCACC
This sequence comes from Bdellovibrionales bacterium, assembly GCA_020435005.1. Classification (GTDB taxonomy): domain Bacteria; phylum Bdellovibrionota; class Bdellovibrionia; order Bdellovibrionales; family UBA1609; genus JACKAN01. Next base: position 7,949 of record JAGRAE010000117.1, read on the forward strand.
CACACCATATACAAAAGCAATGCCGTACAAGAAAATAGCTGAACCAAAGCTTCCTAAAATAAAATATTTAAAAGCTGCTTCCTTGGAAAGCTTTTCTTCGCGACTCAATGCAATTATCATATATAAACATAACGACATTATTTCAATTGCAATGAAAGTAACTATTAAGTCATTGGAACTTGAAAGCAAAATCATTCCGACACTGGCATTTAAAATAAGGAACACAAATTCTTCGAACTGATGAGCAACGGTAGCAATATTTTCTTTTGCCAATAGAAGTGCAAATGTCGTTATACATATAATTATAATGGTTGACCAAGAAGATACTCCATCAAAAACTAAGGCTCCAGAAAAAGCTGTTGTTTCGATAGACAGAGTTGAAAGATTAATAATCATTGCTGATGCTAAGCCAATAAATGCCCACAAGACAGTAGCTATTGGATTTAAACTCTTATTGTTGCGAAAAACTTTAATCCCAATGGGAAATAAGCTGGCTAAAAAAATGGCAAGCACCGGTGAAATTAAGAGTAAATCAGTAATACCAATTTTTGTTTCCATTATTTAACCTCGCTAGTTTTAAAATCACTCTTCTGTGAGTGCTCAACTTGTAGCGTGTAATCTAAACGATTTTCCACTAAATGTTTTATGCTTTTTTCTGAGTATTTAAAAAATGTGTTCGGAAATAAGCCCATCCAAAAAATCATAATCACCAAAGGAGTCATAACAACAATCTCGCGGGCATTTAAATCAAGGCCTTGATTTTTATATTTAACGACAATTTCTCCTTCAGGACCAAAGAAAACTTTTTTCACCATCCACAACATATAAGCCGCTCCAAGCACAACACCTAGTACTGCAAAGTAAGCATAAACGGGTTTAGCCTTAAAGGTTCCCAAAAGAATCATAAATTCACCAACAAATCCATTCGTTAAAGGAACAGCGATTGAAGACATGGTAACTATCATGAATATTATGGTGAAAATTGGCGCGACAGGAGCTAGCCCCCCATACTTACTTATTTCCCGAGAGTGGGTTCTTTCATAAATCATTCCCACCAACAAGAACAATGCCCCAGTGCTTATGCCGTGATTTAACATTTGATATAATCCACCCATTATACCAATTTCATTTAGTGCAAATAAACCAATGATGACATATCCCATATGGGAGACAGATGAATAAGCCACCAGCTTCTTGACATCGGGTTGAACCATGGCGACGAGTGCTCCATATATTATTCCCACTACGCCTAACAATAAAAACAACCATGAATAATAGTCCGTAGCTTCAGGAAATAACGGTATGGCAAATCTAAGATAGCCATAAGTACCCATTTTTAACATCACACCAGCAAGAATAACTGAACCAGGTGTGGGTGCTTGAACGTGTGCATCTGGTAACCAAGTATGAAATGGAAACATCGGCACCTTAATCGCAAAAGCCAATGCAAAAGCAAAAAATAATAAAGCTTGGGTGCTAAAGAAATCCCCTGCAATAAAGGGCAAATTTAAACGATAAAAATCTAATACACTTGCTGACATTTGGCCTTCCGGCAAAGCTTTTGTTAAGTACATTAGACTAATGATAGCCAATAACATGAACAACGAACCCACCATGGTATAAATAAAAAACTTTATAGTGGCGTAAATTCTATTGGCTCCACCCCATATTCCAACAATGAAGTACATTGGAATTAAAGAGGCTTCAAAAAATACATAAAACAACACGGCATCAATGGCTAAAAATGAACCTAACATTGCCGATTCTAGAACGAGTAAAGAAATATGAAAGCCTCTCACTTTTTGATCTATGGCTTTCCAGCTACCCAAGATTGTAATGGGAGTTAAAAATGCAGTTAAAACAACTAACCATACAGAAATACCATCTATACCTAAAAAATAATTAATTCCAACTGAAGGTAGCCAAGCTTTCTTTTCAACAAGTTGTAGATTAATAATGTCGGGATTGAATTTGCTTAACATTAATATGCAAAGTGCAAATTCAAATATGGCGCCCGTGAGCGCAATAAGTCGAATCATTTTTTTGTCGTTTAAAAAACTAATAATTACTGCAAATACCAACGGTAAAAATATCAAAGCAGATAACATTTAATTTTACCCCATCAAAATATAAGTTACAGAAGCAACAACACCAATAGCAATATACATGGCGTATTGTTGCATGTTTCCGTTCTGTAAGCCTTTAAATCCAGCACTGTTTGATTTAACAAAGTCAGATAAAAAGTAAGTTGTTTTATCAATAAAGTTTACATCTACGTATAGCCATAAGCCCTTGCTGGCCTCAACCAATGGGTTTATTAGTTTTGAAAAATAAAACTCATCAACAAAGTATTTGTTATAAATTACTTCATATAATTTTTTGTACTTTTCAGTTATTTTTTGTGGCATGTCTGGTTGTAAAACATAGAAATAATAAGCTAACCAAGCCATTAATCCCGCAACACCAAAAGAGATGCCCATTAATGCAAACTCAAGAACTGTAGAGGCTTGTCCAACATCAGGATTTACTAAGCCCCAGCGGTTGAGCCATGACTCTAAAAAGTTGGGAATATGTAAAGGATGGCCAAGTATATGTGGAATTCCAACCCAACCACCAATAACAGACAGAAGACCTAAAACAATAAGAGGAAAAGTCATAGTAAATGGGGATTCATGAGGGTGAACTTTTTCTGGCACCCGACTTTTTCCCCAAAATGTTAAGCACATTAATCTTGTCATATAAAAAGCCGTCATGCCTGCAGCCAAAACACCGATAACCCATAATATG
>JAGRAE010000118.1:0-3819 GCA_020435005.1 Bdellovibrionales bacterium
CCCATCAGGCGTGGCGGTGTACCTCGATTTTGCTGATGCTATTCAACGTATGGGACCAGAAGTGGTGAGCGAGAAGTATGGCAACCTATTTCAGATGTATGAAAAAATCACTGGTGAAAACCCATATGAAGTCCCTATGAGAATTTTTCCAGCAGTTCATTATACGATGGGCGGACTATGGGTCGACTATAATTTGCAAAGTACAATTCCAGGCTTGCACGTTTTAGGCGAAGCAAATTTTTCGGATCATGGCGCTAACCGTTTAGGCGCATCAGCTTTAATGCAAGGTTTGGCTGATGGATACTTTGTTATTCCATACACGCTAGGACATTATTTAGCTTCCACAGAGTTAGGACAAGTGAATACTGACAATGAAGCGTTTAAAGAATCTATTAATCAATGCAAAACCAATTTAGATAAGATGCTTAATATTAAAGGCAGTCGAAGTGTTGATGATTTTCACAAAGAGCTTGGCAATATTATGTGGGAATATTGTGGCATGTCCCGCAATAAAGAAGGCTTAAATAAAGCGCTCCAAGAAATTCCAAGGTTGCGTGAAGCTTTTTGGCAAGACTTAAAAATACCTGGAGATATTAATTATAAAAATACAGAGATAGAAAAGGCGGGAAGAGTTGCAGACTTTTTAGAATTAGCAGAACTTTTTGCCAAAGACGCATTGGACAGAGAAGAGTCTTGTGGTGGACACTTTAGAGAAGAGCATCAAAGTTCAGAAAATGAAGCTAAACGTGATGATGAAAAGTTTTGTCATGTTTCTGCTTGGGAAAGCACGGGCAGTAACCAATGGCAAAAACACAAAGAAGAGCTTTCTTTTGAATATGTAAAACTAGCAACTAGAAGTTATAAATAGAGGTTGTAAATGGCGGGCAGTAATAATAGTACAATTAATTTGAAGCTTAAAGTTTGGAAGCAAAAAGGACCCAACGACAAGGGTCACTTTATTGATTACGATGCTAAAAACGTATCCACGGATATGTCTTTTCTCGAAATGTTAGACGTGATGAATGAAGATTTAATAAAACAAGGCAAAGAGCCGGTTGAATTTGATCACGATTGTCGAGAAGGTATATGTGGAACATGCTCATTGGTTATTAATGGAGCTGCACATGGGCCCGACAAGGCTGTAACAACTTGTCAGCTTCACATGAGAAGATTTAAAGATGGCGATACCGTTTATATAGAACCTTTTCGCGCGAAGGCTTTTCCAGTAATAAGAGACTTAATAGTAGATCGCTCTTCCTTTGATCGCATTCAACAAGCTGGTGGTTTCATTTCTGTAAATACAGGTAATGCTCAAGATGCAAACAACATTCCTATTGCAAAGGAAATGGCAGATCTAGCCTTTGCAACAGCGGCATGCATTGGTTGTGGTGCTTGTGTGGCGGCTTGTAAAAATGCTTCGGCTAGTTTGTTTGTCTCAGCAAAATTGTCTCATTTAAGTTACCTACCTCAAGGTCAAGAAGAACGTCAGTCTAGGGCTTTAAAGATGGTTACACAAATGGATGAAGAGGGTTTTGGTGCGTGTACTAACACCGGCGCTTGTGAAGCGGCTTGTCCCAAAGAGATAAGTGTAGAGAACATATCACGTATGAATAGAGAATATTTTAGTTCGTCTTTAAAGAGTCGCGAGTAACTACATATAGTGGTTGTGTCTGTAAAAACCAAATATTTAGTGGACTTTTGAACAGAGTCCACGAGTTTATCCACATTTTTGCCCCAAAACCAAGCAAAGTGCTTTTTAAAAAGGCATAATTATTTAAAAAAAATTCTCAGGTTAACCTTGATACACAGCATATAAAGTCATTGTTTGCGAGGCTACCGGCAAATTTAAAGATTTGTAGCATCCTCAAAATAGATCCCTGAACTCTCGGCCCCCTTCGCACCCCCCTGTGAGAGAGGGGCCGGAGTTCAAAAATAAACTCGCGAACTTCATCTGGAATCATCACCTTAGGCCTCCCCTTTAGAATTTTCAGCAAAAACCGATCAGGTATTTCTATGAAAAAAGCAAAAGATATTTTAAAAGAATTGGGATTTAACAAAGAAGCTCCACTTTCCACACAAAAAGCTTTTTTAAATAACCTGACTAAACAAGCCGCAGCTCAAAAGTTCACTAGAAAAAAGCCTAAAAAAGAGCTCGATAAACAGCTAACTCTGCCGGGGTTAGAAGTCCAGATTAAAAACAATAAGCAAGTCTCTTAGTCCAGAAAAAGTCTACTCATAAAAAACAAATTATAGTTCATCGTTTAAACTTTTTATAGACGCGCACCGCTTGAATTCCATGGAGGGAATCACCATGAATAAAATCACCAATTATTTTTCGCTCATTATTATTTTAATTTTATCACAAGCATCCTTAGCCTACAGCTCAGAAGAAATTCCAGGAGAGTACCTTGTAAAATTAAAAGAAAATTTTACGGCAAGATCTCTTGTTTCTGCTTTTTCACAAAAAAATAACAAGGCCCGCTTAGTTTCAAATGAATCAAATATTTTATTAGTTAGCCGACCGATAGTAGAACTAAAAAGTTTTGCCATGGAGAGTTTATTAAGCCATCAAGAGGTAGAATATGTTGAACCAAATAGAGTTATTCATTTACTTGCAGCGCCCAATGATCCTGAATTAGAAAAACTTTGGGGACTAATTAATGAATCCAAAAATGGTGACCGTGGTGTAGATATTTTAGCTAGAGAAGCATGGGAGCTTACTACAGGTTCAAAAGATGTGATTGTTGCTGTTATAGATACAGGGGTGGACTACTCTCATCCGGACTTGCAAGAAAATATGTGGGTGAATAAAGCAGAACAACAAGGTTCCCCTGGGGTAGACGATGATAACAATGGTTTTGTTGATGATATTTACGGATATAACTTTGCAGACAAAAGCAGCGATCCTATGGATGATCAAGGCCATGGCACACATTGTTCAGGAACCATTGGTGCAAAAGGTAATGATGGTGTTGGTGTCGTTGGTGTTAACTGGGACGTTTCTATAATGGCATTAAAGTTTTTAGACAGTGAAGGCGCAGGAACACTTGAAGGAGCCATCGGTGCAATTGACTATGCCATTGCTAACGGCGCACGAGTGCTGAGCAATTCTTGGGGTGGTTATTTTGAATCTACTGCTCTTGAAGAAGCCGTGAAAAGAACAAATCAAGCCAATGCCATATTTATTGCAGCGGCAGGTAACGAGAGAAACAACAATGATAAAAGAAAGAAATTAAATCCAGCAAGCATTCAAATAGATAATGTTGTTTCAGTAGCTGCGGTCGCAAAGAGTGGGTCTATGGCATGGTTTAGTAACTTTGGTGAAAAGTTTGTGCACCTGGGAGCTCCGGGAGTGGATATTTATAGTACTAAACCAAACGATAGTTATGGTTTAAGCAGTGGTACATCTATGGCTACCCCCCACGTTTCAGGGGTGGCGGCTTTAGTGCTTTCACGCTTTCCAAATTTAACAAACTTAGAATTAAAAGAAAAATTGTTAAATTCAACAACACCCTTAACCTCACTTCAAGGAAAAACGACAACGGGTGGTTTTTTAAATGCCTATGAAGCCGTAAAGTGATGACCTTGTAGGAATTTTTCTATGCTAAGATTCACATAATCCGGCATATCGAGTTGTGTGCAATGTGAGCCATAGGGAATACTTATGAGCTCACTTTGTTTTATACGGTCGTGCATTTCAATTTGATAGGACTGTGGAGTTACAGAGTCTTGTTGGCCGCTAATTATTAAAGTGGGAACATTTATTTTTTCATATGTTTCGCGGCCGTCATACTCCATCATTTTTTCAAATAATGCGAT
>JAGRAE010000118.1:3835-10722 GCA_020435005.1 Bdellovibrionales bacterium
GTTTTTAAATCCAATGATGCAATACCTCGAGCATAAATCTCAACATCTTTTAATTGAGTAAGATTCAAATTGAATCCACCCAACATTCCCGCTAACTGAAGAGATAAAGGATTTTGTACTAATTTACTCCACAAATAACTTGAGGTTTCTGGCAGACCGTGGTGAAGACGTTTTATTAAATCAAATACATTGTTAACAACACCATTGCCAAACATAGAACTAATTGGATCGGATGCAAAGCCATTAACAAATACTAAGCTAGAAAACAGCTCCGGGAACAAGTCATATGTTTTTAATAATACTTGAACTCCAAAACTGTGACCCATAAAACAGGCTTGTGTTAATTGAAGTTCTTGCATTAGATATTGTATGTCTTTAGCCAGAGATGAAATGCCAATATGCTCAAAGTCTTTGGGAATTTCAGACTTGTGGTGAGCACGGTAATCAAAAACTATCGTTTGATAATTTGTAGAGAAGTATTTAATTTGATTTCGCCAATGATTTATCAAACAACCAATGCCATAGGCCATTATTATAGGTGTTCCCTCTCCTCGCACTTCATAATAAATTTTTGTTCCATCAAAACTTTTAAAGTAACCACTATGTTTTTTAACTGCTGTCATTTGATTAACTCAACTACAATTGTCGTTTCACCAAAGCTTATCTCATCTCCATCTCTTAATAGGCTTTGTTCACAAGAACGTCCATTGTAAAGAACATCTTTGGGGTGCTTCGTCTTAAATTTTACCCCCATCTCAGTGGGCTCTAGCGCAAAAGTATTAGAGGGCGCACAAGGATCATAGAGAGTGAGGTCATATTCTTCAGGTCCTGCTATACGAGGGCCATAGCCAAGAATCCACTCTGTATCTACCTGAACGCCCCGTATGAATTTGAGTTTGAGTGCAGGATTCATCGGTAAAATTGTCTGAGTTTTATTTTTGACAAATTTTAAATTGTCTTGGGAGAAGTTTTCTAAAATATCATTCCAATGTTGCTGTACTTCAATTTCTACAATACGCGAGTTCTTTAAAATATCATCACCGGGCTTAACATCTTCAACCTCAGGAGGGCCATATTGAATATTGAAGCCTTGTGAGTCGGGTGGTTTTGGTGGAGTTTTTATTGGTGGTGTGCTTTCAAGTTCATCCTGTAAATCTTTCAATACCTCGAAATCAACGGCACCAATGGTAAATTGGAGACCGGGTTTTAAGGACACGACGTCTTCTCGTATTCCATTAATTTTAATGCCATTTTTTGAATTTAGATCAATTAGCATAAAATTGTTGGCTGTACTTTCTTTAATTTGCGCATGAAGTCCAGAAGCGGAGCTGTCTTTAATTATGTAATCAGCATTTTTTCGTCCCATTTTTAAGCCATTAGTGACTTTAAAACGAATTCCCGCGTCTTCTCCTGTTTTTACAACAATGTAAAGGCTCATAAATTAAGAGTTTACATCAATATATATAAAAATAAAAATCTCTTTCTTGTGCCTAGACCCGAATCGTGGTAGTTCGTGTTTATTAATTTAATAGTTCTTGCTTCGCACAATGGGGCTCTAACCGAAAGGACACACATGGAATTAAATGTAGTAAAACCTACACGTAAATATGAATCTGTAATTATTCTTCACCCTGATGCCACAGAGAAAGAACAAAAAGAGTTCTTTAAAAAACAAAAAGATATTTTGAAAAAGTTCAAAGGCCAGTTTAATCACGTTGATTGTTGGGGAAAGCGTCGCTTAGCAAATCCTATTAAAAAATTAAAAGTAGGAACTTACTTTCATACTACTTTTGAAGCCGATGCTGAAAGCGTAGCTGAACTAGAACGTGTAATGCGAATCGAAGATAAAGTTCTTCGCTTTACTCACACACGTTTAGATGATCGCGTATCACTGGGTCAACATGTTGAAGATTTTAGAGAGGTCATTAAATCTTCAATTAATAAAGAAAACGAAAAGGAAAAAGCTTTTCAAGCACGACGTGCAGCAAAGCAAAGAAAATAATTATTCATGATTGAATCTACGAGAAAAACAAAGTCTGCTCTTTTAATATTGTGGGCTTTCATTTTAGCTAGTTTGACTTTTAGCTTAGGTGCGATTCCTCTGAATGGACTTTATCGCTCTATGGGAAGGCTTAAATACTGGATGTTCTGGAGCCTGATAAGCACAGTTATTTTTGCTATGGGCTTTCCTGCATTGGCTGCGGGTCTTGTTGCTATTTGTGTTGTCGTAGGAATTTTCAATGAGGTAAGAATTCACGGATATTCTTATTTATCTGCAGGATTCATATCTGTTTTATTTACAAGTTCAATTGTTTTTGCTGGGGCTTATGTATGGGCAAAGGCTTTTAATGTTAAATGGTATCTTTTGTTTGAAGAATATTTAAATAAAAATATCACAGCCTTTTTTCCTCAATCTGCAGATAGTTCGGCCGCAATAGACATTAAACAGCTGATTATGCAAATTCCATCTGCTGGAGTTATTTTATTAGTTCTGAGTTTATTTATGGCTCTTTTGTTTGAGCGGCGGATGATGTTATGGTTGGATCTGCCCGTCTTGCAAAGAGAAAGACTCATTACTTTTAAGCTCCCCGATAGCACAATTTGGGTTTTTATATTCAGTCTGCTTTTAGCTTTTATTAAAACAGATATTTCATGGGTAAACGTTATCGGTTTAAACTTATTAAATGTTGTTTCACTGCTTTACTTTTTTCAAGGTTTAGCTGTGGTTGCAACATATATGAAAATCACTAAAACCTCTCCTTTCTGGCGAAGTGTAATTTACATTTTTGTAATATTACAACTTTTTATCGCCGTCGTAGCCTTGGGAGTAATGGATTTTTGGTTTGATTTTAGATTAAAAATGATAAAGAAGGCTGCTGAAATTAAAACTCAAAAAAAATTGGAGTAAGCAATGAAGGTAATATTACAAAAAGACGTTAAAGATCTTGGAAAAGTTGGTGACTTAGTGAATGTAGCTCAAGGGTATGCTAGAAACTTTCTGTTTCCCCGTCGCTTGGCCGAACAAGCCACCGAAAAAAACATTAAGCAACTTCAACATCAGCAAAAGGTAGCTGAAATCAGAAAGAAAAAAGCAGTTTCTGAGCGCAAAGATCTGATCGAAAAATTAAATGGTGTGACACTAACCTTTAAACTTCAAGCTGGAGAAGAAGATAAGCTTTTTGGCTCTGTTACGACATTAGACATTTCTAAAGAGCTAGAGAGCCAAGGTTTCTCTGTAGACAAAAGAGATGTTGAGATTCCAGAAGCTATCAAAGTGGTTGGCCAACATAAAGCCAATGTAAATTTGGGAGCTGATTTGGTAGCAGAACTTGTTATTTCGGTTGAGAAAGCTTAAGAGTAAGCTTTCTTTGCTTTAACCAATTCATTTCGCAAATAATATGTTAGCAGAGAACGTAGTTCTTCTAATGATAGATTATCCATTTGAAGACCACGTTCTTGTGCAAGTCGATGAAGTTCATTAAATATTAAGTTTTCAGGCAAGCCAGTGGCTTGAACAATAGTTTTTAGAAAATCCTTTTCCATATAAATACCGCCATCCATGGTTAATGAGGTAATTACCTCATATTGTTTCAGACAGTGTTATTAAAACAAGGGGTTAATTGGATCTCAAGTCCAGTACTAATAGCCTGGACTGGACAAAAGTTAAACATTAATTTTTTTAGTTATTTTGAGGCCTTAACGATACCACAGTTGGTGAAATGAGTTTTATCTTTTGAGCCACCAGGGCATCCCAACCAACACTCAACTTCTTTTTTATTAATGGATTGAGTTACATTCGCAAGCTCAACATCACCAGGTTTTTCAAAACAAGTTTTTACTAGTTCAGAAAGTCGTGTATTTAAATTTAATTCTGCTTCGCTTGCAGATTCATTAGAGTCGCCACAAAGCCCATAACCAACGTCAATAACATCATATACAGAGCTACATTTTTTTGATCTAGCCTCATCTTGATAGAAATCATTATCCATCGGAATCCCAGCTAAACTAAACTGAGTAAACAAGAAAAACGCTAATGCTATTAACATCCGAGCCATAAAACCTCCTTAATGGCACTTTGTATATTGGTATATAAATGTATAAGCAATAATAATTCCAAATTTAAATGTATTAAGATTAAATAAATTGATGAAAGCATAGTAATAACGGGCACAATCAGTGACGAAAATTGTCTTTATGGCAGTCAATAGACACATAGAGAACACAAAGACATCGTGGACAAACTTATTGCAACTTCTTGAGATCGTTGAAAATGAATTTAATTAGAACTACTCATTTAGAAATTTTAATCTAGTGCCAGTGAAACTTGAGGCAAATGGCTCATTCGAACCGGAGATATCATAGGTTTCTAAATGTACCAAGGTAATGGGTCGCTTTGAATTTTCAGTGCAGTTGTAATTTGAGTTGTCTACGACCAATAACAAATCGATCATATCTTCTTCACTTACTCGGTCAATAAAACCCATATAAAATTTAGAACCACAACGTCCTTCGTTCACTTCTATCAAAGGAAATTTCTTGTAAATTGAAGGCAATGCAATTTCTTGACAGGGTAGGTTTTTCATACAGACTACACTTCGTAGCAAAGTAAGAGTGATTTGTTTATTTATAAAATCAACTTCGATGGAACCACCCTCTACGCTGCCATCTGAAAATTCACGATGACCTAAAGTTTCAACCGACAAGGAACTAAATTTAAAGCTGGCTTCAATTGTAGAAGCAAATGAGGAATTAAAAATAAACAAGCCTGTTAGCAGTAAATATATTGGTTTCATTCCCCACCTCCCTAAACAGTATAAACATATGCAGAATATGTATCCTAAAGAAGCTATTAACCTACAAGTATAAAGAATGTAAAACAAAAATTTATTTACTAATAGTGAGTTCGAATTTTTACCAAAATTAATTTCCTGGTGCGTAATTTTTTGGAGGTGCTCCCGGAGGGGGCAAATCTGGAGGCATACCTGAACCACTAGAATAAGAAGATCTTTGCTGGTGAGAACTTCCTCCTTCAAATGGGGATGTTGGCATAGGTGACTCAGGTGCGTCTACTAAATCAGAAAACAATCCAAACTCGGCTTGCCATCGGAGCCTGACGGTACCCGTTGGTCCGTTACGTTGCTTTCCAATAATAACTTCAGAGATACCTTTAATGTCTGGGTTGTCGCGATCATAGTAATCCTCACGAAACAACATACAAATTACGTCAGCATCTTGTTCGATAGAACCAGATTCTCGCAAATCTGAAAGCATAGGCCTACGGTCTGAACGCCCTTCCACTCCTCGGTTAAGCTGCGCCAGTGCAATTACTGGAACTTGTAACTCCTTAGCTATAGCTTTTAACATTTTTGAAATTTCACTGACTTCTCTTTCGCGACTTTCAACTTTCTGTTTTAAGCTCATTAATTGCAAATAATCGACAAGAATTAAATCTAAACCATGTTTGGCTTTTAGCCTTCGCGCTTTAGCTCGAATTTCGAAAGGACTTATTCCTGCAGTATCATCAATAAAAACATTTGCATCACTTAATGCCGCTGCTGAATTAATTAGTCTTGGCCAAGACCGGTCATCGAGATGTCCCACTCTTAAGTTACCCAAGGGTATTTTAGCTTGAGCGGCAAGCATACGAATCATCATTTGTTCTTTGCCCATTTCCACAGAAAAGTAGGCTACGCTTTTCTTTTCGCGCAAGGCTGCATTTAAAGTAATATTCAAACTAAAAGCAGTTTTACCCATTGAGGGTCGTGCCGCAACAATGATTAATTCACCAGGATGAAGTCCAGCGGTCATTTCATCCATTTCAACAAAACCAGTTGAAACTCCTGTGACCTCACCTTTGTTGGCAAATAGTTCTTCTAATTTTTCTAAACTCGCTTTAACTAAATCACTGGAATCAACTAGGCCACTGACTTGTTTTTGTTCAGCAATATTGAAAACTTTTGATTCGAGTTCATCCATAAAGCTAGAAACATCAACAAAGTCTTGTGAGTAGGCTTTATCAGCAATTTCTTTGGTTAAACTAATAACTTTTCGCAATAGAGATTTATCTTTTACAATTTTAGCATAAGAGGCAATATTAGCTGTTGAAGGCACTAAGTCTATCATTTCTGCCAAATATGCTGGACCACCGATAATCTCAAGCTGTTGAGTATCTAATAGTTTATTGGAAACAGTTACCAAGTCAGTTGGTTGATTGTGTCTGTTAAGCTCTTTGATAGAAGCAAAAATCTTCTTATGTGAAGGCTTATAAAAATCATCTTCATTTATAAGATCAGCAATTTCATCCCAAGCCTCTTGTTCTAACATGAGGCCACCGAGTATAGATTGCTCAGCTTCAATATTTTGTGGTGGTAATTTATGATCCACGTACGACTCCACAGCAGAACAATAACACAAATTAATTCAATCTTAAAACAAACTGATTTAAGTTGAAAAAACAATAAAAAATTGTGCGGGTCTCCTCTGGTAAGTCGTAATCGCGCCCCGCCGATGAAAAATTTTAGTTGGAAATCGGTTTATTTCTAACTTTTATTTTATAAGTATCAATCTTTTTCTTTAATGTATTGCGATTGATACCAAGCATTTTGGCTGTCTTTACTTGATTGCCTTTCCAGGCTTTTAAAGAAAGTTCTATTAAAGGTTTTTCTACTTGTTCAAGAATTATTCCATAAAGACCATCAAGCTCAACATTAGCATCTTTTTGTTGCTGAAACAGAACTTCTAACTTGCTTTTTACTAATTTCTCTAAACTGACTGATTGAAGATTAGCTACAAATAAATGATCTGACTGATTTAAGTTAGGCTCCAAGTGTTACCCCCCAAGTTACACTAATTCAATTTTGGTGAAGTGATATTAACCCTAAAAAAAA
>JAGRAE010000119.1 GCA_020435005.1 Bdellovibrionales bacterium
TCAGGTGAAAGATGCAACACCAAAAGATGGTTACATCTGCATCATAAAAAACCAGTATCCCAGGGCGGTGAACACAGCGTAGAAAATCTAATAAGTTTGTGCCCGGCTCATCATGAATTGGCGCATTTAATATTAGAAAATAAAATCAAAAAGGAGCTGGTTTGCCCGGGCAAAATATTAAAACAAAGTTGATAAAATTTCTTTACCGAAGGCTATTCTGCCTGGGCAAATATTTAAAACAAAGTTGACAAAATTATCTTAACCGAAGGCCATTGCACCCAAGCAGAAAATGAAATATTAAATTATAAAATAACAACGTTTTCATTTAGCAACTTGAAATTTACTACGAGAGTGGACAATGACATTTAGTCATAAAGCCCAGCATATTAAAATCATGGCTGGATTATAAAAACTCATTCAAATACTTAACAAATAGTTTGGGGTTTTCATAATTACAACAGTGTCCTTGCCCGGGTATTTCCATATACCTAGCATTGGATAGAAGTGAGGCCAATTTTTGAGAATCTTCTTTGGGGAGTAAATCATCGTGCTCCCCATGTAAAACGAGAGTGGGATTATTTATTTTTTTTAAATCTTCCCTGACATCAACATCTTTTAAAGCGTAAAGAATAGATTTCCCTAAATTCTTAACCGCATTGAAAGCATCTTCAACAATGACTTCTTTGAAAAAAGTATCTTCACTATTCAGATTATAAATGGTGCTACCAATGACAGCTGCTGTGAGCTCCTTGTCCTTTTGCATTTGATCAAATGCTGCTTCGATTTCTGGATTTAACTGAACCCCTTTAGCTCCTACACTATCGAGTAACAAAATCTTACTAAAAAGTTCAGGCCTTTGTATAACCATGTTCAGAGCGATAAAGCCTCCGGTGGAGTGGCCCACCAAATGAACTTTCTGCAGCTTTAAATGATCAATAATTAAGTTGAGGTCATTTGCCAAATTGCCCATTTTCATTTCAGAAAAATCACAAGGGGCCGAGCTTTCTCCACAACCTCGCCAATCAACGAGAATCATTTTACCTTTATGCTGTTTATTTTGATTTTGATTTTCCAATATTGTTAAGCAAGGGTGCCACCATTGATGAGAGGCCAAGTTTCCATGTATAAATAGGGTGTCCTCAGCTAATATGTTTTCATGAACTTCATAATAAATATTTGTTGAATTTATCTTTAAAAAACTCATTCTAAAATTCCATCACAAGTTTTTTCACTTTCGCGTGTCGTAGTAATAACTTTCTTTGTTGGATCAACAATTAATGTTTTCCCACTGTGAAGTTCAGGATCGCCTTTTATTAATTTGTTTAAGAAATAGGCAGAGGTCTCAGGAATCTCTTGAGGTATTTTGTGTTTGGTATACTCAAAGAATATGCGACTACCTTTGACATTGTTTGGTGACTTTTCCCAAAGAGGGAGGTGTTCTGCATTTTCCACATATTCGTCTTCTTTTGCCAACCATAAGTGAAGGGAGCCTTTGGGAAGCTTATGAATAATATCCTCAGCTAAAAGCTTGCGTATACCATTAGCCATTTGAAAAATAAGTTCCAACTTGTAGGGGAGCCATTGTGGTTCTTCAAGTAAACTTGTTTCTGCACTTGGAAATGTCGTTACGATTAAACGAAAAAAATATTCGTATAATTCATCGTTGGAAACTTTAGAAAAAATAAAGCTCCATGGGGGAAAGCGTCTAGCCATGTGGATCATGGTTTCGATCCAATAATGTTGTTCTCTGATAGGGGCGACATAAGGTGCCATAAGCACTAAGTTGTCCACTTGCTCAGGGTGAGCAGCCGCAAATTGAATACCTACACCACCACCGTAAGATAATCCAACAAGTTCTACAGCCTCATTGACTTCAAGATATTTTAGAAGGGCGCTTAAGTCATTTACTTGGTTTTCGACAGGAACAGTATAAAGTTCTGGAAATCGGTTTTTCATGGATTCACCCATTCCAGTCATATCATACAATAAAACTCCAGAATGAGGATCTAGTTGCAAATAGTATTTTAAAAAGGCTTCCCAATCTTTAGTGCTATGAGTAAGCCCATTTAAAAACACTATTGTTTTATGGCCCGACTTTGCTGGTTTGTAGCGGTAGTAAACTTCATTGTCGGTATCTAATTTTACAAACTCACCAGGTTCACTGATAAATGTGAAAGACTCTTTTTTTGCAAAAGAAAAATTTAAAAAACTTATAGTTAAAAAAAGACCGATCAGTAATGAATTGCTTTTCATCCCGCCCCCGAGTGGTTTTAAAATTAAATAGTTAGTCCGCCATCAACACTTAAAACAGTACCATTTACATAACGTGCCTCTTCGGAAGCTAGAAACAAACAAGCCGCAGAAATATCTTCTGTTTTGCCCAGCTCATGGGAGGGAACTTTTTGTGACATGGTTTCAAGAACTTCTTTAGGCATGGCCGCGACCATTTTAGTAAGAGTAAATCCTGGTGCAATCGCATTGACAGTAAATCCTTTGCGGCCCAATTCTTTAGCCCATGTTTTTGTCATTCCTACGACTCCAGCTTTGGCTGCAACATAGTTGGTCTGGCCAAAATTTCCATAAAGGGCGACGACACTGGATAAATTAATGATGCGAGAGTGATTTTTATTGAACTTATCAAAACATCTTTTAGTGACATTGTATAAGCCTTTTAAATTAGTATCGATAACAGAATCAAAATCTTCGTCTGACATTTTAGAAAAAGACTTATCACGAGTAATACCTGCGTTGTTCACAAGAATATCTATTTTCCAAGGAAGAGCTTCGGCCCCTTTCTCACAGCTAGAACGATCAGTAACGTCAACTTGTTGTAAATGTAATTGATGGACATAATTTGAAAGTTCTTGTTTTGCCTGATCAAGAGCGGATTGTGAATAATCCCAAATAGCCACTTTAGCTCCAGCCTCAAGAAAATCTTTAGCAATTTGAAAACCTATGCCTTGTGCTCCACCTGTAACAACAGCGACCTTATCTTTGAAATCAAATTTCATATTTGCCATATTTATCTCTCCCTGAAATCTTATTAAAATAAAATTGAAATCAAATGATTAACTCATGATTTTAACATTGACAACTAGAAGTCCTAAGCCTTTTTACTAGACAAAATCAACTAGTATGGGCAATTATGTGCCAATTAGAAATTATAAGTTTAAAAACTTGGAGTAATTATGGCCTATCCTTCAATTGTCAGTACTGGTTTTTATGCGCCGGAGAGAATTGTAACTAATGATTATTTTAATGAATTATATGGAAAGGACGTCGATTCATTTTTACGTGAAAAGAGAAATATTTATACGCGTCATTTTATGAGCGAAGAACAAACCACTTCGGATTTAGTTGTTGAGTCGGCAAAAAAAGCCTTATCAAAAGCAGGTATAACAGCAAATGATTTAGATTTAATAATTACCTCAACTGACACGCCGGATTACTTATCTCCATCTACATCCTCCGTCATCCAATATAAGTTGGGAGCAAAGAATGCTGGAACTTTTGATATTAATAGTGCTTGTGCAGGTTTTGTAACAGCTTTAGATATGGCCGGAAAATATGTTCAAGCCGATACACAATATAAATATATTTTAGTCAGCGGCGCTTACGGTATGACTAAGTATTTAAACTATGACGACTATAAAATTGCAACATTGTTTGCTGATGGTGCTGGCTCTGTAGTTGTCAAAGCAGTTGAAGATAAAAATCATTTTTTAACTTCCAAACTTTTTACCGACGGACAGTACCACGATTATATGGGAATCTATGCTGGAGGAACAAAGACTCCCATCACTCATGAAGTAGTTGAACAAAAGGGACATTTATTAAACTTTGCAAAAAAAATACCTCTCGAAACAAATTCTACTCACTGGCCACGATTAACAAATGTACTTCTAGATCGTTTACAAAAAAAACCTGAGGACATAAATCATTTTTTCATGACTCAAATTAATATTGGAACAATAAATGAAGCTCTAGATATTTTAGGATTACCTCGCAGTAAATCTCACAATATCATGGATCGATATGGCTATACAGGAAGCGCATGTATTCCTATGGCTATGGCCGATGCTGAAGAGCAAGGTATGTTAAAAAGAGGAGACTTAGTATTTTTATTAGGTTCAGGTGGTGGAGTTTCTATGGCGGCCATGGCTATAGAGTGGGGTTATGATTCATGATAGAAATGGATTGGTTTCGTCGGTGGGCTCAATATTCACCAGAGGCTATCGCTATCCATGAACCTGAAGTGAATAAAAAATGGTCCTACTTGCGATGTAATGACTTTATAAATAAAGTGTCTCGTGGATTAAGTGAGCAATGGGGAGTGAAAAAGGGCGACCGCATATGTGTACTCTCTAATAATAGGGCAGAGTATATTTTACTATTTTTTTCAGCTTTAAAATTGGGGGCCATAATTGTACCTATCAATTTCCGTTTAGCTCCTAGAGAAATTGAACATATTCTATATGATTCTCAGCCAAGAGTTTTGGTTATAGAAAGTGAATTTGCCGAGAAGATAAAAAAAATTAAATTTAATTATGAATCAGCTAGTGTTATTGAGTTTGAAGAGTTAACTTCAAATTCAAATAACACTAGCGAACTTAATAATGATATAGAGAGATCTTTTGCCGATCCGTGTATGATTCTTTACACTTCCGGGACAACAGGCTCGCCAAAGGGCGCTGTTTTGACACCAAAATCTATATTTTGGAATTCCATCAATACCGGCTTAAGATTGAACTTAACACAAAAAGACCGAACTATTATTTTTCTTCCATTGTTTCACACCGGAGGATGGAATGTGTTAACCACTCCATTATTGCACCGTGGTGGGGAGATTATATTATTGAGAAAGTTTGATGCAGAAAAAGTCATGACTCTTAATGAGAGTGAAAAAACAACTATTCTTTTTGGTGTGCCAACTACGATGAATATGTTAGCTCATACACAAAAGTTTAAAAATGGTGATTTGTCAAAACTTCGCTATGCCATTGTTGGTGGAGAGCCCATGCCTGAACACCTTATTCGCCTATGGCAAGAAAAAGGTGTGCCCATACGCCAGGGCTATGGTTTAACAGAGTTTGGACCTAATGTGTTTTCACTTAACGAAGAGGACTCTATCAGAAAAATAGGGTCGATAGGTTTTCCTAACTTCTACATCGATGTCAAAATTGTCGATGATAAAGGACAAGAATTAAAAGCCAATCAAGTGGGTGAACTCATTTTAAAGGGGCCGGCTTGCATGTCTCATTATTGGCAAAATGACGAGGCCACGCATAAAACCATAGTTAATGGTTGGCTGTACACTGGGGATTTGGTTCGTCGGGATGAAGAGGGTTATTATTACATTGTAGGACGTAAAAAAGAGATGTTTATCAGTGGTGGTGAAAATGTCTACCCATCGGAAGTTGAGAAAGTTATTTTAGAGTTAGGATTTGTACGCGAAGTTGCCGTTGTGGGGGTGGAAGACTCTCAATGGGGTGAGGTAGGGAAGGCCTTTATAACTCTAGAGTCTGGCTTTGAAGTCAATCAAGAGGAAATAAAGAAATATTGCCTTGAAAATTTAGCAAAATTTAAAGTCCCAAAACACTTTAAGTTTTTATCTGAATTGCCAAAAAGCGACAGTGGCAAAGTCTTGAAACGTGTTTTACTAGATAATTATTCTTAAATAACAGTAAGTAATTAAACACTTTTGGTAATTCTTGCAAAAATGTTTGTTCAGAATTTGATATTTATAATATAAGTCAGTGATTTTTGGTCCTATTTTTGCTAAATCATTTTCATGCTTAAAATCTTGTATATATTTATATTCCTTACTTTAAATTCTAATTTGGTTCAAGCCGAGTTGGATATATCCAATAAAGAAACGTTGAATAAATCATCTTATAACTGGTCCATATTAAATTCTACTAAGATTGATAAACTTCTTTATGAAGACCTGTTAGAAACTATTACTCAAGTTCTTGATGTACAAGGAGACCAAATAATCTTTAACCATATTTCATTAGCAAAAGGTCTTCGTGAGCAACCTATAGAATTGGTTTTTAGAGTGACAACAACAAATTCAGAATTAGAAACTATCAAGAATTTAAAGTTAGATGCTAAAAAAGTGAAAGTCTATTCAAATAGAGTTGATTCCATTTGGGGCGATATGTTTTTAGTCTCAGTTCTTACCGATAAAATAATGAATATCACTTCTAATGATACAAAAACAAGAGATGTGGCCTATGTAAATCTGTATATGGAATTGGGATATATTATATTTGGACAAGTGCTATCACATTTTACTCAATCTTTTGATGACTTCAGGTTTCCCAGTGAAGAGTTAGAGAGAAAAAAACAAATTCTTATCAAAACTCAATTTATAACATATCTTCAAGCTTTGTTTAAAAAGCACTGGATAACAACTCCTATGCGAGAAGAAATTAAGAGTAAATATTTAGTGGAAAATCATCTTTTGAATCAATTAAAAGCAATGGACAAAAAGAGCACTATTATTTCAGCGGCTCATCGTTTCAATAAACAATGTGGTGATAGTTTAAGCGCTGATTAAGTGTTTCTTTTTATGTAGTAAGGCCAGAATGCTTGAAGCTATACCAAATATAACGGCGGATAAATAGATACTAAATTCATATCCGTATTTGTCAGCAAAAACTCCGATGGGAAAGCTAACTAAGGGACCAAGACTTATAAATGAAATTCCGATAAGGGCTCCCATGCGCCCTCTGTATTCTTCTTTAACAAAAAGGTGAAGTGAAACGGTTAAAGAGGCAAAGCAGAGATAAGTAAAAAAACCTAAAAATGTCATGGCAAACACTGAAGGATTTAATGAGTTAAAATGGGGGATAATCCACATAAATAAAACAACAAAGGGGATAGCGATTTTCAAGGCATTGACTGGTTTTTTAGGTTTAATGGCAGCGAACATCAATGAACCCATCATGGCTCCGGCTGCAGGAAAGGCGAAAACATAGCCAAACTCATCGGCATTGAGATTAAATTTAAGTTTCATATAAGTTCTAAAAACAACAATTAATACAGGAAAAATAATGAGTATTGTGGTTAATAACTGTAACACTAAATAACGCATATTGAGATCATTAAAAAGATAACAAATACCGTCCCATAATGCTGCCCAACTCGTGTTGTGTTTTTTTATGTCTCTTTTTACATCTCTTAAGTTGAGACCTTTTAAAATAAAAATAAGGCCTAAAAAGCTAAGGCCATCAAATAAAAAAACAAGAGAAGGTCCATGCCATGCCATGAGTACGCCAGCAACAAGTGGGCCTATCATTCTTGCCGTGTGAAAGTTTGTGGAGTTTATGGCAATAGCTTGTTGAAAGTCTTCCATAGGAACTAGGCGCACCGTTAAAGTTTGATAAGCCGGGGAGTCAAATGACATTACAGCGCCTTCGATAAAACAAAAAAGCAATAGATGCCACATTTTAATATCTGCATACTCTGTGACAAAGGCTAATATCAAAGAAGCAATGGCCAATAAGCTTTTGGTGAATATCATAAGGCGACGAGCATCAATACGGTCGACGAGAACTCCACCATGCATCATTAAAAACAAACTTGGAATAGCGACAGCTAACATTAAAGAGCCCAAGGCACCGGCTTGCCCCATCATTTCAATTACTATGTAGGCTCGTGCTAAATCGTGAGACCAACTCCCTATGAGCGAAACTGATTGGACAATAAAAAAGTTGCGAAAGGCAGTATGTTTAAAGGGTGTTAAGCGACTTTTAAGGAGTTGAATCATAAAACTACTTTATGATAGAAATGATTCCTATTATAGAAAGAGGTATTAGCATGACACCCAGAGTTAGAGAGATTTTAAGTTGGTATGGTTCTGACAATCCAGGAGTATTAACAAACTTAGCCCGTATCATGAATACAGGTCGATTGGCCGGTAAGGGAAAAATGGTTATTTTACCAGTTGATCAGGGTTTCGAACACGGACCGGCAAGAAGTTTTTCTGTTAATCCTGATGGCTATGATCCTTATTATCATTTTGAACTAGCCATTGAATCAGGTTGTAATGCCTATGCCGCTCCTTTAGGTTTTATCGAGGCAGGTGCAAGAGATTTTGCAGGTGAGATTCCCTTAATTTTAAAAATTAACAATTCAGATTCACTCTACTCTGATAAAGATGGCCCCATTTCTGCTTTAACTTCTTATGTTGATGACGCTTTGAGATTGGGTTGTGCGGCCATTGGTTTTACTATTTACCCAGGAAGCGAAAATAGAAAAAACATGTACGAAGAAATTGCTGAAGCTTCAAAGGCAGCTAAGTCAGCAGGACTTCCAACTGTTATTTGGTCTTACCCGCGTGGTAAAGACATTTCTAAAGAAGGTGAGACGGCCGTTGATGTTGTCGCCTACGCTGCACAAATAGCTGCACAATTGGGGGCTCATATTATTAAAGTTAAACCACCAACAGCCCATATTGAACAAGCCGATGCTAAAAAAGTTTTTGAAAAAAATAATATTCGTATAGAAAGTTTAGCTGATAGAACTCGCCACGTTGTTGAGTCTTCATTTAATGGTAAACGCATTGTGATTTTTAGCGGTGGAGCAGCTAAAAGCACGGAAGAAATAATGGAAGAAGTGAAGGGCCTGGCGCAAGGTGGCGCTTTTGGCAGTATAATGGGGCGTAATGCTTTTCAACGACCCAAAGCCGAAGCGATAAAGTTATTGCAAGGGGTTATGGACACTTTTGCAGGTACCCATTGAAATTTTTAGTTTTGACGTTGTTGTTTTTTACAGGTTGTTCTACGGTAAAACCACCTACAAAAATATATCAATCCCAACAACTCAATATTTCTGGACTAGTTGAGGGAGCGCGAAGTCCGCTTGTCATTGATGACTCTACTTTTGTAATCGATGCGCGTTCCCAGTTTGATTACTCATTATCGCATATTCCTCAATCTATTTCTTTGCAGTGGGATGAGTTCAGCCGTCCCGGAGCTATACACAGAGGATTGCTTAATGAAGATTTATTTAAAGTGACCCGTCGATTGGCTCGTAAAGGATTAGGGCCTGAGACTAAAGTGATTGTGCTAGGTAATGGTTTACAAGGAGCTGGAGAAGAGGCTCGTCTGACTTGGACTTTATTGTATATTGGAATTAAAAATGTGCAATTTGCAGGTTTGAGTTATTTTCAAAAAGCTCCTATGACCAATGAGCAAAGTCCACCTAAAAAGAATGCTAAGATGTGGAAGCCAAATTTAGTGAGTTCACTCATTTCGACAAAAGAGGAAATTAGAAAAGCCATGGCTCCGGCAAGCCTTAAAGGTAAGGTTTATCTTATCGATGTGAGAAGTCAGAGAGAGTATTTCCAAAAAACAGACGGTGGAAGCTTTGACATTAATGCAATCAATATTCCTTGGGAGAAATTCATATCTGAGGTGGGAAGACCCAATTTTAAAATCAAGAAGGAACTGTCTAGTTTTGGTGTCAGTGCAACGGACAGAATCATTACCATTAGCAATCAAGGAATACGCTCAGGAGCGGTAGCTGCGGCATTGACATTAATGGGCTATTCAAACGTTGGTAACTATAATGGAGGTTACCAAATGTTATTTAAAAAATGATTACGGGAATTGACAATTTCGGGAAATGTCTAATGAATTTACATGTTTCTGTCGTTAATTTACTGTTATGCTACTGAAACTAGGTATCTATCTTGCAAAGAGAAATCATTGTTATGCCATTTTTAATTTTTATTCTGATAAGTCTTAATTTCTCAATTACCTGGGCGACCGATAGTCGTGTAAGTGAATTAGTCTTAGACAATATTTTTGATTCTTCACACATTGAAACTTTATATGATAAAGAGTGCGATAAAGGACTATCCTCAAGTTCTTCAATTACTAGTGTTATCGATTACTACAATAAGATGTTACCCGATGCCAATGGCTATCACTTCTCTAAAGCTGAGATTGACACGCTTTTCATTATGAAAGAACGTGCAATGAATGACCCTGAAAAGTTAACTATTATCGAAACTGATGAAGAGGTAAGGCTATTAAAACTCATTCTCAAAAAGAAAATTCATAAGTCTGATATCATAAGCCTGAAAGATATAACAGGCAAAGTTCTTTTAGGTGCCTATAAACGTTTAGCTTATAAGCTGGCTTTTATTTACAAAGATTTTACAGCTTACATAGAGTTTGATGAATTAGTTCAAGAGGCCATGATAGGCTTGAATCGCGCCATCGAAGACTATGACTATAATTTGCCTTGGATGTTTTCGCCCTTGGCTTGGACTATTATGAAAAGTCGAATGGATAGATTTATTTTTAAAAATAAATCTATTTGGAGTGCCAGAGGGGATGAAGTAAAGCTCAATAGGGTCGAAGCAATTCAATATAAGTGGTATCAAATTCACTCTTATCCGCCAACTAACGCGCAAATAGTTGAAATTTACTCAGACAAATACGGTGAAGATATAGACATAACAAAAGTAGATCAGTTGCTTGGTTTTAAATCTATGACGAAAATGACTTATGATGTGAAAGATGAAGCGCATCACTCGGTAAAAGAAGGCTCGGATAGTCTTTATTCTGCAAACTTTGGCTTTCTTGATCTAGTTTCAGATGAAAAGGCTTCAAATACAGAGG
>JAGRAE010000011.1 GCA_020435005.1 Bdellovibrionales bacterium
AAGACAGGCTCGTAGCAGAGTTAAGGCTTGAAGGTATTGGCTCCATGACCGGCGCCAATCAGTACTTAAAGAATGTTTATTTACCTCAGTATAATATAAAGTTTATGGTCAAAGCAGAAAACCATGTCAGTGCCTTTAAAGCAGCTCCTGCTGAAGCGGATCTTGATGAAGTGTTTTGTATGAAAGAGCATAGGATCGTTGGCAGGGACCACACTGTGAGTATTAAGGGTGAGAAGTGGCTTATTGTAGACGACCTCAAATACAGCATCGCAAAAGCCCGTATAGAGCTTCGTTTTAATAAATGGGGTGATTGGCAGTCATATTTTGCAAATAAGCCTATAAAGTTGGTCAAAATAAAAAAAGCTAAGAAATTAGCCGGCTAAAACCGATGCGGTCATAATCGCTGAAAATTAAACTGGCCAGGTTCCCTGAAAATTTTCAAAAATTGCACCAAAATGAGATTTTTTTGAATAAACCTTTACTTAGTACTTTATTTTAATTTTATTTACTACTAACATAGACTTATGAGTGAAGTTGATTGGACATATATCGTTTTAAAAGATGGTTCTAAAGTCAAAATTAGTAAAAAAGACCTCAAAAAAGTTAAAAAACACACTTGGCGTGTCTTAAGAAGAAAAAACAGCAACAGACCCTCAGTTGTAGCTACAATTTCCACAACAGACGGTCCTCGCCAAATTACTCTTGGTAAATATTTATTAAATCCACCTAAAGGGAAGTTGGTTTATCCCCGCAGAGGTGACCTCGATTACCGCAGAAATAATTTAATTGTATGCACCATGGCCGAACGCCAACAAATGTTACCCAAAAGAGTTCAGCAAGAATCCAGCTCCCAATACAAAGGAGTTTTTTGGGACAATACGCGCAGAAAATGGCGCGCTGATATTTATATTGATGGCAAGTGCCATTTAGTCGGTTTATTTGGTTCAGAGGACAAAGCCGCATTAGCTTATAATAAAGCCGCAAAAGAAAACTTTGGCAACATGGCCTATCAAAACCAAGTTGGCCGAAAAAATACCCGCCGAAGAGCAGATAGAAAATAAATTATTGAACTTTTTTGTTACTTTTATTTTCCCTAATTGAGTTACTATTTCCAGGTGATACAAAACCATAATCCTTGCATTCATCAGTATAATTCAAACAACAACTTTTTAAATTTGTATGTGAAAGTTTATTTAGCCTCATCTGTGTAGTTGCCAATGCTGCTTTGTAAGCTCTTGACCCTTCTTTTAACTTATTCCAGTCAAAAATACTGCTACCTTCTTCTAAAAGTTTATTGGGATCTAATTGATAATATAATTTAGAATCGTTCAAAGCTAGTGCTTGATACCGTTTGCGCTTCATAGACATTATCGGAGTTTTGGACAATCGTATCTTTATTGGCTCTCCACTCTCACCCAATAAAGCCTTCCATGCACTATTAGGAATATTACTTGAACTAGTTTTTGAAAGGGAATAAACAGTCATTGCACCACCTGGTGCCTCAGAAGTCACAGACCAATTTAGCTTTACATCACGCTTATCTCTTTGCTCAGCTTCATAACCAATAAGCTCACCAATATCATTTTTATTACATTTTTTAATTTGCCAACGTTGTGGCCCTGTAAGAGGTAAATTCTTCTTTAAAACATCACAAACTACGGGATAGTCCTTACAATGCTGAATAATTTCATCGACAGATGAATCCAGTAAGGCATCTATTCCTTCCGTAAAATCTGTTGTTGGTGAACAGCTTTCATCCAAATTTACATAAGGTGAAGTAATGATATCGTGTTGGCATTGTTCGGGGTCAAAATTATTACCAGGAGTCACTATAAATTCAAGAGCTTTGGCTGGAGCTGCCAGCACACTTTTTACGCTTGTAAGCCCCAAAACAGCTATACTAGCTGACTTCTGTCCCACTTTACCCAAACCCAAGCCTAATAGATTTCTGTAATTATTTTTTGAAAACAACTCATTTAATTCTTGAGTATTAACAGCCGTTCCATTTAATTGCTTTAATTGAGATCCTCTTAAACCACTAGCAACATTTCCAAGAGATTTTAGTTTGCCAACATCTTGACCTAAACTGCTCGCGACTTGTTTAAAGTCGTTAAAAATAAAGTATTTTTGGTCTACATTTTCACTCAAACGCATCAATAGTTCGCGAGCTTGTTCAACAGAAAGTCTCGGCCCCAATCGTCTAATATCTTCAACAACAGAAGATAAGTGGGCATGCCTAATCTTTAAAACGTTTGCTTTGCGACTGGATTGAATAATATCTTGAGATGTTTGTTTATAACTTTTAATTTGTGATTTTAGTTCTGAGTTACATTTCTTTTCATTTCTTATACACCATGTTTCTAATTCAGAAATGGACTTATTCTTATCGACAGAATTTCTTTCTAGGTTATCTAATAACTCTAAATGTTTATTACTACTCTTTTGTAATTCTTTAAATTCTTCACGCCAGCTCATTCCCCCTACTCTTTCCAATTCATCTTCAGGGAAATTAGTAACTATAAACTCACGAATTTCAATGGCTGCCAT
Source organism: Bdellovibrionales bacterium (assembly GCA_020435005.1). Taxonomy (GTDB): domain Bacteria; phylum Bdellovibrionota; class Bdellovibrionia; order Bdellovibrionales; family UBA1609; genus JACKAN01. The sequence continues at coordinate 2,548 of JAGRAE010000011.1, forward strand.
ATTTATCTTTTGAGGATTTGATTTAGCTTGTAAAAATTCCTCTCTTAAACGAGCCGCCTTTTCTTTTAAATAAGGATTCCAGCCGCCACGTGCTGAACCACTTTCTCTATCTAACATCTCTTGAATTTTTCCAAGACCCATACGATCCACGCTTCTATTGGCTGTAGTCATATCCAGATTGGGAAATTTTTTTTCAATATTATTTAATTCCGCTACAATTCTTTCTTGTGCTTGTTTTAATTTAATATCATGTTCATTATATACTTTCGTAGCCTGCTCTAAATCAGGAATTAAATCATTGGCCATACGACTGGCCATGAAGTTCATTTTATGTCTTGTGCTGGGATCTAACTGACATAAATTGCTTGCAGCATTTGCTATATTCCAACCAATAAATTTAAAAAAAACATTAAAATACTTATTGTTCTTTAAGTAAGTTGCTGTTTGACAAGAAATTAAAGGTTTTCGTTGAGTATCCAAAAATGTTTTTCTTGCACGATGGGCAGCTACCGTAGCTGCCACAGCTGTTGTGCCTGCTATTAATGAACAATCATGTTCAGTTAACCACTGACAAGATTTTTGCAATTTATAGTTATTAACCATTTTTTTAAATAATGGATAGTTTTGAGTTTCTGTACACCAAGAATCATTTATTGCTAAATTATTCGATGTTGACGATTGAGAGTCACGTCCCCAAGAAACGTTACACATAAAATAAATAGTTATCAGTAAAATATAGTTTACAACCACAATCTGACATCCTTACACTTTTGGCTATTTATTTTATAGGCTGTAACTTCTTTATCCATTTTATTACCAACACATCGGCCAATTCTTGAAAAATATATCAAAGCTTCATCTTCACTTTTAAATACCTTTTTTGATAATTGTTGTGCTTTACAATATTGAAAACTTTTTTTACTCATTTGTTTACACTTATTTTCTGTCCAGTTAAAACAGCTAGAAAAGTATTCATTTTTCCGGCAGTTTGTATTTGCAAAGTTTTTTTCAACAGCAATTATAGTTTTTTGGAAAGGTAAGGTAACTGTTCTATTTTTTTTTATTTTTATTTTTTTAGGTTTGTAATTAAAAGCACCACAGGCTATTGATAAAAAAGAAGATTGAATAATAATAATTATCAAAAATTTTTTCATAATTATTATTTTAAATATATTTAAGAAAAAAGGCTCTAGACTATAAGCCAGAAATGGCAAAAAACAATAAACCAATTTGTAAACATTAGACCATATCTAGAGGAATAAAACTTTTATCGGCCAATGATTGAGCTTCACCCCATAAACTAAGAATGTAACCACCACGACCAGATCCCGTAGGCTTTATAGCACTGGCTCCCATAGATTTTAATCGATTCATTTCCTCACGCATTTGTGAATCAATTAACCCCCATTCTTCAAAACAGGAATTAGCAATATCTAAAGAAGTTTTTAATTGTTGAAAACCTAGCCTTTCACCTAGACCTAAACTTCTTGTCGCCATTTCCACAGATTCCTGCATTTTACCATCTAATTCACGTGCTCTTTCTGGCTTTTCTAGAATGAAATTTTTGACCTGTTCTACACATTCAGAAGTTAAACCCTTATGACCACTGTAACTTAAATAAAGATGAGGGTTCCAACACACTTCTAACTTTTGTGGAGATTCATTTCTCGCGAATTGAATAGGTTGCTTATTCATAGAAGCAGCAATGTCCACCCCACTGCTCTCCCCATGAAACAAATCTTCTAATTCTTGAGAGAACTTATAAACTTCAGACTCTTTCAAACAAGCGATGGAAACAAAATATCTAGCTATAGTCACACAGATGGCGGCAGAAGCTCCAAGGCCACCACCTAATTGAATTTCATTTTCTAAGCGCCATTTCCCCTTTAGTTTGTTTCGCTTAATCCCTAAGTTTTTGCAGGCTTGATCTAAAGCACCACCAAAAATAAGTGAGAGCTCACGGCCATACTTTCCTGAAAATTCTAACTCTAATGATTTATCATCGAGAGACCAATGAGCCTTTAAGGCACGAGATTTTACTGGAACTACGAGAGCTGAGTGCCCTCTCAATACAGAATGCTCCCCAGCAATTATACACTTTGCATAAGACTCTGATTTAAACTCATTCATTGCCAACAATCACCTTATAATTACTTTTCTCCAATTCAGCTTTGAAGGCTAATGCAATAGAGTGTTGATCCTGACGCCAAATAAAGTGTATATTAGGACCCGCATCCATCGTTACTATGGGCCCATCTTTAAAGGTTTGCCATAAATTTCTTGTCAAATTTAACACTTCTATACTACCGGTAGTTAAATATCCAAAAGGCGGCTGAGAAGTTTCAAACAATGCATGCATGTCCCAAAACTCTTGCCAACACACTTCATAAAGTTTTTCCCATGAACTTAAACTTTTTTCATTGAGTAAGTTCTTAACAAGTTCGAGTCTATGATTGGCTCGTTCTGGTCGTCCTTTAAACAAATCACTAGTAACAACTAACTTATGTGCATCACTAGAGCTTACTTTCTTTTTTTCTCCATTAACTATAACGACAAAATGGAATAAATTTTCATATGCGCTATAAAATTTGCTAATTGAATCCGACCAAACACAGAAAGGTTCAAAAAATGAACGGCAGGAAGAACCTGAGGCTTCTCGACTTAATTCAGCCAATTTAACTTTATTAATATCTAAATTTTGACTACCTTTATCTTGAGCCACATTAAAGGCGGCCATAGTTAAAGCTGCAAAGCTAGAAGCTGAACTGGCGATACCGCAATCTGCTGGGAAATTGCTTGCCGATTGAATTAAATAATTTCCTTCAATTTGGAAGTATTGCTTTAAGCGCAACCAATTACTTAAAAATCTTTTCTCACCCTTTTCACTCAATTCTATTTTAAAAGTATTTTCTTTCTGTAAAGGTAGCCACTGATCTTTATCATCTTCTGTTATATGAACATAAGTTAAGAGCTTATTTAAAGTTAATGAAATGGATGAATTTGTAGGTAAATTTTGTGTGGAGTCAACTTTCCCCATATACTTTATAAGCGCTATATTAGATGGGGCTGATGCTTGCCAAGATTTCATAATTCTCGATCTCCAAAAGTTGCTTCCATCTCCTCATTAAAATTTGTAAATTTAAATTCACTATTAGTAGATTTTAATTTGTTTATAGCTTCAAAGCCAAATCCACGAGACAGATTCATTTTGTCCGCCACATACTCTAAACCTAAACCTCTACATTTCTCCTTCAGCCCAATACTCAAAGAATCATCACACAATAACACAATAGTATCTGCCCCTTGTGCACCACAACCTTTAACTACTTCCACTTCTGGCCAGGACTTTATTTGATTAATGAGTTCAATGGACTTTTCACAGGTCCACTTATTTACAATTAATTGTTGTTGATAACTTTTAATGCTTTCAACAAAAGCACTCCATTCGGCATTCTGAAACAAAAACTGACTTTTTTTACTGATCTCAATCAAAGGTAATAAGTTTTCATCATGAATATCACTTAAATGTTCGTGAGATTTGACTTTGTAACCTGTTTTAAAAATTAAAAAATTTTTGAAGGTAAATGGCCAACTAATTGCCACTGACTTTGTACGATCTTCATTAATTGCACTCACACCCCCCAAGTATTGAGAGATTAGATCAACACCGCTAGGAAGAAAGCCCGATTCATTGTCGTAAAGAGAGTGAAAATCTGAAATTAATTGATGAATATACCTTTCAGAATCAGCAAATGGAGCTTGTCCGTTTAACAAGCTCGAAAGGGCATGCATAAATAAAAATTGAGCACTAGAGGCACCATAACCTCCTCGTTCTTGCCATGGATCGATAAATTCAATTTTCAAACCTTTAAAAAAAACGGCCCGTGATCTCAACCATTTTCCTGCAGGGCTTAAAGGATGAATGCCTTTGCAATCGTTTTCAACACTGGCTGAAACACTCATCTGAAATAAGGGATCTGTATTTAAAACGAGAGCGGTCCCACCTTTTAGAACAGCATACTCTCCAACTAAAAAAGTTTTTGAAGGAGCTTTAAAAAGATAGTCCATTAGACCTGTGTTTCCTGAGGAGAACTTGCCCCTTTGGAGTCTCTTAATTCACGTAAAACTTCAATGGCATTGTGCAGAGAAATTCTTTTTGTCATCAGTAAAATTTCTTCTAATTTTTTCTGTACAATAGGAATTTCTTTCTCTTTGGCTCCAGCCCCTATTGTTAAATTCTTGATATGAAGTTTCATGTGCCCCTCAATTATGCCAACTGTTGTAAGTGCTTTTATGGCTCCTAAATTGGTGGCCAATCCCACGGCAGCACAGACTCTCGATAATTCGCTAGCCGTTTCTATGCCCATCATACGCAAGCTCATTCGCGCAATAGGATGTAATTTAGTCACTCCACCCACAACACCTAAAATAACTGGAGCTTCAAATAATCCCACTAAATTTTTGCCATCTCTTTTCCAGCGTGTAATCGATCTATATTGCCCGTCTCGGGCTGCATAAGCATGAATTCCAGCTTCCACGGCTCGCCAATCATTACCTGTTGCAATTAATATTGGGTCAATTCCATTTAAGACCCCTTTATTATTAGTGGCAGCACGGTATGGGTCTAATTCTGCAAACAAAGAACCTTCTTCTATTTTTTCAGCCAATTCAGGTTCAACATCTCTAACAATAATTTTGGCGCGAGTCACTTTTGTATCAACCAAATTTGAAAGTATACACATTGTTACTTTTTCATTAGTTAACTCTTCAATTTTAGGTTTTAAGTATTCACATATTTGGTTCATGATGTTCGCACCCATGGCATCACAAGGGTTAGCCCTAACATGAACAACAGCCATATCTTTTCCGTCGGGTCTTTTTAAATGACGAACTTCTATATCATTAACCCCACCACCTCGACGTACTAATCCTTTTCCAACTTCCATATTAGCTAATTCAATGAGTTTTTCTTTGTGCAATAAAATCTTACTTTTGAAGGCTAAAAAATCCTTAACAACAGCTAATTGAATTTGCCCAAGTATATCTTGGCCAAATATTTCTGTTTTTATTTCACCTTTTTCACGCAACCATTTAGCCGTTTTACTAGCTGCTGCAATTATTGAAGTTTCTTCGACAGCCATGGGAATAACGTAGGGCTTTTTATCGATAATAAAGTTTGTAGCCACACCGATAGACATAGGGAAGTAGCCAATAACATTTTCAATAAATTTTTCTGCAAGTTCAATATCAATAGGTGAACCCGCTTTTAAGAACTCGACATCTTCACCTGTTAATGAACCTAATTTAATCAAACTTTTTAAACGCTCATCTCTGTCTAATTTTGAAAACCCTTGAAATACCTCATTATATTTCTCAATGAGTTTTAAACTAGTATTGGTGTTATTAGTTTCATTATTCAATGTTGTTTCCATGTCCAAACACCTTTCTGATAGAGGTTTTGCAAACTGACACAGCCTGTGCAAAACATGGCAATTTTTAATTCGTACTCGACCTGTTCCATAAATTGGTTCAAAGCCTCTTCACTTTCCATGGCTGCTTTAATAATTGGCTGGGCAAAACCTACAACTTTAGCTCCCATGGCTAAGTATTTAGCGGCATCTATACCTGTACGAACACCCCCGGAAGCCCATATTTCAAATTCACCTTTTACTTCCTTGGCATTGATTAAAGATTGTAAAGTGGAAATACCCCAGTTTGCAAAATTTGCTCCGGCTCGCTCTTGCAAAGAATCTTGACCCGCACGAGAAGCTTCAATGCGCCCCCAATGAGTTCCACCCAATCCACTCACATCTACCACATCAACACCCGCTTCACGAACTTGCTTTAAAGTTCTTTGTGAAAATCCACAGCCGGTTTCTTTTAGAATAACGGGAACACTGAGCTGTTTAACTAATTGCTCAAGAGCTTTTAACCCGCCTTTAAAATACGGAGTTCCCTCTACTTGAAGTGCTTCTTGTAAAGGGTTGGTATGAACAATCATGGCTTTTGCTTCTAGTGAGTCCACAAGTTTTTCAATTTTATCTACAGATGTGTATATGAGTTGAGATATTCCAATATTTCCCAATAATTCGGCTTGTGGGGCCTGGGCTCGCACCCGACGCCATTCCTCAGCCGCTTTTTCATCTCCTAGTTCTCTTCTCTGTGAACCAACTCCCATTAACCAACCTTTTTCGCTGGCAGCTTTTGCCAATAAGGCATTTAAACGTGAGGAATCATTGTGACCGGCAGTCATAGAAGAAATAAGAAAAGGTGTTTTACCCTCATCTCCCAAACGTTGTTGAGAGATGTGGATTTCTTCGAAATTAATTTCAGGTAGAGCTTCATGAATCAATTCCACTTTATCTATTTCTGATTGCCCCTGAGTTTGATGGCTATCATCTAATGATAAACGGATATGATCTTGTTTACGTTGTGTAAACAGCTCCAATTTTTCGTGATGGCCTGTGTGAGTGTTATTAATATCACTCAAAATGCTCTCCAGTCCCGACTTAGGCAGATGGAAGAACTTTTTGAACTAATGCTGTAAAACCAGCCGCATCGTTAACAGCCATATCTGCTAAAATTTTGCGATCTAGCTCCACATTGGCTTTCTTTAAAGCACAAATCAAACGAGAGTAGTTCGTACCGTTTAAACGAGCCGCAGCATTAATTCTTTGCGTCCATAACTGTCTGAACTCACGTTTTTTAACACGTCGATCGCGGTAAGCATAAACAAGAGCACGATCATTCTTTTCTTTTGCTACAGAAAATAATCTCGAATTCGCGCCATAATAACCACTGGCTCTTTCCAATACCTTATTTCTTCTTCTACGAGCTTTTATTCCTCTTTTAACACGCATCTCAGTCTCTCCTTATATCACTAACTGTCTTTTCACTTGATACTCATTGGCCGAATCAACATAAGCCGTAGTACCGAGGTGACGTTTACGCTTTGAAGACATGTGCGAAAGTAAGTGACGCATGCCAGGTTTTTTTCTTTTGATTTTACCACCAGGTTTTACGCGGAAACGCTTTTTGGCTCCACTGTGGGTTTTTTGCTTCATTTTGTGCTCCTTCCTGAGAGGGCGGCGGACTCGCTCTTAAGCCGTTCTCAGCAATTATTATTTGTTAATGTGTATACTCTGTTTGCAGGGTTGTGACAAGCGCTTTTTCAAGGCTGTAGCTGCTTGTAAGCCCATGTAATCTCTTGTGTTTTTTTCATAGCCAAAGCTTGGAGGTCGGCCCCTAAATGAGCCACCTTATCCGGGTGGTATTGAGACATCAATTTTTTATAGGCTAATTTTATCTGTTCTTTGCTAGCTCCTCTAGAAATTTCTAATATTTCATAGGGACTTTTCTTTTCGTGGTATTGATTTTTTCTATTTTCAGAATTTTGTGAACCTCGTGGTCCATTTTTAGCTGTCGAATAAGAGAAAAGTACTTTTAAACGACGAAATAAAAAATAGAATATAGAAATTAAAATTATATAACGAAGTATTATTAACACATTTTTTATCTATCTTATTTGCTGCTTGAGGTCAATATATGTCTAAGACTTGCATCACAACTCAAGAAATAATTTATTGTCCAAAGAAAAAAGTATTTAAGAAAAATTATTTTTCGACCCAATTTAATAAATGTTATTTAAAAACATGAGGTCACTATGAATGTTTACAATCAATACCCACGCAATGATGTTGAAAAATTAATTCAAGATCTACAAAAAAATAAAAAATATATTTTTTCAGTAGTGGGTTTAATTTTATTATTTTGGGTCGGCTATAGCTCTTTCTACACTGTCCAACCCGACGAAGAAGCCGTACTTTTACGCTTTGGTAAGTATGTAAAAACAAGTCCTCCAGGACTTCACATTAAATTTCCCTTTGGCATAGACAACGCGATTAAAGTTAAAACTAAACTTATACTTCAAGAGGAATTTGGATTTCGTACCCGTAGTGTTAGTGGCAAGCGAACTTCTTATGATCAAAAGGGCTTCGATGAAGAATCTCTGATGCTTTCTGGTGATTTGAATGTGGCTGATGTGGAGTGGATTACCCAATTTCAAATTGCTGAACCCAAAAAGTTTTTATTTCATATTCGTGACCCAATTCAAAATATTAGAGATATTTCTGAAGCGATCATGAGGCGAGTTGTTGGCGATCGTTTGGTAAATGATGTTTTAACTGTTGGTCGAACAGAAATAGCCGATGAAGCTAAACAGTTAACTCAAGATATTTTAGATAATTATGATATGGGGGTTAAAGTCGTCTCTATTAAACTACAAGACGTAAATCCTCCAGAGCCCGTCAAACCTTCATTTAACGAAGTTAACGAAGCTAAACAAGAACAAGAGCAAGCCATCAATCAAGCGGAAAAACATTATAATACTCTTATTCCCGAAGCTCGTGGAAAAGCAGAAAAAAATATTGCCAATGCTGAGGGTTTTGCCGAAGCCGTACTTAATCGTGCAAAAGGTGACGCAGAAAGATTTCGCGCGCTACTACTGGCTTATAGAAAAGCACCACAAATCACCCGAGACCGCATGTATATTGAGAGTATAGAAAAGGCTTTAAAACGTATAGAAAATGTCACAGTCGTAGACCCTGAAGTTAAGGGATTACTTCCCGTTTATGGAGGATTAAAAGATGGCAAGTAATTTACAAAATAAAATTTTTATTATAGTGGCTATCGCTATAGCACTCGTCATTTTGAGCTTTGCCTCCACATTTGTCATCCCTGAAGGACGTCAAGCAGTAATTACTCAGTTTGGTAAACCCATTCGCAGCGTCAATGAAGCCGGTTTGCATTTTAAACTGCCGTTTATTCAAGAGGTACGTAGAATTGATTTAAGAATTTTAAGTTGGGATGGTTTTCCCAATCAAATTCCCACTAAAGATAAAAAGTATATTGAAGTCGACACTACTGCTCGCTGGAAAATTGTTGACCCGTTAAAATTTATCCAAACAGTTCAGGATGAGCGAGGTGCAAGATCACGTCTAGATGCTATACTTGATGGGATCACTCGCGATGTTATTTCTAATCACAATCTTGTAGAGGCCGTTCGCAACAGTAACCAGATTCTTGAAATTATTGAAAATCGTAATAAAGCCACCAAAGCTGCGCAACAAGAAGGGGTTTTCAATGAACAAGAAGAATTTATTGGTGAAATTGAAAGCATTCAAATTGGTCGAGAAAAACTAAGTGAATTGATTATTGAAAAAGCACGTCAAGAACTAGTCCCATTGGGCATTCAACTTATTGACGTGCAACTAAAACGCATTTCATACGAAGACAGCGTCCAACAAAAAGTTTACGGACGTATGATTTCAGAGAGAGAGCGGATTGCAGAGCGGATTCGTTCCTATGGTAAGGGTGAAAAGGCAAAGATTGAGGGTAAAACGCAAAAAGATCTTCAAACCATTGAGTCTGAGGCATATAGAAAGGTTCAACAGGTTCGAGGTAATGCGGAAGCCGAAGCGATATCTGTTTATGCCAAAGCTTTGAGCCAAGACCCTAGCTTTTATAGGTTTATTCGCAGTCTAGAGGCCTATGATAAATTACCAAAGGATACTAAGCTATTGCTTTCATCTGAGTCCAAATTTTGGAAGGTGTTTAAGTCAGGAAACTCAAACTAAAAACTGTTCTGTTACAATTTTATTGCTTTTGTATTTGGCCCAGTTTCCACTGCGATTCCAGTAACTGAAAAATCTAAATTATTTTTATTTTTAATTTCTAATACTGGAGGTAAAAGTGTTACAGAGTTTTCGGCAGCATCGTAATACCAATCTTTTCCATACTCTAATATTTGCTCGCCCAGTTTAACTTTGATTTGTGGAACAAAAATATATTTATTTGAATCTTTATCAGTAACTTCTTTAGTTTCAGGTATAAAATTCAAATAAATTGGTCTCATAATTGTTTCCTTACTAATAGCTTCACCAATGCTGGCTAACTTTTCACCCCAATCATCAGAGTGTAAATTCAAAATTCTAAGAGACTCGAGCATTTTGTCAGCTTGAGTGGCATCTTTCACTCGCGCTTGCAATGAGGCTCTTCTTTTGTCATGAACTATATTAATAAATGATCTTATTTTTTCTGCATCATGCTCTATTCCTTTATTCTGACATTCTGAATCACCAATATTACATAACACACCATAGGCCAAAAGATTTGCCGCTTTTCCGCTCTTAAATGTAAACAATTGATTATATAAGTCCATAGGAGAAATATTTTCTACAGTATTAATTAGATCAGGTTGTGATTTTTGTTTATTTAATGGGATATCACCCGTTTCAGCATCTGTAACAAAAACAATAACTAACAATGCGTCTTCACGAAAAAAACCATTATTTTCTGTATTATTTTGAGTGGCTGCGACTAGAGGACTAAACATTTCCTCTATTTCAGGTCCTATGGGAAATTCTTGCTTTTTATCATTCTTAACTGCGATAAATGGCACTTCAATATTAAAATATTCAGGTAAAATATTTAAATCTTTTTTTGTTAGAAATCTTTTACTTTTATTTTGATTCAAAAATACAAGCTCGCCTTTATCAAAAAACTGGAGACGTCCATTTAATGGATGAAACTTTAAAACACTACGAGAATTATTAGGATCATTTGTGTATCGGCTAGAATCAAAAGTATAGATTACGCCAATATGTGGGTCCACTTGTGGAAACTTTTTTAGGTTATCTGTAAATTTATGTGCATTTTCCTTAATCTTTTCGATTTCATTTTTCATGCTATTAGAGTTATCAAGCATAAATATTATGTCTACTTTGGTTTTCATTTTCTGAATCGGCGGCAATGCCTTTGTTTCGACAACTTTTACCTCTTTAGGTGGATCCATTAATAAAGGGGTTTCAGTTTCAGAACAAGCAATTATAGTCAACATACTAAAAAAGTATATAATTATTTTTTGGCCCATTTTTTTCTTCCTTCGAGTTTTGGACAATCTTTAACTTGAACATGAAATTTATCAATTTCATCTATCCAAATTTCCTCACCTTGACTTGGGAATTTTAACCATTCAGACCCACCAAAATTTGCATGATTTCTAAATTTATTATTTGGTTCATAAGCAATATGAACTCTTTGAATTGCTTCTGCCTCAATTAAATGAAGTAACTTTAAATTTTTTCTAATTTCTTGCAAATCTCTTTGGGCCAAGTATTTTAACCGTTTAAAGATACTTATCTCAGCACTTTTTGACTTCCTTTTTAGTTCCTCAAAATATCTTTGCAAATACTTATCTCTATGAAACATAAATGGAAATGCCTCTAATTTTTTAGTTAGTAAATCAAAAGATAGGTTGCCATTTTTACCCATAGTTATTAATTGAATAGATTCACTATGTTTTCCATTATTTTTTACTAAATTCTCTAAATTTAGAATTCTATCTTTATATCTTTTTTTAAAATGATCCGTTGTTTTAAACACACCTATATAATCACAAATTTTAAGATGAGCGAAAGCTTTTAAAAAATAAGGTTCAGGGCCAATAACCTGATCAAAAATAGGTGTCATTAATGATTGCAATTTTGCCAATGCCATTTCTTCTTTACCTAATGCAACATAGGCCCAAGCCATTTCTTCAACAGCTAAAGGCCAAAAATCTGATGATTTAGTTATATTTTGATAATTTTTAATTGATTCAACGTAATTTTCTAATTGGTAAAAAGCTCTTCCTAAAGTCAGGTAAACTTGATTTTTATCTATATCAGATGAAAGATCACTTTTTCTTAAAAGTGAATTTAAAACTGATATGGCTTGAATAGGCTTATTACTTAGTATCAACTTTCTAGCAAGTTGCCAATTGTAATCATCCTTATTAGTAGCATGTGAATAATTAATTGAAATGGCAGCAGCTAAAAAGCACAGCGCAATAAGTACTTTTCTCACAACAATACCCCTATTGCTAGTGAAACAAAAGTCATATCCATATTTCTAGAACCTGTAGTTACTTGATCTTGATAGCTCATTTGTCTGACTTCAAATCTTGATGATAAATGTTGGCTCAACCAAACACCAATCCCTCCACCAACTGTCCAACTTGTGCTTGATCCAGATTTTAAATTAACTTGTCCATATCCTCCCAATAAATAAATATCAAATTGTGAGATTCCAAGATCTAACATATTCATTTTGCCATATATAGGGTACCAACTAAGCACGCCATGTGTTGAATTGAAGGGACTATCAATTTCTGGCACAATGCTGTCTTTTGTATAAGGATTTTTTTCAGCAATTTCATATCTGTTTTCTGCTTCACTGTTTAACTTATTATCAAAATTGGCATACCTAACGCCCAATGAAAATTTTGGAGAAATGTGTAATTCTGCAATTCCACCTACTGCTGAACTATTTAAGAATGGGTTACCACCTTCAACCATTGAATAGTTGGCACCAAACTCAACACGCCAATTCCTATTAACTTTCCTTTTTTGAACTACACGAAGTCTATTCTTAGGATCCAATGCCCTAGCTCGTTTTAAAATGGCCTTGTCTGCTCCTAAAGAATCCAAATCCTTGCTTAAATCACTAGCATAAGTAGCCTGAAACATATAAAAAATAATAAATACCACTAATGCCAATTTCATTTTTCACTCCTATTTTTCTTAATTCCAATACTAACTAAATGTGAATTTTGGCTTTGATAAAACTTTAACAATTCAATAGTACGTGCACTCGTTTTCTCTTTATTGTATGACAGTAAAAATTCAATCTCATACTCACTGACATTATTTTCTTCATTGACTCTATTTTCTGGATTGCCTGATAAGATATATTCATACTGACTGTTTTTTTGACTATCTAAACTAAAAGTCATCCATTTAGGTATTTCAGAGTTTTTACCAACTTTTACCTTTATTACTGGATCAACCAATTCAACCAATTTAATATTTAAAATTACTTTAATTTTATTTATTTTTCCGATTTCCCACTGGGGCTGACTTTCTACGCTTAGTTTTATCGCATCATTAGGCAAATATTTTTGTTCTACTATGTTTTTTTCTTTGAGTGGAACATATTTGTTCGCATCATATTTTGAAGTGGGATCATTTTCTGGTGCGCAAGCATATAAGCCAAATGATAAAAATAAAATTAAGATTTTATTCATAATGACCTCTTGCTAATATGTGTAGCACCAAGCCTTCTCAGGCTGAATGGATAGGTTACTTTTACGTTAACTTGACCATATGGCTTGGGAAATTTCCATGTTTTAAGCTTTGAAACAATACATGATTCAACTGGTTTAGACCTTAAACTTGTACTATGAACTTTGGCAAAACTAACTTTTCCAGAAGCAGCTATTATAAATCTTACTGCTACACGTCCTGAGAGATCTGGCTCTTTTTGTAATCCCTTTTCATAGCAATAAATAACTTGACCAAGGTTTCTTTTTACAACGGCATCTATCTGTGATTTATCCAATCCCCCTTCGATAAAAGCTTCTTCTCTCAACGGGGCAGTATAGTACTTTGCGGAACCACTTATAGATATTCTTCCATAGCCATTGTTTCCACCACCCTGGCCTTTAGTTTTAAATCCTTCAACAGCCCCAATATTAGCACCAGAACCAACTTGTGAGGCAACCAAACCCTTTCCAATAACTACTCTTTGATGTCCGCCAACTTTTCCAGTGTTTATAACTTTTGCTTTTTTTCCATTGATAGATCCAAGATCTAAATTACTCTTAGCGGCTCCTGAATGCAATCCATTTAAAGCAGCCAATAGACTATTATCTGAAACTTTGTTATTGCCTTTATTTTTAATTCTTTTATTTCTTTTTATACTTTTACTTACAACACCAATTTTAGTTAACTTACGCTTTTTGTTGTACTTATACTTTTTCTTTTTAATTATTTTATTTTTACTTACTTTGACAACTTTATTATTTACATTATTTCTATTTTGTTTAAAAACTTTAACTACTACAGCTTCGTTTGGCTTTGGTTCTTTATAGAAATATCCAACAAGAAGTAAAACCAACAACGCGAGCATATGTCCAAGTGTTGTCCATCTTAAAATATTATTGTAATTATCAGATTCTTCTTTAACGTATACAGACGGAATATAGCCATGATTGTCTCTAACTTGTACTAATTTTATTTTACTATTAATTTTAAGAGGTTTGCTTTTGATTTGAGCTTTCGTAACTTTAGAAACAATATCATATGTATCTTTATCTAAAAGAAGTAAACTTGTTTCAGATACAAGTTCAATTCTATTAGATCCAACCACACGAATTATTACGGCACTAGAACCCTGCCATATAATATTCCTTACTATTTTGTTATCTGAATTAAGAAAAGCATATCTTTCGTGATTCATTTTTGGACCCTTAGGTTTGTTTTAACTCTATCTTTAAAATTTTTTCTAAGCGCTAATAAATCTAAAATGGACTTTTCATCTTCAACAATTGACAATCCTTCACCTGACGTATTGTATCTACCATTCACATCAGCTTCAGAAAACTCAAAGTTAGTTCCTAAACTTGATTTTTTATTCTTCGAGTCTGCAAAGCAATTAGAAGAAAAAAATATTAATACAATCAACAAGCTCTTCATTTTAAACTCCAATTGTCTAGTTTTGCCAATCTAATATCCAAGTAAGCTACAATAGTATGTGAATTGTTTCTTTCTTCTAATTCTTTTAAATGTAACAAAACATTACTATCGAGAGGATTATTTTTTAAATCCTGCCAGGCTTTTCTTAAGTCACTATTATTAACGTATTTATTAGTTTTAATTTTACTTATATTACTCAGTTTATTTTTCATGCTGTTAGGTGCTAGCTCTAATAATAACTTAAGCTCATTTTTTAATAACTCACTAACTTTGATAGAGGTTGACTTAATATCTTCTTCTAAACTTGTAAACAAAGCATTGTTATCCCAAAATGACTGTGTTTTTTTGTCAATACTTTGTGCTTTTACTATAAAGGGCTTTGCTTTTTCATTTAATGCCCTTACAAATTCATTGGCTTGAATTTTATTTATGTTTTTAGGTACAGGTAGAGACGTGATCTCGTTAGCAATTCTCAGATTTTCCTGCTTTAAATTCTCAAGAGAATATAATTGTGAAAGCCAATCTTGTGAAAAGATGGCTTCATTGGCCTTCTTTTCTAAGAGTTTTAATAAATTTAATCTCTTATTTAGTGATTTCTTAAGCAAATATTGGCTTTGTGAATGTATTTTGTGATTCTTAACCTCATTTAATAATTTCATATACTCATTTAAATAAAGTTCTCTCATAATTATTCTTGCTGAATTTGTTTTTTTAATACTAGTAGTTTTTATTATCGTTTTGACTTTTTTCTGTTCTTTAGAATTTGCATACAATTCCAAAGCTAAATCACTTAGTATATCTGGGGTGAATTTTAATTTATTATAGTTTTTACTTAATAGTTGCCATGGCTTTTTTGATTCCAAAATGAATTTCGCTCTGATTGAATTAGCTTGTTTTCTACTATTAGTATATCTAATAAAATCATTATAATACTTTTCATAAGGCATTTTAGCTAGCTCGGCTAGCATACCTAGCCAGATTGAATGCTCCGTTTTATTCATGCTAGTATTCTTAATTTTACGTGCATACAAGTATGACTTTTTAAAATTTGATTTTAGCTCATTACCCCAAACCAAATAATTAAGTGCAAAATCATTATCATGTACAGATAGTTTAGGAATTTTATATAACCCTGTGGCTGCAGCAATTAAATTACTGATGTCATTAAGTCTCTCAGCGATTACTATTTTTGCTTTATAAATTTGTATTTTTTCTTTTTTATCTGATCCAATTAAAGAAATACCAGATAATCTTTGAAATGCTTTCTCATTAATTTCTCGAGTTGCATTCTTATCGTCAACTATGTTTAAGGCTAAAATTAAACTTGCTTTGCGTGCGTGTGATTTAAATTCTTTTTCCTTACTTTTAAATAATTTTGAAAATTCAATCGCAACCTTCTCCAATTTTTCATAATTTTTAGCTAATACAAGATTGTCTATCACCAACTCTGCTGCTTTTTTCTTCAATCCCTTATATTTTGAGGTTTTTCTGGTTGCAACGAAGTAAAAACTGTCAGCTGCTTTTAAATATTCTTTTTTCGAAGAAAACAAATGAGCCATTTGATAATTTACTTCAATCGCTTTTGGTCCTTTTGCATTAACTTCTAAATAATATTCATAAGCTTCTTTCTTTGAATTATTATTATTAGAGGATTCTGCAGCCTCTATTTCTCCAACTAACGCAGCTTCAAATGCCGGACCTTTTTTAGCTCTATCGATGGCTCTATGGGAAGCCAATCTGAACAATTCTTGAGATTTTTTAAATTGATTTAATGATTTAGCAATAGTTGCAGCCCTTAAAATCATTTCATAGTCATCATCAAATAAAGAAATATACGCAATATATGTATTTAATAAATTTTCTGATATTTTTTTTCCTCTTTGCTTGTGCCAGTTTATAACATGGTTTTTTGCTCGAATTCGCAAGGCTTCACAGTCTACCTTGTCTTTACATCCATTTTTTTTCCAAAAATTAATGGCCTCAACAAATGAAGCTACTGATTTATTATACTTAGCTGCAATTAAATGTAACTCAGCTAGTCGAATCAATACCTCTAATTTCTGATCATTAGTAATTTCTTTACTATTTAAAACATTTTCCCAAACCAATAATGCGCTGGAATAAGTACCTAGTCTGCTTAATTCTTGTCCAAGATAAAATAAATTATCATAAGCTTTTCCTGTTGGACTGATTTCTAATAATTCTTTAATATCTTTATTTGTAACTTTACCACGAGCATAAAATACAGAAAGATCTCTAGCAATATCTTGTTGAAAAGATATATCAAGCTCAAACCCCTCTTTTGTTTCAAGTGAAATAAGCCTTGGTGTTTTTAATAATTTTACTAAAGTATTTTTAGCCTCTGAGTGTTTACCAACATTCAATAAACACCAAGCTTTTCTATATACTATTAATCCAGGCGATTTTAACTGATCAATTTTCAAGGCTTGGTTGGCATGGTTTAATGCTTTGTGAAACAAGCCCCTAGCATAATAAATCTCAACTAAACCAGCATGTGCTTCTGCAATAATTTTGGGATTAGTTATAGTTTTTTTATTAATGATGTTTTCAAATAAATTTTCAGCTCGCTTATCCTGTCCAGTCATTCTATATAGATGTGCCATCTGGAAAATAGCTATGTGTTGGACTTTAGAATTTTTTGATAAACTTAATAACTTTTTATACAAACTTATAGCTTTAATTCTATCTTCTTTACTCTTTAAGCAGTTTTTGCAGTTTTCATCAATTTCTTTTATAAATTTTTTTCTAGCTCTTTCTGAGTACAAATCTGCTATTCTACCTATTAATGCTTCCCCTTTAACTGAATCTTCTTTAACAAGAGGCAGTGCTTTCTCTAATTTAAAAATTACGTTATTTAACGAATCCATATCCATGGCTTCAATTGCAAGAACGTTTCTAAAAAAGAAAATTAATGCAATAGTTATAAAAATGTGAAGTGTAAAATCCTTCACTTAACTTCTCCTTGGACTACGGCTAGCTTTATTTTCTCAAACCCCACATTTGAACTTGCTAACATTATGGGACTTAATTTTTCAAATTCTGATTCCTTGTCAGCTTCAACAATAAGATAGGGGACTTTTTGAGGATCTTGTTTTGCCATGATGGCTCTAAGTGCATTAGTAAGATTTGTCGCTGACACTATTTTTTCTTGAATAACAAAGTGTCCGTTCTTAATTTTAACTATCACTCCGCTTTCAATATTCTTTGTGCTTGAGGCTGTTGGTAAGCTGATTGTATCATCAATTTTTACTTCATGTTGAGTGGCTGTTGAGTTAACTAACAAGTAAATAACTAAGATAGCAAATGCATCAACAAGTGGAGTTAAAATTAAAGGAACAGCAAGAGACTTAGATTCAATAGTTTTATTATAGTTTAATATCGAAGAATTTTTTAAAGGAGAATCTAAAATTTTTGTTTTACCAATTTCATTATCCATATGAACCTCTATAAGGGGGCTATTCCAACATCTATTATGCCTCTAGCTTTAAATACATCTATTAGTCGAACAATATCTTGATACTTAGAAGCACCTGCAGGAAGAATCATAGCAATTTTTATACGTGGATCTTTTTTAACAAGATAATTAGAGTACGACTCAATTTCTTTCCAATCATTAATAGATAAGCTACGCTTACCTTTAGATATAACAGTACTATCTTTTACTTCAAATTTAATGTTAGAGCCTTCAAAACTTGCTGAAAGTGTGGGCTCTACTTTCCTATCTGAATCGGTGCCTAGAGCTTGTGATATTTCAAGAGAACTTATATGTATCCATACTGACGTCAGCAATAAGAAGCTAATAATAACTGCTAATAAGGATATGACAGGCATTAAATCTAATTCAAAACTTTGTTTATCACTCACTTAACAACTCCAAACTTAAACAGATTTTTTACGCACTTTCGAAGTAGGAACACCTGTAAAGTTAAAACTTAACCAATTAGCCGCTTTTTGTGCTGCCTGTTTTAAATCTTCATTAAGTGTTTTAGTTCGTCCTTGTAAAACCGCAAATCCAACTAGTGCAGGTATTGCCATAATCAAGCCATAAGCTGTTGTATTCATAGCCATTGATATACCATGGGTTAGAGCGGCTGCTTTCTCAACGGGATTTACATTGTTGGCAACGGATGAAAAGGCTTGAATAAGACCTACTATCGTACCTAATAACCCTAACAATGTACCAACATTGCCTAGCATAGGAAGATAGCCTGTTCTTTTATCTAATTTTTCTGATTCACTAAGCAAAACTTCATCCATTTTTGCTTGAATCTCTTCTCTACCACCCAAACTATCCGCAGCAATTGCTCCTGCTCTAACAACATTATAAATTGGATTTCGACCAGTTGTAGAATTTGCGTTTAATGAACTTTTTAAATTTCCAGATTTAATGTCTTTTTCAAATCTTAGTACAATATTCTTTTGCACGGGGGTTCTCAATATATAGAGACTAAATGCTCTTTCTATAATTATTGCTATCGACACAACTTGTGCTGCTAAAATAGCCCACATCCAAATTCCACCGGCCGTAAAAGCTTGTGAAATGGCATTCATAGTATCCAATGTTCCCATATTACACTCCTCATTGGTTAAGTTAGGAAACGTTCTAGTAAATACCCACGCAAGCTCCATTCCATTATTTTTACCTATTTAAATGTATGTAGAAGAAATATTCTGGGTAAATTATTCACTAAGTGACAAATATCGGCGTCACATGATATTTTTTAAGTATGAATATTAAATCTGATTTGAATCAGCCTATACTATTTTATGATGGCGTCTGTGGACTATGTAATAGGTTTGTTATTTTCTTGCTCTGGATTGATAAAAAAAGCGTATTCAAAATATCACCCTTACAAGGACATACAGCTAAAAAGATTTTACCTAAAAATGTCGTAAGCAACTTAAATAGCATCATTGTGATAGATCAAGGTGAAATGTTTGAAAAATCAGATGCCATCTTCAATGTTTTTAAAAATATCGGTGGTGCATGGAAAGCCTTACTTTTATTTAAAATACTCCCACTTGTATTAAGAGATTACTTGTATGATATAGTCTCGAGCAATAGATATAGAGTTTTTGGCAAGTACGATGCTTGTAAACTTCCTGATGATAGCTTCCGAAACAGACTATTGCCTTAAGTTTATAACTTTATTCTCATAATGAGACATATGATTTGTATATACATTTATTTAACTAGTTCATAGAGTTTTGTTTAAACACTAAACACTATAAATAAAATAAACGCTATAAGAGTTGGCTCTCCATTTTGCATTAGTATTGTTCTAAGATAGAGGGGAATTAATTATGAATTTAATGAGAAGAATAAAAAAGTATTTTACGGTGAATATAATGATAGGGATGCTGTCGGCAGCCTATATAGCACTTGCCGCTGCAGTAAGTCTATTATTAATAAATTTTCACGATATTATCCTTAACTATGCAGCACTGGGATTAAATAATACAGATCAAGTAAATATGATTCCTCTTGTAGAAAATGTTATTTTAATTTGCATAGCTAGCGTTTTATTAATAACAGTATCATCACCTATATTTATGTTGTTTTTAATTAAACATTTCAAAAGCCAACTTGTACCTTTAAATGAACAAATACAAAAATTTATAGACGGTCAATTTACTTACCGTAGACATATGAGAGCATCAGATGAATTTTTACCATTTATGAACAAAGTCCATTTATTAGGACATAAACTACAAAATGATATTGATTCAAAATTAAACAACTAATCATATTATAAGTATATAATACAAGTCTTAACAAAATGTTTAAATTTTATCTTAAGTGACAATATACGTAATATTGTCACTTTTTTTTAATAAATGTAAGTTAATAAAAAAGAAAAAGTTCATAAATTCACAAATTTTTAACTTAAATAGCAAAAATTACTAGATGTATAGACTTGGTGTTAGCTTTGCATTAGATTTTCGTGATTTAAGGTCAAAAGGAGAAGATATGTGCTTTAGGTTGTTGTTAACAGGTTTGTTTTTTTTATTTAGCATGACTATGCCGTCCCACGCTGAGTATCCTCAAAACACACCGTTTGACTATTCAAGTCTAATTAAAAAAAACAAACCTGTTTTAGCCATTGATGCCTTAATACCTGTAATCAACTCCTATAAGAATCTTTTTGGCAGTGAAAATGTATGCCAATCCTGTACTTCCACCTCGGCTCTTATTCAGTTACAGGCAAATATGTACACATTAATACTCGATGAAGTTAATAATCTAGCACAGAATTTAAAAATACATATCGATCAAACAGAAGTAAAAGATATTGATGCAAGACATGAAGTTAAAGTCTCTTTAAATTATTTAATGAATCCTAGCTCGGAACTTTATGAAGATGCTGCTGATATGCGTTCTTACTTAGTATCTAATTCTGTGAATGCAACGCTCCTTATTGTTCACCTGAGTCGTATTAAAAATTTTCTGGAGAAATTCCATAAAGAAAATAAACATATTTCAGATAACTTGGTACTTCAAATGTTGAGAATACGTAATTTAGCCAAACTTACTCAATTAGAAACCTTTTTAAATTCTAAATCCTTTGATCCTTTAAGCCTTCAGGCTTTAAAAAACAAAGTTTTTAATTTAACAAAATCGTTTTCAAAAATTAGAAATTCTTCTCGCGTTACTAAGGCCTTAATCGGTAGCCATTCAATTTACTCAGATGCAGCCCAAGGAATAAGTAACTATTTAGATTTAGTTTACAAACTTAGGAATCATTATCCTGAAAAAAATAAAGACGAACTATCAAATTTTCAGTTTTTAAAAGAGCTGAGTAAATTATCTAAAAAACATATAATTTTACTAGAGGGTGATTTAATTCTGTTGAGTAATACTTGTCAAATCAACCTATAGCTAAAAATATGTCCTTAAACATTTTATTGCGCCCTACTTTCGACGGCAATCCTTTTTAGTGTGCACACTAAAAAGGATTCACCAACGAGTGACATAGCTTCTTAAAATTATTGAACTTATCGAGACGGTAGAAGTAATTAATTCATGAGTTATCAACAGGAAAGTAGGTTAGCCCTTAAACATTTCCGCAAACTAAATTTGCTGGCACCGCCTCATGAATTTTCTTAGGATCTGGCAAATTGAGACCATTCATTGTTTTAACAAATTGATCCAATGTTACAGTTTCATTGATTCTTGGATTAAACTTTTTTTCTTCTTCAACTGTACTAAAAGAATGTCCTTTGTAATCATGAGCTGGATAAATTATAGTTTCATCAGGAAGGGAATATATTTTTTGAGTTATACTCTCAAAAAGTCTTTCAGGTGAACCTTGTTGAAAATCGGTTCTCCCATTACCCCGAACAAACAATGCATCGCCTGTAAATAAACTGCCACTCACATAATAACTCATACAACCATCTGTATGTCCAGGTGTAGATATACACTTTACAATATACGGTCCAAACTCTAATGTATCTCCATCATCGACTAGAATATCTGCACACACAGCACCAGATTGTTTACCAGCTACCTTTTTTGCACCAGTAGCTGCACTTATTTTGGCAGCGCCTGTTATATGATCAGCGTGTGTATGTGTTTCAATGGTATATTTTAGTTTTAAATCAAGTTCTCTGATTAAAGTTAAATCTCTTTCCGCCTTTTCATAAACGGGGTCTATCATTATTGCCTCTTTAGTTAAAGGGTCCGCCAAAAGATAAGTAAAAGTCCAACTGTCTTGATCGAAAAGTTGTCTAAATATCATATTTTTCATTTTAAACACTCCAATATAGTTAAATTTAGTTAGAGCAATTTGAAGTTCCGGTCCCAGCAATACAAGCTTCTTTTTTAATTTCAGGAATGCTTTTATTCCAAGGTGCAAAAGCTAAAAAATTAGATAGTAAACAATTTCCTGTGGCACCGGCGAAGGTCATCCCTAAACCCACAAAGCCAGATAAAGCAAAAAACCCATTATGAACAGTGTATCCTAGCAAAACGCCAACAAAGGCCATCATTCCCGCAATAAGATGAGTTTGTCTTAATAGAGGTAAATGCCCTTTTTTCTGAGCTATTGTTTCTTTACCTTCACTTTTCCATTTAATTATTCCACCTTCATAAATGCTGTAGCCCGCATCAGGGCTAAAACCGAGTTGAAGGGCCTGTTGCTTTGCCATCTTGGCACGATTTCCACTTCTACACATAATCACAACTTTTCTATCCATGAATTGAGTTAAAATTCCAGGTGCTTGAGAGCTAAAAGTAGATAAAGGGACATTAATTGAATTTTTAATATGCTCAGCATCAAACTCATCCCGCTCCCTAACATCAATTATAACCTCACCCATTCAATCCTCCTCGCCTTTAAATGCTTCAAATTAATACGTATTTTTAAAATACATATATTAATTACATTATGAATTAATAATATGTCAATAAAATAAGGAGTTACAAAGCAGTTTTATAATTTTAGGATTTCTTTATCTGGACATAAGCCCTTTGATTTACATATAATTAAACTATGGAACAAAGTCAGATACCAACACCAGAAAAGTGTGAACTTGTCGCCGATATTTTGAAGGTGCTTTCGCACCCTCAACGCTTACTTATTCTTTGCCAGTTATCAGACCAACCAAAGTCTGTTGGCGAACTTGAAAAGCTTAGTGGGGCTTCACAATCTGCCGTATCTCAGTTTTTGGGGAAAATGAAAGCTCAAGGCTTAGTAAAAGCTCAAAAACAAAATCAATTTACTTATTATGAGATTGCAGACCCCAATATTAAAAAGCTTATACAATCATTGTATACTATCTATTGTGTATAATATTGTTAAATAATGAATGGTTGGCTTCACGATAAATTTAGACAAATTAGTCTTCAGGCTGATAAACGGATTTCTGCAACATGGAAAGTTAAAAGTTTTGGCCTATTTAAAATTCCACTTATTTTTATAGTTAATCCTAAAGTCATTCTCCTCACCGATAAAGAATGTAAAATTAAAATACCCTTAAGTAGAATTACTAAAAACCATGCCAATTGTATGTATTTTGGTGCACTAGCTATTGGAGCTGACTTAGCTGGAGGCTTATTAGCTATGCAAGCTTTTAAAAACAAACCTATTCACTTTTTATTTAAAGATGTTAAAGGTGATTTTTTAAAACGCTGTGAAAGTGATGCTATTTTTTATTGTTCAGATGGTGAATCTATATCTAAGGCTGTTGATCAAGCCATTCAAACCAAGGAACGTGTTAACATTCCAATGAATATTAAAGTTTTTGTGCCAGACAAACTTGGTGAAGAAACTTGTGCTCTATTTACTCTCACTTTATCTATAAAATATAAATTATGAGTCTTTAATTTTGAGTAAGCATATTTTTTAAAGCTCTATACTCGTCTTTATTGATTTCGCCTCGTGCTAGTCTTTTTTTTAAAATATCTTCTGCTGATACTTTTTGTGTATAATCTCTTTCAGCACGAGAGACCAAATAAATAACTACAGCTATACCAATAGCCATTGCTAGCCAACCAACCCATAAATTTATTCCGTATGTATTCGCGTTCATCATAATGTTTGCTACATTATCAGAACGAAACGATTAAACTCATTAAGACCGTAATTTATTAATTTGGTTATTTCTAAACATATTCCATCATCTTTTATTTAGATTTATAAACAGATGTTTATAAATTTAGAAAAGATTTCTTATACCTTTTAACAGAACCTAGATGTTGTTGAATAATTAAAGTAACTTTAAATATTTTTTAAAGGAAAACATGGACTCACAAATACTTGATGGTATTAATAATGCAATTAAAACTTATGGCAACTGGTTATTAACTGGTGGATTAAGAATTCTGTTTATTATAATTTTAGCTTTTACATCCATTAAAATAATAAACGTCTTTATTGATCGTTTTCTAAAACAACGTGCAAAGTCAGATATTAACAATTCACGATTGACCACCTTAACCGACATTTTAAAAATGGCATCAAAACTTATCATAGGTATATTAGCTACCATGCTTGTACTCGGTGAGTTTGGAATAGAATTAGGTCCAATTATTGCCACTGCAGGAGTTGTTGGCTTAGCCGTTGGTTTTGGCGCACAAGAACTTGTCAAAGACACAATAAGTGGTTTCTTTATTCTATTAGAAGACCAGGTAAGAGTGGGTGATATTGTTGATTTAGATGGTCATGCTGGACTTGTTGAAAATATTAACTTAAGAACAATTACTCTCAGGGACCTATCAGCAAAAGTTCATTTTGTGAGGAATGGCAATATTAACACCGTAACTAACATGACCAGAGATTATTCCTCATATGTATTTGATATTGGTGTTAGTTATAATACTGATATAGACTTTGCAATTTCAATTATAAAAGAAGTAGCAGATAAACTTTATAAAGAATCAGAATTTAAAAATAAAATATTGGAGCCAATAGAAATTTTTGGACTAGATAATTTGGCTGAATCTTCACTAATTATAAAAGCTCGTTTTAAAACAAAACCACTTGAACAATGGGCTGTAGGTAGAGAGTTTAATCGACGAATTAAACTTGCATTTGATGAAAAAAACATCGAAATTCCTTTTCCGCATAGAACACTTTATGTAAGGGCTGAAGAACCCTCACAAGAGTGGTTTAAGCAAATTCCTTCTGAAATTGAAACTATTTTTAAGAAGCTACAAAAATGAGATCGAAGAAAAAAACTAGTCTTCTTCTTGCTCAATTTGCTTACGAACTTCATTCATGTCTGCACTCTTAACCTGCTCAATAATTCGCACCAAATCCTGCTCACCTATTACACCTGAGTGACGGAAAACTTCTAATTGTTCACGAATTATTATTATTGTCGGAATACTGCGTATTCCAAAATAAGAGGAAAGTTTTTGTTGAACTTCAGTTTCAACTTTTCCAAAAATTATCTCAGGATACTTTTTAGAAACTTCTTCAAAAATTGGTGTAAACTGGTGGCATGGACCACACCAAACTGCCCAAAAATCTAAAATTACAATGTCGTTATCCTGATAAACACCCCTAAAGCTTTCATCATTAATATCTATAGTCGCCATTTTGTGTCCACATACTCTAAATTAAAAAATCAATTTTTCTTTTTTGAAAATTCTCATGTAGCTTTAACCATAAGCTTTTGTCTCTGTTAAAATTTATTTTACTTCCATCAAGTTCCTCAACCGGTAACACATCTTTTGTTGAGCTACTCAGCCAAATCTCATCAGCTGTTAAAAGTTCCTGTTTTGTTAGAGTAGATTCTTCACATGTAATACCCATACTTATCAGAGTCTCTAAACAAAATTTTCGTGTTACACCAGGAAGAATATTTTCTCTTAAAGGAGGTGTAATCACTTTGTTCTGTTTAATCATATATACATTTGTGCTTGAACCTTCATTAATAAAGCCACTCTCATTTATCAATAGTGCCTCATCACTAGCCCTGACCGCTGCTTCTTCACGAGCTAAGACATTAGCTAATAATGAGTTACTTTTTATATCACATCTTTGCCATCGCAAATCGGGATAAGTAATTACCTTTAAATTTTTATACAAATTAGGAGGACTCGCTTGCACAAAAGCTACTACAAATGGTTTTATGTTTTGACCGTACCAAAAGTGACTACGATTTTCTTGGCGTCCCCTGGTAACTTGAATGTATATTCCACCATATACAATCTCTTGATCTTTTAATAAGTTTCTACAAATTTGCAAGAAATCAACAGCAGGGATTGGAATATTCAACTCTTTCAAACTTCGGTGCAATCTCTCTATATGTTCATTAAAAAGAAACAATTTATTATTACAAACCTGAATAACTTCATAGACACTATCAGAAAATAAAAAGCCACGGTCAAATATAGATACCGTGGCTTTATCATGATCAACTAATTTACCATCTAAATAAACTTTCACAGGAAACCTTAATTGACTGTAAATCCAACAGTTGGAGGCAATACTGGAGCTATTTGTGTAGGAATACTTCCCGTTAAGGAATTTAAAAATGCCACAATGCTTTTTACTTCCTCTTCATTTAAATCTTTATTTAATTGTGTTTTTCCCATTACCTTTACAGCTTCATCTAAAGTGCTAACGGCTCCATTGTGAAAATAAGGCGCTGTTAAAGCTACATTTCTCAATGTGGGCACTCTAAACATATGCATATCAGATTTACTTTTAGTTACATCATAGCGCCCTTTATCTTTTGAAAACTTATATTTTTTGTCATAGGAAGTATTAGGAATAAGTGGAAACTTCATGTAAAAACCTTGTCCCTCAGCCAATTGTGGACCAGCAAAATGATCGCCACTATGACAAGTGGTGCAACCAACCGTTTTAAATGTTTCCCAACCCTTCTTTTCTAATTCACTAAGGGCGGTCTCATCACCAGCATTGAACTTATCAAATGGACTATTTAGAGTTGTCAAAGTCTTTTCATAAGCCGCAATAGCCGTAGCTAAGTTTTCTATATTTAAAGGCTCATTACCCGGATATACTGTTTTAAAAGCTTGAACATAGCCAGGTATTTTCTTTACACGATTTATTACTTCATCATGATTTTTATTGCCCATTTCAACTGGATTTATAAGTGGACCCTTTGCTTGTTCCTTCAAATTGGGTTCACGACCATCCCAAAATTGAACTGATAAAAATACGGCGTTTAATACGGTTGGAGAGTTTCTCCCGCCCAATTGTCCCTTTACCCCTGCTGAAAATGATCGGTTATCGGTTCCGCCATTCATAACATTATGACACGAATTACAGGAAACTGTACCGTCACTTGATAAGCGAGGATCAAAATAAAGCATTTTTCCAAGTTCTACTTCAGTGATTGTATCAACTACATTATCAAAGTCAGCATATTGAGGCTCTTTAGTGCCCGATTGACAAGCAACAATTAAACCAGCAGTTAGGCTCAACAAAACAGAAATTAGGTGTTTGCGCTTCACACTTACCTCCAATTTAGAAATTTTTTATATAATTTCGATATTTATACCTTTTGTAAAGTACAACTAAAAACACTAATGCACAGCAACCAGAATTATAGACAGCAAACATTTGAAATCTTAAAAACCTTGATAGCCATAAATTTTACAATAGAATAATAAATAATGAATAAGATTAATCAATTTTTATTTTTACTTACACTCTGCTTTTCTTTTAATGCTTGGGCACAAAACGAAAAGCCCCTACAAACTCCAGATAATTCAGATTTTATCGGTTTAGTTCAATTTATCAAAGGTCAAGTTGAGTGGGAAAAACGTCCCAATCGCGACAAAAATGAAAAAATACTTTTTAAGTCTTTTTTGCATTTATCTGATGTTATTTCAATATCTCCGAAAAGCTATATTAAAATTATAAGCTTTCAACGCTGCGTAGGGGTCGTGTATGGACCAGCAAAACTTATCATGCCAGTCGAAGTTGACCGACCTCGATGGTATGTTGAAGGGGGAAGTGCTCGATGGATTTGCCCTGATGATCAAACACAAAAAGTTTTTTTTGATGGTTATGAATTTGATATAACCCAAGGTGAAGTTTTTTATTACAGAAACAAATTATTGGTAAAAAAAGCACAAGTCTCCACACAGAATGTAGAATTAAAAATTAATACTTTGTACGAACTAAAAAACAAGTTATGGCAACCTCAAAAAAACAAAAGCATAGAAGTCTGGAATTTTGAACAAAAACGACCTAGACCAAAAGAATCGTTAGTGATGAACAAACCCGAGAAATTAAAACCACACCATGACAAGAGTCGATGGCTCTTCTCGCACACAGAAAGTTTAGAATGGAGTATGTCACATAGTGAAAAAACATTAGAAATGGACACTGGCCCTGTCGACTTTGAAGGCGAAAGTTTAATGTTTCATTGGGAACTAAAAAACGATAAATCCTTAATTGGACTTTTACGTTACAGCGAAACAAATAATAGAAATGGAAATAATTTCTGTAATTACGATCCCGTTACAGATACAGAAATATGCCCACCTGATTTTGACCCTAATGCGAGCAATAATTTAGAATTATTGGGTGCCGATATTGGCTTGCGAAGTCGACATAAAAGAAACTGGTCCACTTATTATTTGCTAGGGCTTCACGAAGTGAGCTATGGTATTCACAGTCAGTTTATAAATGAAAATGTATTTTTAAACCGTAAAGAAAAATATTTAGGACTCTCCGTTTCCTTGGGAATTGATTATCTACTCGAATTTGGTGGATGGTTTGATTGGTTAGGTTTGTATTTTTCACTTGAGGGTCGCGCAATAAGAACAATCAGTCATACAGGAACCGAATTTGAATCTTGTAACTATCCAGGAAATGGCGGCTGTGAAAGCAACCCCAACAACAAACCAACTGATGACAGCTTCATGGCCTTAGGATTTTTTGTTAATTTTGGTCCTTTTATTAGATTTTAAAGGTAGAGGCCTTAGTTATACGATCCATAATCGGCAACCAGTCTTCATTTTTCATGTATTCTTCAACCTGAAAATAAATAGCATCGCTCTGACTTTGACTCAATTTTCTAAGTTGAGCATACAATTCTCTCGCGGCAATGACAGCTTCTTTCGATAAAATAAGCTCGACAAAATTATTAAATTCTTTTTTATAAATTTCTTTAATTTTGAATTTTAACTCTGATTTAGCAACTTGAGTTTCGACTAAAACTAAAGGTAATTCAGGCATGTAATGATCTTCTAAATTTCCCGGGGCCATAATTTTTTTATTTGAATCAATAAACTCAACTTGAAAACCACTCAATGCTTCCTTAATTTGAGTCCATTGAATCATGCCCGGCCGCAAAAGTTGTACTTTAACTGAGCTTCCATTTTGTATAGATACTATGGTTGACTCTATTCCTACCTTGCAATCTCCACCATCTAAAATTTCAACTTCTGGTAAACTTTCTTTTACATGTTGAGCCGTGGTAGGACTAGTTTTACCAAACTTATTTGCACTGGGGGCTGCCAAGGGCACACCAATTTTATTAATCAAACTTAAAGTGAGTAGATGTTGGGGATATCGCAAACCCACACTATCTAAACCGGAAGTGATGACTGTAGAGACTTTATCGTTTTTGGATACGACCAAGGTTAATGGACCAGGCCAAAACTGAGAAGCAAGTTTTTGATGAATCTCTGTCCACTCATTAGCATACAATTTAGCTTGTTCGATACTACTGACATGAACAATCAATGGATCAAAACTAGGTCGTTCTTTAATACGAAATATTTTTTCAATAGCCTCTGGACGATCAATGCGTGCTGCCAATCCGTAAACTGTCTCAGTAGGAATAGCAACGACGTCAGATTGTTCTAATAAGAGGGCGGCTTGATCTT
The DNA here is from genome assembly GCA_020435005.1 of Bdellovibrionales bacterium. GTDB lineage: Bacteria > Bdellovibrionota > Bdellovibrionia > Bdellovibrionales > UBA1609 > JACKAN01. The sequence goes on from JAGRAE010000011.1 coordinate 32,461, forward strand.
CAGTTAACATCCAGTCGCTCAATAATATGATAACCAAACTGAGTTTGCACAGGTTGCGAAACTTGTCCAACTTCTAGACCTTTTACTGCCTCTTCAAAAGGAGCGACCATTTGACCTAAGCGGAAATTTCCAAGATCGCCACCCATTTGACCAGAAGGACATTTAGAAAATTTAGAAGCTAATTCTGAAAATTCTTTTCCATCATTTAAATGACGAATAATATCTTCAGCTTCGTGTTTATTTTCAACAAGAATATGTCTAGCTCTAAACTCCATATTAACTCCTCTTCTAATATTTGATTTTTGCAACCAAATATATGTTAAAACCGAACTACAAACGGTCAACATAATGGCTTTCACATAAATTGCAACTACTGAGTATATTCCCACATAGGCCATGGCTAAAATTATTAAAACTGTTGCAATTATTTTCGCTTTTAAACTTATAACTTTGTAATCATACCAATTTTTAACAGCCGGTCCCATATAAGGTAGATTTAATAACCAGTCGTGAAACTTCTTTGAAGATTTTGAGAAGCACCAAGCTGCCAAAATAATAAAAGGGGTTGTTGGCAGAAGGGGTACAAAAACTCCTATGACTCCTAACAAAAAAGACAACCATCCAAAGGTAAACAGCAAAATTTTCATATTTTTCACAAACAGCCTACATTGCTTTGCGGCAATTGATCAATAATAATCGACAAATTTTTAAAAATTAACCTCCACTTCTGCATAAAGACTTGCACGTAACCACTTAAAAATTTAGCTTTTTTGTGTTTAACAGCCTGGATTATTTTGGAGGAACTGGATGGCTAAAAATTTTCGACCATTGGATTATCAAGCGAAATTAGATTTAAGTAAAATCATCGTTAAAAACCCACCTAGACACGACGATCAAGTTCCCATGGATGTGTTATTTGTTGGAGCCGGCCCAGCGGGTTTGGCTGGTGCTATCGAGCTAGCTAAATTAGTTAAAGAAGATAATGAAAAGGGTGGAAATATTGGCGATGTTGAAATTGGTGTACTAGAAAAGGCTGAAAGTTTAGGCGGACACAACTTGTCAGGAGCAGTTATTAACCCAAGAGCTCTTAAGGAACTATTTCCAAGTTTAAATGAAAAAGACTTTCCTTTTCGAGGCCAAGTCAAAGGTGATCGCTTTTATAAATTGGGTGAACAGGGAATGATGAGAATGCCTGCCCCTCCGACTATGAATAATCATGGTAACTACGTAGCTTCTATTTGTGAAGTAGTTCGCTGGATGGGTGAAAAAGCCGAAGAAATGGGTGTAAACATTTTTACTTCTTTTCCCGCTGATACATTAATGATGGAAAATGATCATGTTATTGGAGTTCGCACAGCTCCAATGGGTTTAAACCGCGACGGCTCACAAGGTGAACAATTTATGCCCGGTACAGAAGTCACTGCCAATGTAACTGTTCTTACCGAAGGTACACGTGGTTTATTAACCCAAGCTTATTTACAAGAAAGTAAAATATCCTCTAAGTACCCACAAATATATGCTTTGGGAGTAAAAGAAGTATGGAAAGTTAAAAAAGCTCCCGAATATGTCACTCATACTTTAGGATGGCCACTCCCCGACTCTGCTTTTGGTGGAAGTTGGATGTACCCCATGGGTGAGGATATGATTTCGCTAGGTTTGGTCGTGGGCCTCGATTACAAAGAACACAATTTAGATGTTCACAAACTCCTACAAAAAATGAAACAACATCCACTTTTTAGTGAATATCTAGAGGGAGGTGAATGTTTGGAGTGGGGAGCTAAAACAATTCCAGAAGGCGGATTAAACGCTCTTCCAGAAACTTTGCATGGCAATGGTCTGCTCATTGCGGGAGACTGTGCCGGATTTGTAAATGTACCGGCATTAAAAGGCATACACTATGCTATGCAAACAGGAATCTATGCCGCTCGTACAGCTTTTAAAGCATTAAAAGAAAAAAATTATAATGCTGGTATTTTAAGTCACTATGATAAGTTAGTGAAAGAAAGTTATGTTTGGTCTGATTTAAAAAAGGTGCGCAATATGCGCCAAGCTTTCAAGGCGGGTTTTGTTGCTGGTGGTATAAAAGCTGGCTTAATGACTTTAACAGGTGGCGCTTTTCCTGGTGATAGTCAGGGCTATGAAGAAGATGCCGCTGAGGAAAAAACTGTAAATTCAACGGCTTTAGTTGAAGATACCGGATTATCTAAAGTCGATGCTGTTTATATGTCCTCCAATAAAACACGTGATGACATTCCTTCTCACTTAACAATTGGTACGGATATTCCACCAGAGGTCGCTGAGTTTTATGTTAATATGTGTCCCGCCGGTGTTTACGAAAAACAAGGTGATAAGTTAGTTGTCAATGCACCCAATTGCATTGACTGTAAAGCAACAGATGTTTTAGGGCCAAGATGGCAGCCTAGAGAAGGTGGTGCTGGACCAAGTTACAGATTGATGTAGTCAATTATAAGGTTCTAAATGACTATGAGTGAAACAAAAAGATTTACTAATTACTCCCGTTAATTGCGGATGTATCTTGCTATTAGGCTAGATATGTTAGGTTAAGATGTATCTTTGTCGGCAATGAGTGAGTAGGCACTTCATGCAAGACCATTTAAGTGACAGTTTTAGGTTTTAGGTTTTAGGTTTTAGGTTTTAGGTTTTAAGTTTTAAGTTTTAAGTTTTAAGTTTTAAGTTTTAAGTTTTAAGTTTTAAATTTTAAATTTTAAATTTTAAATTTTCTTATTTTGAGATTACAAATGAAAACATGCATATTAATTAATCTGAATGGCAATTAAAGATGCTGTTTATGTTTTCAGTTGTTAAATTTTTAATCAATTATAGGTTGTAATTTTATACAACAATGCGCTCCTCCTTAATTTACTCCTTAGTACAGCTTAAAAATAGTTTTGGCATAGAATTGCAAGGCCTATTTATAATACTTTTGTAATGCATTAGTTGAAGGGAAAACAAATGAAATCAAATTTTTTTATTATTATATTATTTTCT